>JAOZUO010000040.1:0-43124 GCA_029938605.1 Deltaproteobacteria bacterium | reverse complement strand
GAGTCCGCCACGGCGGTGGCCCAGGATTGGTTGTTGCTGTAGTTCCCCGCCAGGGTGGTGGCGATACAGTTGGGGCCGGTGAAGGCCGCGTTGGGCCCGCTGGTGGGCGCACCGCACTCCCAGTCGCCGCCAAAGGTCCAGCCGGCGGGGCACCCCCCGTCGAAGCCCTCTCCCCAGATGCGGTCGATCACGTTGATGTCGAAGGTCGCCTCGTCGAAGTTGGTGGGGAACAGGGGCTCCTGTATGCGGACGGTGACTTTGGTGGCGCCGATGTCGCCGGGGTTGGGAGTGCCCGATAGGACGCCGGTGGTCGGGTCGATGGCGAGCCAGGCGTGGTTGGTGCCGCCGGTGATGGACCACTGGGCACCACTGCTGCCACCAGACCGCTCGATGGTCTGGGAGTAGAGCTCTCCCACGAAGGCGTCGTACAAGGGGGACGTCGTGGTGATGGAGAGGGCGGTGGGCGTTACCACGTTGAAGGTGAAGATCTGCTCGTCGAAGTTAGACGGCAGGGAGGGCTCCTGTACGCGCAGGGTCACCGACACCGCGCCCACGTCCGAGGGGTCGGGGGAGCCGGTGAGCTCGCCCGTGGATGGATCGATGGCGAGCCAGGCGTAGTTGGTGCCGCCGGTGATGGACCACTGCGCCGCGGGACCGCCGCCGGTGCGGGTCACGGTTTGCGAGTAGGGTCCGCCCGCGATGGCATCGTCCAACGGCGAGGTGGAGGTGATCTGGAGAGGTATGTAGAGCCCCTCGACGACCATGATCTCGTCTACGTACACTCCGGCGTAGGTCGACGAGGAATCGGTGCGGAAGGCGAAGCGCAGGCAGATGGACTGGCCCGCGTAGCCGGACAGATCCGCGGTGACCTCTCGCCAGCCCTGGCCGGACTGGTTGCCCCCCCACGCGTCCTGTCCGTCCACGGTGAGGTTGTACGGGATGGAGACCTCCGTCACGAGGGTGTAGTTGACGCAGTCGGTGGACACCTTGAGGTTGAAGCCGTCATAGGAGTTGCCCTCGGTGTAGACCCAGGCGTGGAAGCTCACGTGGGGCGCCGATGCCGTTGACAGGTCGATGACCCCGGAGTCCGCCACGGCGGTGGCCCAGGATTGGTTGTTGCTGTAGTTCCCCGCCAGGGAGGTGGCGATGCAGTTGGAGCCGCTGTAGGCTGCGTTGGGTCCGCTGGTGGGCGCACCGCACTCCCAGTCGCCGCCGAAGGTCCAGCCGGCGGGGCAGCCGCCTAGGAAGCCCTCGCCCCAGATGCGGTCGCCCACGCTGATGGCGAAGGTCACCTCGTCGAAGTTGGTGGGGAACAGGGGCTCCTGTACGCGGACGGTGACTGTGGTGGCGCCGAGGTCGCCGGGGTTGGGAGTGCCCGATAGGACGCCGGTGGCCGAGTCGATGGCGAGCCAGGCGTGGTTGGTGCCGCCGGTGATGGACCAGACCGCGGAGAGGGATCCGCCCGTCCGCTCGATGGTCTGCGTGTAGGGCTCGGTCACCCAGGCGGGGGCCAGCGTGGAGGGGGTGGTGATGGCGAGGGGATCGGGCGTGAGCACCGTGAAGGTGAAGGAGCGCGCGTCGAAGTTGGACGGCAGGGCGGGTTCCTGTACGCGAATGGTCACCGATACCGGCCCGATGTTGGCAGGGGCGGAAGTGCCCGACAGGACGCCGGTGGCCGCGTCGATGGCGAGCCAGGCGTGGTTGGTGCCGCCGATAATGGACCAGGTGGCCGCCGAGCTGCCGCCGGTGCGCTCTATCGTTTGCGCGACAGGATCCCCGGCCACGGCGTCGGGCAAGGTCGAGGAGGTGGTGATGACGAGGGGTATCGTTTGCGCGTGGATGATGGCCACGTCGTCGAGGTAGGCGCCCGGATACACAAAAGAGCCATCACTCCTGAAGGCGAAGCGCAGCACCACGCTCTGGCCGGCGTAGGACGCCAGGTCGGAGGTTACCCGCTGCCATCCGGTGGAGGATTGGTTGCCGTACCAGGCTTCTTGCCCGTCCAGGGTGCCCACATAGGGAGGGTCCACGTCCATCAGTTGCTCGAAGTTGCTCCCGCCGTCGGTGGAGATTTTCACGTTCACGCCGTCGAAGCTGCTTTCGGTGTACAGCCACAGGAAGAAGGAAAGGTAGGGCTCGGCGCCCACCGGCAGGGCGATGACCGGGGAGTCCGCCGTGCAGGAGGTGTAGTTTTGGCTGCTGCTGTAGCTGCCGTTGATCACGGTGCCGAGGCACGTGGTGCCGCTGTGGGCGGCGGAGGGGCCCGTGCTCGACGGGGTTCCGCACTGCCAGTCGCCTCCCAGGGTCCAGCCCGCCGGGCACCCCCCTTCGAAGTCCTCCATGGAGTAGTACAAAGAGGCGCCGCAGCCGCTGGTGTCGATGGTACATCCCGAAGTGCAGGCCAGGGATCCGTCCGCGAAGCCGAAGTTCCCACAGGCCTGGCCCAACAAGTCGTCGCCGTCGCACTCCTCGCCGCACTCGGCCACCCCATCGCCGCAGGAGGGGCCCGCTCCGGTGCAGGTGGAGGTGTCATGGGTGCACCACGCGGTGCAGGTCAGGGTGCCGCCGGTGTAGCACAGGTCTGTGCATCCGAGCGGACCCAGGGCGTTGGTGTCGCACTGTTCGCCGGGGTCGATGACGTTGTCGCCGCAGTCGGGGCAGCAGTCAGCGGGGCAGACCTGGCAGGTCTCCCCATTGGCCGCCTCACAAGTGGCGTCACCGCAGACGAATTCCCGATGGCAGTCGGCGCTGCATCCGTCGCCGTCTGTGAGGTTGCCGTCGTCGCACTCCTCGCCGGCTTCCCAGAGCCCGTTGCCGCAGTCGGCCTGGCCATCTTCGTCGATGCAGTCGGCGCTGCACCCGTCGCCGTCTGTGAGGTTGCCGTCGTCGCACTGCTCGGTGGCTGCCAGCACGCCGTCGCCGCAGTCCGGGCAGCAGTCATCGTGGCACATGGCGCAGGTCTCGCCGAGGCCTGAGAAGCACTGACCGTCCCCGCAGGGGCAGCAGTCGGCGGGGCACAGGACGCAGCTCTCGTTTCTCTCTGTCTCGCACACAGAGTCCCCACAGACGAACTCGAATTGGCAGGTGAAGCTGCAGCCGTCGCCGTTGATCAGGTTGCCGTCGTCGCACTGCTCGCCCGGGTCGATGATCCCGTCGCCACAGCCCGGCTCTCGCTGACAGGTGGAGCCGCAGCCATCGTTTGCGACGGTGTTGCCGTCGTCGCACTGTTCGGCCGAGTCGATGACCCCATCGCCGCAATGAGGAACGGTGCAGAGGCGCCGGCAGTGGTCGGGCTGCAGGTCGCTGTTTTGTGCCCCGTCGTCGCACTGTTCCCCCTCCTCAATGATGGAGTTCCCGCAGACGGGGTCGTCCCCCTTCTTGCTACTGGCGCAACCGGACGCCACAAAGCTCATTGTCACCACGAAGGTGATCGTCGCCAGCCAATACCCCATCCGATTTGTCGCAAACATGACCATCCTCACACGCGCTGTTTCACAAGCCCCCTACCATCATACCAGAAACGACCCGTGATTTCGGACGGAGATGCTGTCGTCGTGGCCCAGGTCGGATGGGCGTTAGGGGCAGGAGACCGGTTTGACCTGATACACCACCATGGGGCCGTTGGTGTCCGAGATGGTGATCTCGTAGGTCTCCCCGGCCTGGGCGGACCAGCCGTTGGCGGAGAAAGCGACGGCCGGTTGGCCGTACCCCGTGGGGGGCACGTAGAGACTGACCGACAGGGAGGTTGTGTCACTGAGGCGAACCACCTCTACCACCGTGCCCGCATTGAGGGTGTAGTTGTTGGAGCTAAAGGACCAAACCGAGGGAATGACTGAAATCGGCGTGAAGCCCTGGTTTGGCCAGGCCACGAAGTCCGGGGTACCAGAGTTGGACCAGGAGAAGACGTAGAGGCACCCCGCGTTGCCCGCGTGGCCGATGCCCGCGGGGCCGTAGGAGGGGTTGAGGATCCAGCGCCGGTGGCCCAGGGAGCTGACCCCGGAGTCGTCGATATACAGGTCGATGGTGGGCGCCGGGTGCGTGGGGCCGAGGGCGAGGTTGGAGGAGCTGGCCGCGTTGGCTCCCTCGCTGGTGTAGCAGTCCACGCTGGGGTCGGGGGTGTGGTCGAGGAAGTTCTGCTGGTCCTGGATGACGGCGCAGTATTGGGCGCTCTCGTTGAGGTCGGGGTCGTCGGCCAGGGGCGACAGGCCGCACAGATAGCGGTAGAGGTTGATGTACGCCACGGTGTCGGCGATGGCGCCGGGCGCCAGGGTGCCGAGATCGCAGGTGTTGGGGCCGGCGGTCCAGGCTGGGCTCGTGGTGATCTGGTGATCGTCTGTCCAGCGTTGGCACATGTCCGTCTGGCTGCGGGCGGCCGGGTCCCCGGGGTTCACGGCCACGCAACCGCCGGCGCCGTCGTCCACGAAGCCGGTCAGGCAGTGACACAGATCCGTTCCGGTGTCACACCAGGCGTTGGCTTGACACCCCAGGGCTGAGCAGCCCGTGGGCGCCGCGTCGGCCTGCACAAACGCGTCGGGCAGGGGTGAGGAGCCGTCGGGCAGGGGTTGGCTCCCATCCGGCAGGGGTTGGGCCCCGTCGGCGATGGAGCTGTCAGGTGTCACCACAGCGCCGTCGGCGCCTACGCCACCGTCGATTCTATTGCCCACATAAGCGACGCCGCTACCGCAGCCCGCCGGGCCTCCAACCACGGTGAGGAGCACTACTGCGCTCGCTCTGACAAGTACACACTGGAGTCGCTTACGCATCTTCATCGTCATAGATTGTATCCGATTTTGTCAACGAGCACGACACCCCTGCGCCCGCCATGCGCTCGATGGAAAATTGTGATCTACCCGGGAGGGACAAAACCTGGCAAAATAGAAAAGCAGACTTCTGTTGTTGTATGAGCCACCCAGGGCCCTTGGACCTGGAGTGGAAAGGAGGAATACTAAATGAGGACCCGGACGACGACCCTGGCTACTCTTTGTGTGGTGGCGGTGGTGGCGGTGGCGGCGGTAGCGGCCTGCGGCCCCAGCAGCAGTGGCGGTGGCAATGACAATGACAATGGCAATGACAACACCGCCAACCAGAACACCAACCAGAACAACTACATCCCCCCCGGGTGCGGAAACGGGACGTTGGACCAGGGCGAGTACTGTGACGACGGTGCGGGCAACAGCGACACTGAGCCGGACGCCTGTCGTTTGAACTGTACCCTCGCTCGGTGCGGTGATGGCGTCTTGGACAGCCTCGAGGAGTGCGACGGCCTCGCCCTGGACGGCAAGGACTGCTCTGACTACGGCAGCAGCACCGGCGTCCTGTCCTGCTACGCCGACTGCACCTACAACGACACCGACTGCACCTACTGCGGCAATAGCGTCGCCCAGGGGACCGACCCTCTGGACGTGGGGTATGAGAGCTGCGACGGAACTGATTTTCGCGGCGAGACCTGCGTCTCCCTCGGCCACATATGGGGGGATCTGACCTGCGTCGATTGTCAGCTTGACGAGGGCGCCTGCCGGGATGTCCCCGCGGTGTGTGGTAACGGTTTGGCCGAGGACCTCGAGGAGTGTGACCTGTTCGATATGGGCGGCGGGACCTGCGCGAACCTGGGCGAGGGCTATACCGGCGGAGATCTCGGCTGCGACACCGCCAACTGTGTGTACGACCGCAGCGGTTGCGCCGTGTGCGGCAACGGCACGGTGGAGGCGGGCGAGGTGTGCGACGACGGCAACACGACCGACGATATGACCTGCTCGGGGGACTGCCTGATGGTCTGCGGTCCGGGCATCGCCGAGTGCAACGGGAATGTCTCTACCTACTGCGAGTGGGACGGATCGGCCATCATGGTGGAGGTCTGCGATCCGATCATGGGCATGACCTGCAATGCGGGCACGGGGCGCTGCGACGGCATCTGCGCCTCGGGGCAGCTCGGTCACAGCTACATCGGCTGCGACTACTACCCCACGATCACCAACAACGGGCTGGTGAACCAGACGGTCTTCTACTTCGCGGTGGCGGTGTCCAACTCGACGCAGGCCACCGCGAATGTCACGGTCACCCGGGGGACGACGAACATCTCCACCGTAACCGTGGCGCCCGGTGGCATCCAGGTCATCCAGCTCCCCTGGGTGAGCGCGCTGAGCATGGTCAGTACGACCTCCCTGGTGGGCGACGGGGCTTTCCGGCTACGTTCGGATCAGCCCGTGACGGTGTACCAGTACAACCCCCTCCAGTACGTGGTGGGGTCGACCTCCTCGTTTACCAACGACGCCGCGCTCCTGATGCCGACCAACACCTGGACGGGCAACTATCGGGTGGTCTCTTACAACTACTGGTCTGGGTCCGGGTACAGCTATCCGGGCCTGTACGCCGTCACCGCGAGTCAGGACAACACCTCGGTGACCCTCACGCCATCGGCCACCGGTGGGCATGTGAGCGCGGGGGCTGGGGTGAGCTCTAACGGCAGCGGTACGGTGATCCTGAATGCCGGCGATGTGCTGCAGGTGTTTGGCGTGCCGGCCGGCGGCATGCCGGACAACTCGGACCTCACCGGGACTCTGGTCACGGCGGACAAGCCGGTGCAGGTTATCGGTGGGCACATGTGTACCGACATTCCCTATGGAGTGCACTACTGCGATCACATCGAGGAGTCAGTGCTGCCCATCGAAACCCTGGGCGACGAGTACCTGGTGACCGCGCCGCTGATCACTCCCAGCACGGGCAAGGCGATCCTCGTGCGGGTGATCGCCACCCAGCCGAACACCACCCTTACCTACTCCCCGGCCCAGGCCGGCGCGCCCTCCACCATCGGGAGCGCCGGCTCCTACATCCAGATTGGTCCGGTCAACGCGAACTTCCAGATCACGGCGAGCGAGGACGTGATCGTGGTGCAGTACATGCAGGGGCAGGATGCCGGTGGCGGCATCGGCGATCCGGCCATGGCCATCGCCGTACCCACCCGCCAATACCGCGGCAGCTACCTCTTCCACGCCCCCACCAACTACTCGACGAACTTCGTCAATATCACCGCGCCCACCGGTGCCACGGTGAACCTGGACTCTGCTCCGGTCGGTGGGTTCACGGCCATCGGCACCACGGGCTACTCCGTGGCACGGGTCCAGCTCCCCAATACCAATGGCGGCAATCACAACATCGACTCCGCCGCCATGGTGGGCATCAGCGTCTACGGGTACGGCCAGTACACCAGCTACTGGTACCCCGGAGGGATGGATCTGAAGGACTAGGCGGCTGGCGCAAATAACCTTATCATCTGGAACCCGATCCATCACGACTGCCTGCGTTGCTCGTCGGTTGCATACGCAGAGTATGCGCCCTCCTCGCGCCTTGGCAGCCGCGCGCCTCGTGTCCCAACTTGATAAGTTTATTCACGCCAGCCGCCTAAGCGGCTGGCGCGACCCTGGGATTTCTGCCGCCTGGCGGGGACTTCTTCTGATACTCTGCCCAGACTCTAGCTTTGGATGGATGGGAGTCGCCGTTGTTGCGTATTGGTCGAAGCTCAAGCTTGCTGTTGTCTTTGCTGCTGGTACTCGGTCTTGGACTCGGTCTTGGACTCGGCCTCGGCACGGCTCGGGAGGCGCGGGCGGGGGGGTTCTTTTTGCCCGTGCGTGGGGCGCGGGCCCTGTCCCATGGTGGGGCGGTCTTTGCCAGCGGTGATGACCTCAACGCCATGTGGTCCAACCCGGCCACGCTCTTTCGGTCCAGCGCCATGGTGTCGGCGTTTGTGGACTTCGCGCTGATCAACCTGGGCGCGTCCTTCCACCGGATGGACCAGGCCCGAGTACTCGCCTATGACGATCGGTACGCGGGGGGCTTTCCGAAGGTGTCGTCCAACGCCTGGTTCCCCGATCCATCCCTAGGCATCGGTAGCAACTTCGGCCTGAAGAAGTTCATGTTCGTGCTGGGCGTGTACGGTCCCTACGCGGGGACGACGGACTGGCCCGATGACGATCCGCGGTGCTCGCCGGCCCACAGCGCGTCGGACTGTGCGACCCAGTGCTATCAGGACCCGGGCTCCTGTGATTGGAACCTCGGCCCTCAGCGCTACAGCCTCATCAAGCCCCAGCGCACCCTGCTCTCCTACCAGCTCTCGGTGAGCTACCGGCCCATCCCGGAGTTTTCCGTGGGCGTGGGGCTCTTTGTGTCCAGCTTCCTGATGAAGGAGCGCATGAAGATCAGCACCTATCCGGGCATTTTCGGTTGGGCCGAGGACCCGAGCCTGGACGCGCTCATCGAGATCGAGGGCAAGGACTGGGCGCGGGTGGGGGCGGTCATCGGCGTGTGGGGGCGTCCGCTGCCCTGGCTCGAGTTGGGGGCCTCCTTCACCACGCCCATCAAGGTCCAAGCCGAGGGTACCCTCCAGGTGCGGTTGCCTTCCAACTACTACTTCAGCGACACCTCCGTGGTGGGAAACAAGATCCGCATCGACACCAGTTTCCCCATGATCTTGCGGGTGGGCGCGCGGTACGTGCATCCCAAGGAGCTGTTCGATGTGGAGCTGGGCGTTACCTGGGAGAACTGGTCGGTGCACCGCGACATCGTGGTCCGGCCCATGGAGAACATCGAGTTCGACAACGTGCCCGGGTTGGGCACCTACCGGGTGAAGACCTTCACCATCAAGGAGAGCTTCCACGACACGGTGGCCGTTCACCTGGGGGGCTCGGTCTATGTTCACAAAAAGATCGTGCAGGTGCGCGCGGGCTACTTCTTCGAGCTTGGGGCCATCCCGGACCGTACCTACACGGTGCAGGTTATTGACGGTAACAAGCACGGGTTGGGGCTGGGGGTCAGCGCCCGGTTCTGGAAGATGCGGCTGGACGTGACCTACGGCTTGGTGATGTTAGCCAACCGGACCGTCACCGATAGCCAGAAGCGACAGGTCAATCCCCTGTACGAAGAGGACACGGGGCCCTACGTGGATGGGCGCCCCACCATCGTGGGCAACGGACACTACACGGCTCACTATCACATCCTGGCCCTGTCGCTGAGCTTCAAGCATTGATGTGCGAGTCGCGGGGAAAACAGTGACGGTAGGAATTCGATCGTGTTGAAAATATCGCTCCGTCGCACCAGGTGCGATCTGATACAATAATCTGGCCATAGGCTGTTTTGTGAGGGATCTGCCTTGAATCACGCTCTGCGAACCTGTGTTTGGGCTCTTTGTGTAGCTGCGGGAATGGCCCTGGGCGCGGGTTTGACGGCCTGCACCAGCGAGAAGCTCCCCGAGCGGCAATCGGTGGTGTACCAGGACTTCGGCACCGAGGTCACCCGGATCCTGCATTGGGAGATGCGCTACGCCGAGCACGATCCCGAAGCCAAGATGGCGGTGGTGGCCGAGAACCGCGAAGACCTCATCTGGGCTTTGAACCGCATGGTGGATGAGCCGGTGTACTCCGGGCTGCAGCCGGCCCTGGAGTCGATCCTGCCCCACTACGACCACACCCTGACCGAGGTGGCCTGCGTCGACGACTCCCAGTGCATTGAGACCACCGAGTTTTGCCACTCGAAGGTGGGGGTCTGCGCTGTGTGGGGGAAGCTCCCGCGGATCACCCGGCGGGTCCAGGACCTGCTGTCGAGGATGCAGGCGCCACAGTTCGATTCCCTCGCCAAGCTCGCAGCCTCCCACGGCGCCCCGCCGGACGCCTACAATCGGCTCCTATACCGGCTGCTGGACTACGACCAGGAGCTCTTCGGGCCGGTGCACCGGTTGGTGACGGAGCAGGAGCCGCTGCTTGCGGAGATCCTGCGCTGGGCCCATCGCAAGATCCTCGAGCTGGAGGACACGGACCCTCCGGTGCATCCGACCTTCGTCGAGAAGCTCCTGCAGGGTGTGGACTCCGATCTGGACACGGGGGAGCCCTCCTGGGCGGTGGTGCTCGACGACAACGGAAACCCGGTGGTCAACTATCAGGGTGGCCTCCCCTACGATCCTTACGTGGACAGCAACGGCGACGGCGTGGTGGACGTGGACGTGGATGGGGATCCCGTCAACGGCGGTGGTCAGAAGATCGTGATGCCGGTCTTCTCGGACACGCCCTACGGCGGCGAGTCCCGGGACGGCGATGGCCTGGCTCAGATGATCAGCGAGCCGCTGTTCGCCTACTTCGATGTGAAAAAGAGCCTGCTGGGCATGATGCTGTGGAACTTGCATCCCATGGTGGGAGACTCCGTGGTCTGGGATCTGTTCACGGCCTTCGAGGGGCTGCTCGGGAGCAAGACCATGCGCACGGACGCCGACGGGACCTACCCGGGCTTTGACGCGGCTCAGAACCCCCTGCTGGACCTGATGCACGCGCTGCGAGAGGTGCGGCGCTACCCACGACTCCCGCAGCTCATGGCGTGCCTGAAGGCGATCGTGCAGCAACACCCCCAGTTGGTGGGAGAGCTTCTCACCGAGCTGGGCAAGACCATGGCGCTTTTCGAGGGCCCCGCTCGGCTCACGCCGGGCAACACGCTCTTTGATGAGCTGCACGTGGAGCTGGAGTACATGGCCGAGACGGGGCTGTTGACCGAGGTGCTGCGCGCCTTCGACGACCCGCGCATGGACGGTCTATCCGACGGCCTGTACAACCTGATGGCCTACACCGATATCCAGCTCGGGGATCCGGACGTTGAGCTGGAGTGTAGCTCCGTGGCCGAGTGTCAGCAGCGCCTCGCCCAGATCAAGACGCTGCCCTTCGGCCCGCCCACCCCCTGGAACCTGCCCGACACCGTGGAGGCCAACAAGTCCATTCAGCAGAAGTTCCTGAGCCTGGTCTGGGACGTGTACGAGGTGGAGTACACCATCAACCTGTTCAACGGGCTACCCCTGAGCTTCATGCAGATCACCGACGACATGGCTACCTACTACGTCCAGTCCATGGCGGGCACGGCGGTGCTGGAAGCGCCTGGCCTCCCGGGGTCCCTGGTGGTGCCCTTCATCGATGAGTTTGAGGATGAGTATCCCTCCGCCGAGGAGTTCGGGCTCTTCATGAATCACCACCACGGCTTCCTGGGGAACGCTGTGTGCAAGCAGGGTTTCGACGTTAAGGACCACCACGGTCGTATGCTGATGGCCTATGACCGTTCCGGCGCCCTGGAGGCCATGAAGCCCCTCGCCGAGGCCTTCGCCAACCTCAACGACGAACACGCCTTTGCCCGGCTCTTTGCGGTGCTGCACTTCCACTACAGCTCCATCATTATCGACGACCCCAGCGGCATCACCACCCAGCGGGGTACCAACCTGCGCGCCCTGGAAGAGCCCCTGGCCCGCATGGCCTCGGAGACGCAGTTCCTCGCCAAGACCACCGAGCTGTTGCGAGCCATGAACCAGATGTCGGTCACCCATGGTGCCGAGACGCTGTCGCCCACCGCCGAGCTGGTGGAGCTCGTGGCCTACCTGCTCGATACGGGCGCCGGGGTCTCCACCTACTCGGGTGAGCCCGTGTTCGCAGGGGATGGCGTGACGGTGATTTCCAACCCGAGCCGCCTGCAGTTGCTGCTACACGCCTTTGACAAGATGGACGTACTGTTAGCGTCCTCACCTGCGGCCAAGGCGGCCTGGGATCGCATGGACCTGACGGGCTACCTCCTGGACGTGAACGCGGCCGGGAACCTTGTGAACCCCACCACGGTGCCGCTAGTGGTCAATCTCGTGCCCATCCTGGCCGATGAGATCGCCGTGAGCTTTTATGAGCCCACCTACGACCAGGACCTGGACCAGGAGATGACTGATCTGGCGGAGTTCTTCGAGAGCCGGGGATTTTCCTATATCCACGAGATCATGATCCTGGTACGGGACGACCCTCGCTACGCGGAGCTGAAGTTGGTGATGGACGACCTGCTCTACACGATCACCGACGCTTCGCGCGGGGGAGACCAGGATCTGTTTGGCGCGGTGTTGGCGGTATTGTCGAATGTGATCCAGAGCCGAATCGACTGCAACGCCGGCAAGCAACTGCTGCGCTGGTTTGGCGAGGTCATCGAGCCCGATGACCGGATCCTCTTCGAGCTCGTGGAGCTGTTGCACTACCTGTACGAGGCCGATTCCTCGCGTATCTTCGTAGAGCTGGGCAAGAACCTGTTTCGCGAGCAGCGGCCGGGGCTCTTCGCCATCAACATCCTTGGGCGGGTCATTGAGGCCATCCACCGCGTGGACCCTTCGGCGCGGGACGCGTACACGGCCCAGGATTTCGAGCACATCGTCACTGGGCTTTCGGACTATCTCATCGATGAGGAACGCGGCCTTGAGCGCATGTATAGTATTATCAGCGACCGGGACGAAACCCAGGCCGGAAGCAATGACTGATGCAACGACTGATACAATTGTTGCTTGCAGCCGGTCGCATTGTGGTGTAATTAGCGGGGTAAGCTAAGTTGATTGGCGTTTGCGGAATCGAGGTAAAAAGCCTTCGGCCAGTGCGGAGGCAGCCCAGAGGGGCTGAGCAGCCCTGTCCTTTTTTTCCCAGAATACAAAACAACATAGGCGGAGGGCTATACACCGCCTGTGGACGGAATCTCACGAACCGGCCTGTTGATACCCGAGTCACAGTTCAGGTTCTCAAATTTCTTCTCGGGTTGGAGATAGATCGAAAATGAAGATGTACGTCGGCAATATGCCCTTCAGCATGAACGAGACTGAGCTGCGCGAGCTGTTCGAGAAGCACGGCACCGTGGACTCCGTGAACATCATCACGGACCGCGACACCGGTCGTCCCCGCGGCTTTGGTTTCGTGGAGATGAGCGATGACCAGGCGGCCCGCGACGCCATGGGCGCTCTCGACAACGCCATGGTGGGTGGCCGTAACCTCAAGGTGAACGAAGCTCGCCCGCGCAACAACGATCGTGGCGGCGGCGGCGATCGTGGCGGCGGCGGCGGTCGCTGGTAGCCAGCAAGCTTCCACTTCTTTCCTGATTTGACCTTCCTGTAGCGACGACCGGTTTGGTGTCGTCGCTGTGTAGAGTAAATCTCTCCTCGTTTGTTCCTTTCCGTGTCTACCCCGACCCACGGGTTCCATTGGATTGTTGTACAGATCGGTTGACATGCGGGCGCGCTGGTGAAACCGTGTAGGTCATCGGAATGCTATGACTACGAAGGAAACCGCCCCGCAGTTGACCCCCTCGCTGGAGGACTACCTCGAGACCATTTTTGAGCTGGTGCGCGACCGCCGGGTGGCGCGAGTGCGGGACATCGCCAAGGCGCGAGACGTGAAGGCGGGGTCGGTGACCTCGGCTCTTCACCGGCTCTCGGATCTAGGGTTGATTCGATACGAGCAGCGGGAGTACATCGACCTCACGCCGACGGGTAGCAAGGCGGCGCTGCGGGTGTTGTCCCGCCACCGACTGCTCACGAGTTTTTTCGAGGATATATTGAACATGGCCACGGTCGACGCTGACCGGGACGCCTGTGCCATCGAGCACCACCTCTCGGACGAGGCCATGGACAGGCTCACCCGATTCTTCGAGTTCATGCGTAGCTGCCCTAACGGTTCGACGGACTTCCTAGATCGATTTCACAGCTGTGCCCGGGTGAACCCCGAGCTGCCCACCTGCAACCTCGCCTGTGGCCTGCCGCACCCCGAGGAGAATGACCCTCAGCCGGCCTTCGCCTCCGTGGCGGATCTGGACCCCGGAGAGTCGGGCAGCATCGTACAGGTCAAGGCCCATGGGGAGGTCCGCCAGGGGCTGCTTGACATGGGGTTGCTGCCGGACGTGATTCTGTACGTGGATCGGGTGGATCTGGTGGAGTCCACCGTCTGGATCCGCATCGGCGCCGCGCAGTTGTCGGTCAGCCGAGACCAGGCCGAGCTCGTGAAGATCGTCCGCGTGGGCGCCGAGCAGGGGGATGACGCTCGGCCATGAGCGATAAGCCTCGCTTACCCGGCGACAAGTCCACTGAGCCGGAGCTCGCCCCTGATGGTTCGACGGCCGCCAAGGCGCCGGCCTCGTCGCTCGATCCTGACGCGGCGGCGGCCAAGTTCCCCGATACCGACCGCGGCCAGGGCGCCTCGACCTCCATGAAGCATCCGCAGTCCGACGCCTTGCGTGCGGCCACGCCCCGGCTCGCGGCTCTGTTGGGCACCGTCTCGGTGGGCAAGTCCGTGATCTTTGATCACGTCTGCTCGGCCAGGGGGCGGGAGGAGCGGACCTTGTCTGGTGGCTCTTTTACCGTGCCCACCGGACGGCTGCAGACCAAGATCCTGGGCGCTGGAGCCACCCCGACGAGGATCGTAGACACACCGGGCATCAGCTCTCTGTTCGCCGATGGCGAGGACGGGATGATTACCCGGCGGATCCTGCTCGACGGAGACGTGGACGCGCTGGTCTTCGTGGCTGACGGCAAGAACCTTCGGCGCTCGCTGGTGTTGGCCCTGCAGTTGGCGGAGTTCGGGCTCCCCATGTGTGGCGTTGTCAACCTGATGGACATGGCGCGAAGCCGGGGTATCGAGGTGGCCGACGAAGAGCTCGCCGAGCGCCTCGGGATCCCGATTCAGCTCGCGGTGGCCTCCGAGCGCAGGGGCCTAGGGGAGTTTCCCGCGCTGCTCCAGGAGGCGCAGGTTCCCCGGGTGGCGGTGGAATTTGGGCAGGCCATCACCGAGACCCTGCAATTGATCGGGCGGCTGTTGGAGGGGGGACCGGTGTCCACCCGTGGGCTGGGGATTTTGCTATTGGGGGGAGACCTCGAGGCGCGCAAGCTCGTAAAGGAGCGGTGGGGTCACGGCATGGTTGAGCGCATCGACACCCTGGTCACCGCGCTCACCGACGAGTTCAATCGTCCCCTGGACGTCGTGCTCACGGAGAGTTACTCCGCCGTGGCCGAGCGCCTGGTCGCCGAAACCGTACAGGTGCGTCACCGCTCCCCACCGTTCATGGAGCGGTTCGGGCTCTGGTCCCAGAGCCTCTCCACGGGGATCCCCATCGCCGTGCTCGTGCTGGTAGCCATGTACTACTTCGTGGGCGCTTTGGGAGCCACCTATCTGGTGGATCTGCTCAACTCCAAGCTCTTCGAGGGCGTGCTCATTCCCCTGTTCACCGACGCCGTGCAACCCATCCCCTCGGCTTTTGTGCGGGGGGCCCTGGTGGACCCCAACTTCGGCGTGCTCACCACGGGGCTGTTTCTGGCCGTCGGGATCGTGCTCCCGGTGCTCTTTTGCTTCTACCTGTTTTTCGGCGTACTCGAGGAGTCGGGCTACCTGCCCCGTTTTTCGGTGCTTTTGCACCAGGCCCTGCGCCGAATCGGCCTCACTGGTAAGGGCGTCGTGCCGTTGATCATGGGTTGCTCCTGCGTCACCATGGCGCTGCTCACCACGCGCATGCTCGATACCCGCAAGGAGAAGCTCATTGCGTCGTTCCTGCTGATCCTGGCCATGCCCTGCGCGCCCCTCATCGCGGTGATGTTCGTGATCCTGGGGCGCATGCCTCTGTACGCCTCGGCCTTCGTCTTTGGTTTTCTTTTCTTGCAGGTGGTCATCGCCGGCTGGCTCGCCAACCGGCTCATTCCCGGGCGTCCGGCCGAGCTGATCCTGGAGCTGCCTCCCATGCGGGTGCCCAGCCCGTGGTCCATCGTGGTGAGCTCCTGGCGGCGGACCTGGGCCTTCATGAAGGAGGCCATCCCCTGGTTTCTGATCGCCGCCTTCGTGATCTTCGTGATCCACTGGCTGGGCGGTCTGCAGGTGCTTGAGAGAGGCGCGCGGCCGCTCATGGGGGGGCTCCTGGGAATGCCCGACAACTCCGTGCAGGTCTTCATGAAGACCATCGTTCGTCGCGAGGCAGGCGCTGCGGAGCTCGACCGGCTCCGGAGCGGCTACACCAACCTCCAGCTGGTGATCAGCCTGTTGGTAATGACCCTGCTGCTGCCCTGCGTGAACTCCCTGGTGGTGCTGTTCAAGGAGCGCGGCCTCAAGGCTTCGGCGGTGATCCTGCTGTCGAGCACTGGCTACGCTCTTGTCGCCGGGGGCCTGGTCAATCACGTCTGCAAGCTGTTGGGTGTGACTTTTGGATAGCCAGAGCGCTGATAGCCTTCGCCGTGCGGTTGCCCAAGGAGCGATGCGATGATTCCCAAGCAGAAGGCAGAAGAGATCCTCGAGTCCATCTGGAACACCGACGAGGCGGGCGAATACACCGTAGAGGCGGTGCGTCGTCACTGCCCCGAGGAGATCAGCGACAGTGAGCTCGAGCAGCTCGAGGCCGACGGTCTGGTCCTGCGGGAGGAGGCGCGGATCCTCTTTACCGCCGAGGGAAAGGAGCGGGCCCGAGGGGTGGTTCGGCGGCACCGCCTCACCGAGTGCCTGCTCACCTTTGTGCTCAAGCTCCCCGAAGACAAGGCCCACGACATCGCCTGCGACATGGAGCACATCCTCCCGCCGGAGATGGTCAGCTCCATCTGCACGCTGCTGGGCCATCCATCCCACAGCCCCAGCGGCAAGGCCATACCCCGGGGCGACGACTGCCGCGAGAACCAGACCACCGTGAACGTGGCCATCGTGAACCTCACCGACCTCCGGCCGGGGGAGAGCGGAACCGTGGCGTACATTCAGCCCAAGAACCACGAGCGCCTCCACCGGCTCACCTCCTTCGGAATCGTGCCGGGCGTGCCCGTGGAGCTCCACCAGAAATACCCCGCCTACTGCATCAAGTTCGAGGAGACGGAGCTCGCCCTCGACAAAGACGTGGCCGAAGACATCTACGTCCGCAAGCATTCACCAGAGGGCTGATCACACCAGATTCCCCGCGTGAACCAGATGATTTAGCGGACGAGGGGTGCGACCTACCGACGGATCTGGAGGACCCTTCCCCCGCTCAGCCCGTAGATCCCGGGCGAATACATCTCCTCCACCCGGGTGGAGGGCCAGGTGAAGCGGCCCAACGTGGCGACCCGGGCGAGGTAGCTATAGGTGTGGGTCCCCGGACTCAGCCTGTCGACAAAGTGGAGGACCCGGTCGTCCCTCAGCTCCCGGTGGCTGTAGTGACTGCTGCGCCATTGGTGTCTTCGAACGGGCACCGCGCTTCGCAGCAGCCATCCCGAGGTGGCCAGGGTCGGGTCCACGGCCTCGAACCCCGCGGGGAGGGGATCGTCGATGGCCACGAATCGGCGTGTCTGCCTGTTGGTGACGGTGAGGGTCACGCGGACCACATCTCCCATGCGCAGCAGTTTCCCGTGGGGCTTGTGGCGGCCGATGAGGTTGGCTTTCTGGAGGGTCCGCCGCACGATGAAGCCCCGCGCTACCCCCATGCGGTGCATCTTGCGGGCGGCGTAGCGCAGCCGCGCGGTGTAGTAGAGTTTTCCGCGGCCCTGCTTGCTGAAGATCAATGCGCGACTTTGACTTCCCACTGCCCCGAGCAGCTTCGTCATGGGGATGACGTGGTTGCGCGAGATGAGCTGTCGACCGGCGAAGCGCGCCGACAGGAGCTGCTTCGCGCCAAGTTGCACGGTGGCGGTGAAACGGGGTATTGCCCGCTCGCGGATCCGGGCGTAGTCCAGCAGCGCCATGAGGCTCCAGGCGGCCTCCTGGGTGTTGCCAAACCGGGCGGCGCTACGCCCCTGCGCTTTGCGCCCTCCGGCGAGGTACTTCGTCAGGCGTTCCACCATGGGGTGGCTCGGCGCGGCCCGCAACAGTGCCAGCAGGACCATGGCCGTGGTGCGATCTGCGGAGCCGAAGGGGGACGCGGAGGCGGCTCGGACAAAGGCGTAGTCGCTGTCCACCGTGAGGTGGCTCGTTACCCCCTTGGTCAAGGTCTGGGCCATCGTGGCCAGGGATACGCGGGGGTGCGATGGTGGTCGCCTATGGGACACTTCGGGCACCTTGCGGCGCGCCACCCCCACCTTCCGCTGCAGGCCCACGGCTGCCAGGAGCAACGCCTTGGCCTCGGCGCCCAGGAGAGCCCGCTTTGCGTACAGGGGGCGAATCCACTGCGTGACGCGGTAGCGGTGGAGCGAGAGGGCGTACACGATGGTCGCGCTGAGGCCGGCATCCGTCCGGGGTCCGGTGGCCGTTTTGAGGTGCTGGCCCAGGTAGGCCGCGATCCTCGAGACGTTGGGCTTCGCCACGGCGAGGCCGACCTGTTGGGCGCGATGCAGGATCACCAGGGCGTAGGTGGCGAGCCACGGGTTGGATTTTCGGTATTGGGGCCAGTAGGAAAAACCGCCGTCGTTGCGCTGCATGCCCAGCAGCTCGGCGAGTGATTTGCGGGCCATGGCCTTGGGATTTCGGGGGAGCCCGATGCCAAATCGCTTGCCGAGTCCGATGGCCGCGAAGAGGGGCAGGAGCTTGGAGGCCTTTTGCTCGAAGCATCCGTAGGGGTACTCGATGAGCTGTGCCATGCCCTCCTGCATGCCGGTAAGCGCCGAGGGGGATAGGGAGACCGTCAGGCCGCCGATGTCGCGGCGGACGCCGGTCAGGGTGTCCACCCGTTGGGTAGCTTTGCGTGTGGTGCTTCCCGCGAGGGACCGCACCTCGACCACCGTCGGAGTGGTCACGGGGAAGGTGCGGATCACGGCGTCTGTTTTCCGGCCCACCCGCACCCCGAAGGTGAGGTGCGCGGTGCCCGGGCGACGGGCGGTGAGCTGAAAGCGGACGGTCTTGACGCTGCCGCCGGCCACGGTTACGCGCCGGTTCAGGGCGCCTTTTACCGTGAGCCCGCTCGCCTTGAGCGAGACCCTGGCCACCGAGGTCCGGCGGGTCTTGTTATAGATGGCCACGCCGCCCCAAGCGGTGTCGCCCACCCGCATGAAGCGAGGCACCGCGGGGATCGCCGTGATGGGCTTGTCCACTTTGATGACGGTCTGCCCGATGCCCGCGCGGTGCGTTTTGTCGTAAGCGACGGCCATCACCCGATAGGCCGTCAGGTTGTCCGGGAGCCTGAAGGTGACGGTGGATCGACCCCGGGCGTTGGTCCGCACCCGCTTGAACAGGGGCGTCGTGCGGAATCGACTTCGTGCCATGGGCTGTGCACCCCGCACATTGGCGCGGCTCATGAAGACCCTCGGGCTCCTCGACCGATATTTGCCAATGCGGGACCACTTGAGATGCCAAGGCCCCTCGATGGGCATGAGGTGATAGCGCAGGTCCTCAACGCTGACGTCAGCAGCGGGAATGTGGAAGAGCCGGGAGTAGGGGTTGGGCAGCTTGAAATTGGTGAGCCTCAGGACCGCCTCGTCAACCGCCATGAGCACCACCTCCGCCTGACGGCCGCGTCTCCGAAAGTCCCGCACATCCAGTGTGATCTTGACCTTCTGGCCGGGACGATAGGTCTTTCGATCGGTGCGCAGTCCGACTTTAAGGGCTGAAACATCGGTGTCCACCCGAAGCGTCACCTGCTCGGTGAGGGGGGGCACCGGATCTCCGAAGACTCGAGCCTTTCCGATCGGGTAGGTAACGACCCTGACCATGACGTTCCCGAGGTGGGCGTCGGTGACCTTGATTCTGACCCGGGCGCGGCGGCCGCCGGTGAGCCGCACGGGGATCGCCTTGAAGATCCGCTCCCGCTCCACGAAGACCATGGCCGATGCCTGCTGTTTTTGTGCCCGGATGCTGACGATGGCCACCTGTCCGGGCCGGTACCGCCGCTTGTCGAGCGTGACGGTGAGCGGAGGCACCGTTTTTGCGCGACGGGGGTGTGGCTTGGGGGCCGCCTTCTTGGGCTTTGGGGGTTTCTTGGGCTTCACCACCCTCAGGTCGGTGCGCGCGGTGCGGCCCTTGGGATCCGTTGTCCAGAACACCACGGCCAGGCGCGGGTGGTCGCCCAGGTGGGCGAATGTGAAGGACGCCCCCCCCGCGGTGGACCGCAGGGTCTTGGTGAGCAGTGGTTTTTTCCAGTTGATGTTGTTGCCCAGCTTGCTGTAGCTGTCGGGCTCGTTCGGGTGGTCGTGCCATCGGGAGGCCACGTAGCGCCGCACCAGGGGGTACACCGCCACCGAGACCTTTCGACCGGTCTGCTTGTTGCCCTTGCGGTCCACCGCGAGCACCCGGAAGCGGTGAAGGTTCCAGCCCTTGTAGGGCCGGGACCAGCGCGACGATAGCTGCTTCACGGCCGGGACGTAGCGGGCGGGGTACACCGCCAGCTCGGCGGATTTGGCCACCGTGGACTGGGTGCGGTCCCGGATCTCAGCCTCCACGACATAGCGCACGGGGTGCCAGATATGCTTGGGTCCGGTGGCGATCCGGAGCTGGGCGCGTCCCCCAGGGTCGAGACTCGCCTTCCCTTTCTGGGTGATGTGTCGTCCGCCGTTCTGGGAGCGATGGTCCGTCGAACCGGCTCCGTAGTTGGGGGGGAGGTTGATACCCCAGTTCCCCTTGGTTCGCAGCGCGACCCAGCGGTAGAACGCGCCGGCGGTGCGGCCGCCGGAGAAGAAGCTACCCCTGAGCTTGAGGAGTTGGGGCCTGCCGCGGATGATCTTCTTTTGGGCGAATTTCAGGGACACCTCGAAACGCGGGGCGCGGTATTGGCGGAGCTCGAACCTGTGGCTGGCGATCCTTTGGGCGCCCAGGTCCATGAAGAGGTAGTAGCTTCCCAGTGGCGCCGTGGAGGGCAGGTCGTAGGACGAGGTAAAGCCTCCGTAGGCCGAGAGCTTTACCCGCCAGGCGCCCAGCTCGGTGCCGGTGGAGCTCCTTATGCGGAGCTGGACAGTACGGCCGGCCAGGGGACGAATTTGGGAGTTGGTATGCTTGCGGACGATGCCGTAGACGTTCACGCGCTGTCCCCGACGATAGATGTCGCGTTCGGTGGCGAGGTAGGGCTTGTACGTCACGAACCCTTCCCAGGGCTTGGCGCCGCCATCGCGTGTCCGGGGGACCACCACCGGTGCAATGTTCCAGGCGCTCGGCTTGAAGGATCCGGGGACGGAGTAGGCCACGTCCTTTCCCGATCGCACCAAGACGTACAGCCGTGGGGCTCTTCGCGTTTTCGCCGCGTCTCCCACGTTGCCAAACCCTGGCCCCTGGTAGATCCCCTGCGCGTCGGTTCTTCCCCCATGGAGGCGCCGCGCCTTGGCGTCGTACACCTGGACCCGCGCGCCGGGAATCGGTTTCCCGTCTTCGAGCGTCGTGGCCCATACAATGAGGTTGTACGGAGTGAGCCGGGAGTGAACATTGATCGACGTGAAGTTGATCAAGCGGGTCTGGTGGATCTGCCGTCCCCGGACGTCCCGGACGCTGGACGAAGTCGCCTCCACCGCCAGGATCCCCGGAGGCCGGGTCGTGGACCGTAACTGCAGGTGTCGGGCGACGGTGACGTTGCGCTTGCCGGCGGTGTGGATCACCTGCTTTCGTACGGTGGCCGCCAGCTTGGAGTCATTGAGGCACCGCCGGATCCAGCCCTTCCCGACCCCACCGCGACGTGGGGATTTGGCGCTGGAACGCTGGAATTTGCATTCCAGGAACCGGATCAGCCCCGGCCCCGCCAAAGTGGTCGTCCTCACGGTCACCCGGGGGACGTTTATGGCCTTGAGCTTGACCTGCTCTCGAGGCCTAAGGAGATACTCCGCGCCGTTTTCTCGCCGGTTGTGATACCCGCGCTCGAAGGGGGCGAGCCGTACAGCCGGTGGCAGATCTCGGGTCCTGAAGGTGAAGGTCCTGGCGGCGCCGAGATCGGCTCCGTAGATGTCTCGGAGCCCCTTGGCGATCCGCACCGTGTAACGGGTCCGAGGCTTCAGGTGCAGGTGGGTGACCAGCTGCCGCGTGCAGTTCTGCGTCTCGCCGGTTTGCCAGGTGCTGCACTCGTGGTTGGGCAAGTAGAGGTTGCGCGCCTCCTCTGATGGCGCGGGTTGGATGCGTAGACGCTTGAGCAGCTCGTCGGTGCGGACCGGCGTGGAGAAGGTCAGCTTGAGCCCCGAGAGGTCCGGGTCACTGGTGGGCCAGCAGGAGAAGCTTGCCCCTTTTACCGGGCGACCGTTACACGTCACAGTGAGCTTGGGGGCGGGCCGCTTGCCCTTGGTAAGTCCGATGGGGTGGAGACCGGTTCGGGTGCCCTGGGCCCCGCGGTACCCAGGGCGCAGGTGCACCTCCAGGGTGGCGCCGCGATGGAGAGGCCGTAGGGGGCGGACGATCACTCGCTTGTTGTCTTGGCCGTCGACAGTGGCTTTGAAGTCTGCGGCTTTTCCGTCGACCTTGACGTCGAGGAACGGCCGGACGCTTTCAGGTTTCATGGGGTGATTGAACCACAGCTCTACATGGTCGCCTTTCTCGAGCAGGTTTTTGTGCCAGCGGAGCCTGGCGCTGAGCTTGATGCTCTCGGCGCGGGGCCGCGGTGTCTTGAAGGTCCAGGTCACGTCCCGCTCCAGGGGCGTGCCGTTCAGGGCGGTAATGGAGGCCGGGAGGCGCACCTGGTAGATCGTGGCCACTCTGAGATCGTCATCGAGCTCGAGCTTCAATGTATCCCCCGACACCCAGCGCTGCTTCCCGGCCAGGGGCGGCGTGATGTGGATGGGGATTTCGCGCCCATTGCGTCCCAGCTTCACCATGGGCTTGTTAAACACTACGTCGATGGTCGTGACCATGCCCGCTTCCCCGGTGGGAGAGTGGAATACCACCTTCAGCGGCCCCCCTGGGTAGACGATGCTTGACCTGAGGCGGGTACCGTTCGGCGCCTTTCGCACTGCAGGGTCGGTGGCGGTGCACCGGACCGTCGCCCCGACGACAAAGGCGAAGGCCAAGGCCATGGTCGTTGCCCCTATGCTCCACCTATGGTTCCAGCTCACGCCTGCCTCCTTAGCATCAACGCGTTTTCGACGAAGATCTTTCTGTCTGATCAAGACATTAGCTAAGCGTTAGAGTTCCCAATAGTTTCACAGATAGGAAGGGATCAGGCAGTGCCGCAGGGTTGGCTGCAGCCGGCGCAGCCGCCTGAGCGGGCGAGATAGGCAAAGAGCGCGGCGTCGTTTTTTATCGCATGGGCGCCGATTTCGAAGACCTCGCCACGTCGTGGGTGGTCTCTGGCTTCGCGCTCGCTGAGCATGCGGCCCAGCAACTCCACCTTCCGCCAGGGAGTCTGGTTAGCGTCTCGGATCGTCATCTTCGCGCCCTTTTCGTTCCTGCTCAGAGTGAGCGCGAAGGCTTCCCTGTCGCGGGGGCCAGACCCCTGGCTGAAATCCCCAACGCTCACGATGGCCATCACGTGCTTATCCGTGTGCTTGTCGGTGAACATGGCGTAGTAGATGGCGCTCGGGACGCCGTCTCGCTGGACCACACGCGTTAGCTGCGTGGTCTGTCCACCACAACAAACGCAAGGCGTCACTCTGGGCTCGGCAAAAACAATGTTGAGCTCTGACATGTACGCAAGTACCTCCGGAACGGCAGTGTGGATGGGTCAGTTGCAGGTGTAGTAGACGCGACCGTTCCAGGTGCGGTCGTTCCAGATGGAGCCGCCGAAGAGGTTGCCGCCCCGGCCTGTGTACACGGCGAGATCGGCGTTCTGGGCATAGATACTGCCGGTGGTTCCGGTGGCGGTGTAGCTCACGCCGGTGGCGTAGGTGGTGCCCACCGAGGCCACAATGAAGGAGGCGTAGGTGCCCGCGGGGACGGTGACCGGCGTGGCGAACGGGATGGAGATCCTACCGTCGGACGAGATCGAGGTGCTGAACGTCGGGGCGGCGACGAGCCAGCCGGTCGAGCTCTGCTCGTAGCCCGAGAATCGCTCGTTCCGGTAGTAGACGATGATGTCATGGCTGCCGCTGTAGAACCGGGTGTCCAGGCTGGTGACGGTGATGCTCGTGAGGGCCTGGATGTCGAAGACGTCCATCTCGTAGCCGGTGCCGCCCGCGTCGGTGGTGAGCAGCGGGGAGGAGCAGGTGGTGTTCGAGGTGCAGGCGTTGGAGCAGGCGTCGGTGTCGATGCTGTTGCCGTCGTCGCACTGCTCGCCGGCGGCGCTGTTGACGTAGCTGTCGCCGCAGGTGGCCGCGGTGCAGTCGCTGTCGCAGCTCGCGGTGTCCGTGCCGCCCTGATCGCAGGTCTCGCCAGCGACGCTGTTCACGGTGAAATCGCCGCAGGTGGCCGCCGTGCAGTTGCTGTCGCAGGTGGCGGTGTCCACTCCCCCCTGGTCACAGGTCTCTCCCGCGGTGCTGTTTACGATGAAATCGCCGCAGGTGGAGATCGTGCAGCTCGCCGTGCAGGCGGCGGTCTCCAGGCCGTCGTCGCACTCCTCCCCCGCGGGGCTGTTCACGTGGGTGTCTCCGCAGCTCACCAGGGTGCAGTCCGCGTCACAAGCGGCCGTGTCCACGCCGCCCGAGTCGCACTCCTCGCCGGCGCTGGTGTTCACCACGCTGTCACCACAGGAGGAGGAGGTGCAGCTCGCCGTGCAGGTGGCCGTGGCGCCCCCCTCGTCGCACGTCTCTCCGGCCGCCGTGTTGACGTAGTTGTCGCCGCACTGGGCCGAGGTGCAGTCGGCGTCACAGGAGCCGGTGTCCACCCCGCCCTGATCACAGTCCTCGCCCGCGGCCGCGTTCGTGAAGTTGTCACCACAGGAGACGTAGGTGCAATCGCCGTCACAGGTGGCCGTCTCACCGCCCTGGTCGCACTCCTCCCCAGCGGTGGCGTTGACCACAGTGTCCCCGCAGGTCGTCAGCGTGCAGTCGCTGTTGCAGCCCACAGACTCCCCCTGGTCGTCGCAGGACTCGCCGGCCGCGCCATTGACGTAGCCGTCCCCGCAGAAGACCTGAGTGCAGTCCGCATCGCAGGTGGCCGAGTCTCCGCCGTCGTCGCAATCCTCCCAGGGGTCGTGTACGCCGTTACCGCAGCCCAGGATGTGGCAGTCGGCGGTGCAGGTCTCGGTGGGCTCTCCGTCGTCGCACAGCTCACCGGCAGTCTGATTCCAGATGCCGTCGCCGCACACGGAGGTCGTGCAGTTGTCGTTGCAGGTGGCCGACTCGCCGCCGTCGTCGCACTCCTCCGGGGGAGTCACCACGCCATCTCCGCACCCCTTCAACGAGCAGTCCGCGCTACACGTCGCGGTATCCACGCTTTCGTCACACTGCTCTCCCGCCGTGTAGTTCGTCACCCCGTCGCCACAAACCGAAAAAGTGCAGTCCGCATCGCAGGAAGCGCTCTCCACCCCGTCGTCACATTCCTCGCCCGCTTCCACGTCGCCGTTGCCACAAACCGTACCGCCCACTCCCGTAGCGCACCCGCCAACCGACAGGAACAACGCCGAGGAGAGGACCAAAAACACCGCTGTACGAGTCATGTTACCTCCCGGCGATATCAAGCCAACGCTACCAATATGGATATCTTATCGCAAAAGTCGCCCACTAAACTACTACAAACAGAGGGCGGCCCCGAACCCCGCAGAGTCAGAAATGGTTCCACGATGTTTCATACTCGACTCAGACGCCGTCCGGAGATCTCAGCATAGGTCCAACCCCGACGCAGGTACCGCTACGTTCGTAAACACAAACCCCAACCCGACCTACATCCCTCACAGCCCTTCAGATAGTTGCTCCTCACCGCAACGTTGGAGCCAGGAAACTCTACGCCCGATACTATTGCCGAACTTCCACAGGTCGGCGTAAAGTATGGAGCGAGGACGATGTCGAGTTATTCTTCGCAGGGACTCTGACTTTGGAATGATTTCGACTCGCCGGCACAATCTAAGCTGAGGAGTGAACACATGACCCAGAAGGACGGTGGCTCCGGAAGTAACCCGTCCGAGCTTGACGCCCCCCCCGAAAGCCGCGGGTTACCTCCACGGTCTCCCAGAGATCAGATGGGATCAGACGATGCCGAGATCCAGGCGAGCGATCTTGGCAGCCTCGCCAGCCAGGCCCTATTGGCCAGGCCCGGTATCTCCCTACGGGTGCGGCTCATCATGGGCCTTTCCGTCATCTTCGTGGTGGCCCTGGGGGTGGTGATCGTCTCGTGGCTAATCCTCTCTCAGGTGGATGACAGACTCGAGTTCGTGGAGCGATCAGACAAGTTCACCAACGAGATCCAGCAGTGCCGGCGCTACGAAAAGAACTACTTTCTATACGGCACGGGACGAGCGCAGCTCATTGAGCACCTGAGGTCGGCCCGCCGTACTCTGACCGAAGCCAAGGTCGAGCTGAGCCGGGTCGTGGGGTCTTCCAGGCTGCGAAAGCTGGAGAACCACCTTGAGGCGTATAGCCGGATCGTGGACCAACTGCTGGCGCGACGCCCACGCCGGCTAACCAAAGGCGTCCCGAATAAGCAAATCGAGGCGGCCCTCCGGGAGCACGGGTCCCGCCTCGTGAGTACCGCGATCCTCATGTCCCGTCAGGAACGCACCAACGTACGTCGCAATCTGCATCTCATGCGTCAGGTCACGATGGTAATGCTGGCCGTGTTTCTGGTCGTGATGCTCCTCATTGCGAACTTCATGGCCCGGCATCTCCTCGCTCGTCTCCGGCACCTCAATGGGGTGCTCAAGAGGGTCGGTGAAGGTGATTTCAGCCCCATCATGCCGCTGCGCAAGTACAAGGACGAGTTTACCACCCTCGCGGTAACATTGAACCGGGTGATGGCGGAGCTCTTGGCTCGACAGGAGCAGTTGGTCCAGTCGCGCAAGATCGCCGCGGTAGGCACTCTGACCGCTGGGATCGCGCACGAGATCAACAACCCCGTCAACAACATATCCCTCGTGCTCGAGTCTCTGATCGATGATGACGGCACCATATCGGACGAAGAACGGCGACGCCTACTGCGGGAGGCCATGGGCCAGTCCGATCGTGTCGCCGACATCGTCAAGAACCTGCTCGAGTTCTCCCGCTCGAATCACCCGAGGAGAAAACAATTTTCCCTGGAGGCGCTCATCGACACCACCGTACGCCTCGTTTCGAACGAGATGAAGCTGCGCGAGATCCGGTTCAATAAGCAAGTCCGGAGCACTCTCCCCGAGCTCTATCTGGACAAGGGCGGGATGCATCAGGTGCTGCTCAATATGTTTCTCAACGCCATGCATGCCATGCCCCACGGCGGTCTGCTGACCGTCGGGCTGGACCTGTCGGATGACGAACAGGAGGCCATACTCGAAATTGCGGACACGGGGAACGGCATCGACCCCGCCCATCTGGTAAATATTTTCGACCCCTTCTTCACGACGAAAAAGGATAGTGAGGGCACGGGGCTGGGACTGTCGGTCAGCTACAGCATCATCCACAAACACGGCGGACGAATCGAGGTCGACTCCAGGCCCGGAGAGGGAACGGTCTTCACCATCAGTCTCCCACTGGAAGAGACCGCCCCCAACGGTACCACACGATGACGCACCCGCGAATCGCTGTCGTAGATGACGAGCCCATTGCCTGCCGGGAAATCGCCCGGATCCTGTCCCGAAACCAGTACGAGGTGGAGACCTTCCCGGACGGCAAATCCGTGTTGGAGCGCATCGGAGTGGTGCCCTTTGATCTGATGATCTGCGATCTGCGGCTGCCGGATCAGGATGGGCTAAGCGTGCTCCGCGAGGTGAAGCATAAGTGTCCCGAGATCGAGGTAATTATCCTCACGGCCTACAGCTCGGTGGACACAGCCGTGGAGGCCATCCGCATGGGCGCGTTCCACTATGTGACCAAACCGATCAAGGCCGCGGAGCTGCGGGATCTCACGGGCCGAGCGCTCGACAAGGTGCGTCTGTTTCGGCGCAAGCGCGCCACGCAGGAGGGGCTCTTCCAGCAGCCCTGTAGTCCAATGATTATTGGCGAAAGTCGCGCCATGCGGGAGGTGCTTGCTCTCATTGACAAGGTCGCTCCGCTCAACTGCAACGTCTTGATTCAGGGAGAAAGTGGCACGGGCAAGGAGATGGTGGCCAAAGCGGTCCACGTCGGAGGAGCCCGACGCAACCGTTCTTTTATCCCGTTTCACTGTGGAAGCTTCGCCGAGGATCTCGTGCCCAACGAGCTTTTCGGTCACGAAAAAGGGGCCTTCACGGGGGCCGCGGAAAAGAAAGTGGGGCTCCTGGAGGCTGGCCATCTGGGTACGGTATTCCTAGACGAGATCGGCACGATGCCCGCTGCCATGCAGATCAAGCTCCTGCGCTTTGTCCAGGAGCGGTGCCTTCTGCGCCTGGGAGGGACCGAACAGATCCACGTCGACGTACGGCTGATCGCCGCCAGCAACCAGGATATCAAAATGGCCGCCAAGGCTGGGACCTTCCGTCAGGACCTGTACTATCGCCTCAACGTTGTCGATATCACGCTACCGCCGTTGCGAGCCCGGATGGACGACATCCCGATCCTGGCGCGGCACTTTCTCACGGAGTGCAGCCAGGCCTTTGGCAAGCAGATCGACGAAATCGCGCCCGAGACCATGAACATCCTGAGCCACTACCCCTTCCCGGGCAACATCCGCGAGCTAGAGAACATCATCGAGCGGGCTGTCGTCCTTTCGGACGGGAGCCAGCTACGACCACAGGACCTGCCACCCGACCTCCAACAGCTCTCAATTAATAGCGTGAGTGGCGAACGCTGGATGACCCTTCAGGAGAAGGATCGCCAATATATTCAGCGAGTTCTGATCAAGACCGACTTCAATCGGAAAGAGGCGGCTCGGATTCTCAACGTCTCCCGCACGACGCTGTGGCGGAAGATGAAACAGCTGGGATTGGCGTAGCCGTCAAGGCGCTGACCCGAGACCTCACCTGGATGTTTCATTCTGAAACATTGGCCATAACCGGCGTATTTAGCGGGCTCCAGCACCCATGCCCGCGGCGACTGTTTCACAATGGAACACACGAGTCGCCTCCTTTCGGAACCGAACGCCTCAACCCCTTATAATATCAAGAAAAGAGCATCTGGCCCGCTTCTTGAATAGACGCTGGCACCATTCATCTTAATGGTGGCTCGGTGCAACAATGGCTCACCGAAATATTCTAATCGTGCTGGAAACGGATCCCGTCACCGGGGTCCAGCACGCCCTGTCTTTCGCCAGGCGCATGCGCGTACGCGTATTCATCCTGCGCATTGAGCAAGTTGACTCGGACACCGACCGGACGACCTGGATGGACGAGATCCTGAGGGACCTCCTCGCGAGCGCGCAGCAAGCCGGAATCGACGTGTCCTACCACACCAGCAAGGGTCTGGCGCTCGGCGAGCTAACGACCTTCGTCAAAAAACACGCAATCACCTTGCTGATCATCGGCGAGGAGGGTTGGAAACTGCGGGGGGAGCTGGAGCGGTCCATTGCTGAAGAGCCGCTACTCGGGTGCCAGCTGGTGGAAGTCAGAGCCAAGGAATTAACGGAAAAGGACCCCTGATATGGCGATCGTACTAATTTCCTCGGTTTCGCTGCAAGCTCGGCAGGAGTTGGCGAACAGCCTGTCCAAGAAGCTCGGTTGGCCTTGCGTGAGCCGGGAGGATCTGTGGGAGGACGCTCGCCAACTCGGCATCATGGTCGGCCGTCTTGAGGTCTCCATCATTCGATCGCGCGGCAGGGAGGAGCTGCTAGCCCGTGAGAAGGAACGCTACCTGGCCTGCATCACCGCGGCGCTGTGCAGCAGGGCCGTCGATGGAAACTTGGTCTATCACGGGTTGTCGGGGCACCTGCTGTTGCCCGGCGTCACCCACCGGATCCGCGTAGGACTCCGCGTACCGAAGCGGGTCCGCTTGGAGCAAGCCATGGTGGATCTCAGCGTCTCCCGGGACAAGACCCTGCGGTACCTCGAGCAGCTCGACGAGGATCTGGAGAACTGGGTCAGGTACGTGCACCAGACCGACCCGCGACAGCCGGACGACTTTGATTTCTTCGTCAACACGGAGAACGTGAGCATCTCAAACCTGTCGGCATCCTTGTGCGTGCTGGCGGATCTGCCCGATTTCCAGCCGACACCCGCCTCCCGAAAACTTGTGCAGGATCAAGACCTGGCAGCCAGAGCGCGGCTGCGCGTGGCCCTCGACGACCGGACGGCCAATGCCGATCTCGGCATAGTCGCCGAGGACCGGGTTTTAACCGTGACGTACATGCCGCGCCAGGACGAGGTCGGCCAAGCTCTGCCCGACGTGCTCGGC
The DNA here is from genome assembly GCA_029938605.1 of Deltaproteobacteria bacterium. Classification (GTDB taxonomy): domain Bacteria; phylum Myxococcota_A; class Polyangia; order HGW-17; family JAJRWW01; genus JAJRWW01. The sequence goes on along the minus strand of JAOZUO010000040.1, from coordinate 13,183 downwards.
GACCTGGAGGGCTGCCGCAAACTCGACTGCACCATGGCAGAAACCACCATCCTCCTGATGCAGGAACAGCATGGAGCTGACCAGAAAAGTTTCCAGCAGGTCATGGCGTTCGCGCCGCGTTGGGGTGCGGCGGTGGAGCTACTCCGGTGGACTCCCGACGATCGCGCGCCGGCCTCGCTCGTTAAGGTTCACCGTGTGGGGGCCAACGGCAGCGCTCTGGGCGAATCGGCACGAGTCACGTCCGGCATCTACGACGAGCACGCCGAAGACATGGACGAAGACGGCCTGGGAAGCGCGCTGGACGCGCTGGTGGCAGCAGGTTGCTCTGGCGGCGGGCGCACCGTCTCCGGCAACGCTGACCAGGTCTTGGAGGTGATTGAGCAAGAGCCCAACCACTCCCTGGTCGTCGTCGGAGACGTATTCCTGACCAAGGGCGCCTCCGCCAAGACGCGGGAGACCCGGGAGCTGGTGCGGGTCTTCCAGGAGCGGCTCAAGTGTCCAGTTATCACCACCGAGGAGCTGCAGTCCCGCTACCGATTCGGCACCATGGATGCCGTTAGACTGCTGATCTTCTCAATCATCACCATCGCCGTTGTCAGCCTGGTATTTCTCCAGCAGAAATGGCTCCTGGGAGCGCTGAGCGGCGACCACTCCCGCCCCTGGAAGGCGACCGTCGCGGTGCTAGTGGGGCTGTTCGTACCCTTCATCGCGTACAGCTATAGCCGCGTCACCGGTACGATTTTAAAACTGATCGGCATCCACTAAGGAGACAGGAAAATGGGAGCTGACTTCATTGATATCAACCTGATGATAGCGCTGCAGGTAATCGTCCTGGGGTTCGTTGGCGGCGTATTGAGTGGGTTCATTGGCAGCGGAGGGGCGTTCTTTATGACCCCGGGGATGATGAACCTCGGGGTGGAGGGTGTGGTGGCGGTCGCCAGCAATATCACCCACAAATTCGGTAAGGCCATGGTCGGATCCCACAAGCATGGAGAGGCGGGGCACGTGGACAAACGCCTCGGCGCATCGCTCCTGGTCACCGCGATCATTGGTATCCAGCTAGCGGTCTGGGTCAACAGCGCCCTGTTTCGGGGGGCCAGTTCGCACGGGCCCAGCAAGGGCGCCGGCGCGAACCTGTATATCAGCCTGGTATTCGTGATCATCCTGGTATTCGTCAGTGCGGCCATGCTCCGAGACGCACTGCGGGCCAAAAGCAATGACGGGGCCGGGTCAGGGCCTTCCAGGCGCCTGGTGGAGTTCTTCAGCCGGCTGAAGATGCCGCCGATGATTCACTTCAAGACGGCCGACGTTACCGTGAGCCTGTGGGTCCTGATGGTCGTCGGCATAGCCACAGGCTACCTGGCGGGGACGATCGGCGTGGGCGGTTTCATCGGTGTCCCGGCCATGATCTACATCATCGGCGTGCCCACCGCGGTTGCCGCCGGCACCGAGCTTTACCTGGCTATGTTCATGGGGGCTTACGGGGCCCTGAGCTACGCCTATCAGGGATTCGTGGACATCCGCATGACCGTGCTGCTGTTCCTGGGCTCGCTGCTGGGAATCTACCTGGGCGTTTACGGGGTCAAAGTCGTCAATGAGATGTATATCCGCATCGTCACCGGCGTCATCATCGTACTGTGCGTCATCAGCCGCGCCATCGCTATTCCAATGTACATGCGACAACTCGGTTTCCTGGAATTCGACAAGGCATGGGACTACCGCTGCAACCTGGCCAGCAAGATCTTTCTGTTCGCCAGCGGCATCACCGGAGTTCTTGTCATCCTGTATCACGTCATACGGGCCTATCGGCAGCGCAGGAAGATAAAGAAGACCCTGCAGGTGCTACCCAAACCCCAAACGTCCTCGCGGGGGGCCAGTTGATTGCACTGTTTCAAGCCAATATAAATCAGGAGGAGATAAGATGAGCAATCCAATCAGTATCCTGGTCCTGGACGACGAGCCATTGGTCGGAGACCGCCTCAAGCCAGCGCTCGAAAAAAAAAGCTACGAGGTCGAAACATTCACCGATCCGCGGGAGGCGCTCAAGCGGATGGAGTCCCGGGATTTCGACATTGTGTTGACAGACATCCGGATGGAAAACATCGACGGCATCCAGATCCTGGATACCGTGATGCGAACCTCCCCGCGCACCCGAGTGCTCATGATCACCGGGTACGCCACGATGCAGCTCGCACGCAGGGCCATGGCCAAGGGCGCCTTCGACTTCATCGCCAAGCCGTTCAAGATCGCGGACATTCAGGAAATGGTTGCAAAGGCCGCCGCAAGCCTAGCGGAGAGTTGAGCTTCGAATCGCGCTCACCATCAGACGCAGGGAGACTCCCAATGCGAGACATGGGAAGTGCCAAGAAGCTGCTCGTCCTACGCGCCCTTTGTGGACTGGCCTGGTCGGATGACCGGGTCGACAAAACCGAGGTCGACTTCGTCGCTCGGGCCGCCGACGAAATGGGACTCGACGACGATCAACGGGAACGGATTGAGGGATGGATCGCTGTACCCATGGCCGAGTTGGATGCCCGGCGCCTGCTGCGAGACATCATGCGCGGACTCCTGGATCGCCGCGATCGCGCCCGTCTGCTTGAGCTGCTGCGTCAGCTCGCGGCGGCCGATGGGGAGATCTCCGCGCCCGAGCGAGCGTTCATCACTGACGTCGAAAAACAGTTCGGCATCGGCGCCGCGTTTCGCGCAATGCTATCGGTTCGCAAAACCGGCGAGTAGAGGAACCTCCCATGGATACGGACGTCAACGTCCCCACCAATATAGCGAAAGCTCCGGGGAAACCTGCCACCACTCGACTCGGACAGCTGGGCGCCACCGCCATCTGCGGCAACGACATCACGTCGAGCTGTCTGTACGTCGCGGCAATCTCCATCCTTGCGGCCGGTTACCTGGCACCGATTTCGCTGCTGGTCGTAGTGATCGTGCTGTATCTGTACCGCAAAATCTACGCCGAGGTGGGCGATGCTCTCCCGCTCAACGGTGGCGCCTACAACTGCCTGCTCAACACCACCAGCAAGCTCAAAGCGTCCATTGCGGCCTGCATGACTATCGTCTCCTACGTAGCCACAGCGGTGATCTCGGCCAAAACGGCGGTGAGCTACATCGGGTCCATCAGCAGCTTCGGGCACAACCTGCCGCTCATACTCGGCATCACCGTGGTTGTCCTGTCAATATTTGCCCTGCTGACCATCATCGGAATCGGTGAGTCCGCCAAGGTCGCCATCGGTATCTTCATCGTCCACCTGATCTCGCTTGTGCTGTTTGTCACTATAGGCATTGTCACCGTCGCCTCGGACAGCTCGATTTTGATGGCCAATCTGCATCATCCGTTACCCGGAGGCCATGGCATCGCGGTCGCCATCTTCTTTGGCTTCGGTGCGGCTTTGCTCGGCGTGAGCGGCTTCGAGAGCTCGGCCAACTTCATCGAAGAGCAGCGGCCCGGCGTCTTTGTCAAAACGTTACGCAACATGTGGATCGCGGTGTCGATATTCAACCCGCTCATCGCCGTCCTCGCGTTGGGGGTTCTTCCCATCAGCTCTATCCGCCAAGACAACGCCGATTTTCTACTCTCCCTCATGAGCACAAAAATGGCGGGTTCATCACTGGCGTTCTGGATCTCTATCGACGCCGCGCTGGTGCTCTGCGGTGCAGTGCTCACCAGCTTCATCGGAGTCACCGGGCTGGTGAGACGCATGACCCTCGACCGCTGTCTACCGCAGGCGCTGCTTCAGGAGAATCGGCGCGGCACCAACCACCGAATTGTCTTGGTGTTTCTGGTGCTGTCGGTGTCGATCCTGCTACTCACGCGGGGTGATGTCGTGATCTTGGGCGGTGTGTATGCGGTGGCCTTTCTACTGGTCATGAGCCTGTTCGCCGTGGGAAACCTGCTGTTGAAGATCCGGCGTTCGCGGCTCAAACGCAATCACCACGCTGCGGCTCCCATCGTGGTGGTGGCGCTACTGGCCACCACCGCTGGAACGGTAGCAACCGTTCTCAGGGACGAACGAAATCTCTGGTATTTTCTCATGTACTTTGGCGTCACCGTCATCTTTGTGGGGGCGATGTTCTGGCGAATTCACCTGCTGCGGCTCCTGCTGTTGGTGGTCGGCACCATCGGAGGACGCGTCAACCGCTGGGCGAGCAGGGCCATCGACCATACGCAAAAGCAGATCGAAAAGATCAACAGCATCGGGGTTATCTTCTTCACTAAGGGCGACAATCTCGCCAACCTCAACCTCGCCATGCTGTACGTGCGGGAAAACGAGCAGACCAGCAGGGTCAAGGTCGTGCACGTGCTGTCACCGGGAACCGAGCCGCCCACCAGGCTTCGCGAAGACCTTGCCCTCATCGACGAAATCTACCCCGACATCGACATCAAGCTCGTGCTCTACGAGGGTGCATTCGGTCCAGCGATCATCGAAAAAATCTCGGCGGAGCTACACGTGGCCAAGAACTACATGTTTATTGGCGCCCCCGGCGAGCGGTTTCCGCATCAACTCGCCGACCTGGGAGGAGTACGCCTAATCATCTGAAACCACCCTCCAACGCGTTGATACTGGGCAGCTTGCTGATCTTGTCCACGAACTTGATGACGAAGTGGAAGAACGCGAGCTCGAAGGTCCGGCGGAGAAGGGACAGCATGACGAGGTCCTCGCAAGGAGCCCGAAAAGCTCCCAATAGCTCCTCAGAAGAAGCCTACACCAATGGTTCCCTGAGGAGAGATTCTTCGTTTCGGAATGACAGGTGTAGGGCGGGGGCGAAGGCGGGGGCGGGGGCGGGAGCGAATCAGGTTTTTTTGCGTCTACCGGGGAACCACCAGGTGTGGCGGCCCACGATGCGTAGGATGGCCGGGACGATCATCATGCGGACGAGGGAGGCATCCAGGGCTACGGCGAGGGCGAGGGCGAACCCCATCTCTTTCATGGGGAGCAGCACTCCCGAGACGAAGGCGCCGAAGGTGATGACCATGATCAGCGCGGCGTTGGTGATGATGCCGCCGGTGCGGGAGAGGCCCAGGTGGATGGCCTCCCGGTGCAACTGCTCCTGGCGCTCGGGGGAGGCGTCGAAGCCGCCCTCCTTGGTGTAGGACTCCTTGATGCGGGAGATCAGGAACACCTCGTAGTCCATGGACACGCCGAACAGCACGCAGAACAGCACCACGGGCGTGACCAGACTCATGGCCCCCTGGGGGGCGCCGTCCACGCCGAGCAGCGACAGCCCGTAGCCCTGCTGAAACACCAGCACGAGGATGCCGTAGGTGGTCGATAGGGAGATAACGTTCAGAATGACAGCCTTGAGGGGGATCACCAGGGAGCGGAAGAACAGGGCCATCATCAGGAACGCCGCGATGATCACAAACGGCACCATGGTGGGCAAGGAACCCACGAGGGTTTTTTTGGTCTCCCAGGTGGTGGCGGGCTGGCCGCCTACCCAGAGCTTGATGCCCTTGTCCGCGGCAAATCCTCGGGTCAGGTTCTTGCGCAGGGCTTTGACGAGATCGTCTAGGCTCTTGTCGTTGACCGTGCGCGCGTGGACGTCGAAGCTCACCATGCGGCGGTTGTCGCTGATGTACCGCCCGGCGAAGCCGTCCCCGAAGCCGGCGCCCAGGCGCACCCCGAGCAGGTTCACCGACATGGCCATGAGCAGGTCCGGACCGCGCACCACGGCCACGGACTTCATGGCTCGCACCTCCTCGAATCGTTTGATGAGGAAGCGCTGGCGCTTTGGGTTGTCCCAGGTGCCGCCGTCGGTGATCTCCGCGATGCAGGTGACGGGGTAGATCTGGCCCTCGCCGGCGATCTCGATGACCCGCTCCACGCCCCGTCGGGCCTCCACCTCGGCGGGGATGATCTCATGACGGGGGTTCATGACCTGAATGTCGAAGACCCGGGGCGCGAAGAAGCCGACGATGATCGCGGCGCCCAGCAGCGGCAGCCAGGGGTGCTTGATGACGAAGGTGGCCCAGCGATCCCAGAACCGGTCCACGGCTGCGTGGCTCGCGGTGAACCAGTTCCAGCGCGGCCAGTCCATGGCGGGCTGGAAAAACGACAGCAGCACCGGGAGCAGGGTCAGGGTGGTGCACAGGGTGAAAAAGACGATGAGCACACCGCCGATGGCCAGGGACTGCGCCAGGCCGAGCTGAGGGATGAAGAGCCCCAGGAAGCCCAGGGTTACCAGGGTGCCTGAGCCGAGGATGGCCTTGCCCGCGGTGCGACCGGCGGTGACGATGGCGTCGGTGGGCTGGGCGCCCTTGGCCATCTCTTCCTTGACGCGGTTGACGTATAGCAGCGCGTAGTCCAGGCCCAGGGCGAGCCCGCTCATGGAGGCCACCGTGGACACGAAGAAGGAGAGCTTCATGTACGCCGCCGCGATGTAGATGATGCTCAGGCAGCAGGTGACCGCGAAGGCGGAGGTGATCAGGGGCAGCACCGAGGCGGCGGCGCTGCGGAACATCCACACCAGCAAGATGAGGCTGATGGCGAAGACCACCAGCTCGGCGCGGGCGGAGTCCCGCTGCACGATGACGCCCATGTCCACTTCGAAGGCCGAGATCCCGGTGACCAGCACCTCCAGGCGCGGTAGCGGGAGTTTGGGCCGCAGCTTGGCGATGAGCTTCCGGTACTTCACCACGCAGGCCTCGGCCTTGGAGTAGTCCCCCCGGTGGACCTTCATCTCGATGATCGAAGCCTGGGTGAGGCCGTTTTGGGACACGAAGAAGTTGCGGATGGGGAGCTCGGCGTAGGAGGTGAGGCGCGCGGTGCAGGGGTGCTTTATGAGTGCGGCGTTGACCTGGGCCACCGACTTGAAGATCGGTGTGTCGTCGGCGGTGAGCTTGTTGTCGTGATAGGTGATGGTGGCGATGAACTCGGTCTGGCGGGAGAAGCCCTGGGCCCGCTTCTTGGCCACGATGGTGGAGTGCGCCCCGGCGTGGGTGTCCACCGTGGACTTGAGTCGCCCGTTGACGCCCAGGTATCCCATCACGAGAAGGGGCGCGGGCAGCAGCCAGAAGAGCACCACGAGGAGCCGGTGGCGTATTAGCCAAGCGGTCATTCGGCCGAGAAAACGTTCAATCATGTTCGGTGGCAGCTCGCTTCAGATTGGATAACGTATTGAATTTGTAGTTGATTGTCTCTGCGTGTGAGCGAATTAGTGACGTTAGTATACCAGAATTGCATTCTGAGTTGCAGACAGTACCTCTTGCGTCTTGGACACTCGTTGACCGGGACGGGCGCTGCCGGTACTGTTGTTGCGAGGACCTATGGCCGTAGACAAGAAAGCCCGTCGGAAGCGTTGGCTCATTCGTGGGGCCATCGTCTTGGCGTCCGTGGCCGCGTTCTTCGTGGCCCTGGAACTCTCCGAGCCCGCGCCGCCCAACTCGGTGCGTCTGGCCACGGGCAGTCCGGGGAGCGCCTACCACGCCTACGGGCAGCGGTTGGCGGCTCGGCTCAAGGAGCTCGGGTTGAAGGTGGAGCTGGTGCAGACCAAGGGGTCACTGGAAAACTACCAGCGGCTCACCACCACCCAGTCTTACCGCCGGGTGCAGGTGGCCTTTGTGCAGAGCGGAGTGCGGGACACGGCCTTTGGGTCTAAGAAGGGCGCGTCACCCCTCGATCCCGAGGATCTGCCCGTACGCGCCATCGCGACCCTCTACTCCGAGCCCCTGTGGCTCTTTTACCGCAAGGGAGTGCGCCAGAACCTGGGCCGGCCCATTGTGCAGATCACGCAGCTGAGGGGCCACCACATCGCCATCGGCCCATCGGGCAGTGGCACCCAGCCCGTGGCCCGGCTCATCTTCGCCAAGAACGGCATCACCTCCACCCGGGAGCTCAAGACCCTACCCACGACCTTGGCCATCGATCACGTCCTGTCGGGTACGCCCTTGGCTGACGGGGACCGGCTGGACGGAGTGGTGCTCATCGCCTCGCCTCGTTCGTCCCAAGTGCACCGGCTGCTGCGGGCGAAGCAGCTCGAGCTCATGGACTTCAAGCGCCACGTGGCGTACTCCAAGCAGATACGGTTCTTGTCCCATGTGGAGTTGCACCGGGGAGTGGTGGATCTGCACCGGGACCTGCCGCGCCGGTCCGTGTCCATGATCGCCCCCAAGGCCATGCTCGCCTGTCGTAAAGACCTCCACCCGCGGGTGGTGGAGCTGTTTTACAAGGCGTCGCAGGTCATCTTCAGCGAGGGCAACGCGGTGGATCCTCCCGGGCGCTACCCGAACATCAAAAACAGCGAGCTCGTCGTGCACCCGGCGGCGGAGCGGTTTGCCCGGAATGGGGAGAGTTGGCTGTCCAAGTCCCTGCCATTTTGGGCCGTGCGGCTCTTGTCCCGGTTCAAGCTCCTGCTGATCCCGCTGCTCACGGTGCTGATTCCGGTGTTCAAAATCTGGCCCATGATCGTGAGCTTCCGGGTGAAGCGGCTCATGAAGCGGCACTATGCGGCCCTGAGTCGCGTCGAGGAGGTTATATTCGAGGCCACCGACCCCAAGGACGTCCTGGATGGAATTGCGCGGGTAGAGGGGTTGCGCCAGGAGCTGGTCGACCTCTCGGATCGCATTCCTCACGAGTATCGCAACGAGCTCTACCACTGGCGAATGCACCTGCGTCTGGTGCGCAACGACGCCCTGGCGCAGTTGGACAAGGAGCCCGACGCTCCAGACGACGGCGCGCCGCCATCCGAAGAGAGCTCCGAAGAGAGCTCCGAAAAGAGCACCGAGAAGAGCTCCGAGAAGAGCTCCGATAAGGCATCCGCCGGAGGTGAGGACGAATCATGAGATCCCTACGGCTTGCCAGGTGCTTTGCCGCGTTGGCGTTGGCGTTGGCGCTAGCGCTGGTGCCGGTGCCAGTGCTGGTGCTCGGCTGCGGCAGCAAGTCCGACTCCACCGCCGAGAAGAAGCCGGCTACGAAGAAGGCGCCACCGAAGCGGCCCGTGCCCACCACCGTGGATTTCTGCGGCAAGAGCCTGGTCATCGAGACTACCCAGAAGGTTTACTGCCGCGGTCAGGGGGTCATCCAGGCCTCGGTTCTTTCCTCCTTAAAAAAGCTGTGGTTGTTGGACGTCTCCTCGTCTGAGCGCCTCGAAGGCGTGGAGCGGCTCGCCACGTTGCCGGCGCTCCGGACGGTCATGGTGTTCAAGACCGAAGTAGACATTGGTCAACTGGCCAAGTTGTCCGGGCTTCGGGAGCTGAAGATTGTCAAGGCGTCCTACGCTAAGGACCTGGCGCCCCTGGCCGTCCTTACGAGTCTGACGTACCTGCGGTGTAGCCACTGCGCGGTCACCGATCTAGCGTTTTTGGAAAAGATGACCCGGCTCAAGGCGCTCTCCCTGTCCCATTCGCCGTCCATCAAGGCATTTGGGCCCATAGGACGACTTCGGGCGCTGCGGTTTCTCAACCTCAGCGGCACCCAGGTGTCCGACCTGTCCTGGACCGTCGGCCTCACCAAGCTCGAGAAGCTGCTGCTCGCCGGTACGAAGGTCAAGGACGTGAGGCCCCTGGCCAAGGTCGCGAGCCTGCGCGAGCTGAACCTCGCCTCCACCGGGATCCGCGACATCTCCGCTCTGCCGAAGCTCAGGAACCTCGATCGACTCAATCTCAAAGACAATCCCAAGCTCCGTCGCCTGGCACCCCTACGCAAGATGACCTGGCTCAAGACCCTCACCGTCACGGCCAAGGCTTTCTCAAAACGTCAACTCGCCCGCCTGCAAAAGGCGCTCCCCCGCACCAAGGTCCGAGCCCGCTGATCGGGCTGATCCCGCTGATCAGGGGCGCTGCCACTCCAGTCGTACGTCGTGGACGATGGGGCGGATGTCCGGGTCCTGGGTGGACAGTCGGATGTCCACTTCGAAGGCCCAGTCGATGAGAGGTCCGCCGTTGGCCGCCAGGTCGATGGTGTGGATGGCGGTCCCCGCGGGATAATCGAAGTACTGGGGCACGCCGCCAATCTCTGGTGGGAGCCAGCCCGTGGTGGGGACCAGGGACTGGTCCATGGCGCGGATGCGGATCCCCGCCGAGGTCACCGCCGGCACGTAGGCCTCCCACACGACGGCGTCCACCTGGGCCTGCTCGAACTCCGACTCGAAGATGTAGCGCCAGTAGCCCCGGGGCGATGTGAAGTTCAGGGCCGTCGAGCCAGTGAAGTCCGAGTAGGTGTAGTGGCTGCCCACGCCGATGGAGTCGCCGGTGGGCAGGCTGACCGCCCGGGCGTTGGTGGCCGGGTCGATCTTCCACACGCGGTCGCTGCCGAGGCCGAGGGTCCAGGCGTAGCCGTTTTTGTCAAAGCCTACGCCGCGCAGGTCGTTGGTTACGCCCGCTAGGTAGTTGTTGTTCGTGTCCCGGGTAGTGCCGATCATGATCCAGGTGGAGTTGGCGTAGTTGGCTTCGTCCACCACCAGTCGCCCGGTGTAGCCGATGGGATAGAAGGAGGCCCATACATTTCCCGTGGCCGGCTCCACACCGACACCCGTGACGTTGAATCGGGCGAACCCGCCGCAGGCGAACTCGTTGGTGAGCACCACGGCGCGGGTGGACCCGGGCGTGGGATCCGCGTCGGCGCCCCCCACCCGGAAGTGGGTAAAGCGCATGGAAACCGGGTCGAACATGGCGATGCCGCCGGTGTTCGGCCAGCCCCCCATCCAGACGCGTCTCTCGGCGTCGATGGCGATGCCGTAGGAGCCGCAGAGCCCGGTGTAGACCCGCTCCCACCCCTCCTGGCCGGCGTTGGTGTTAAACACCGCCAGGGTGTTGCGCGTAAAGGAGCTGGTGTACAGCAGGCCGGCCGAGTCCACCACCAGGCCGTAGACGCCGCCGGCGTCCAGGGTGCCGGTGCCCGGCTGGAGCACGCCGTTGGTGTCGGGGTCCCACCGGGGGATGGCGTCGTCGCTGTAGTAGGGCCCGAGCGCGAAGGTCACCGGGTCGATGGACTGTACGCCGCCATCGGAGTAGCCGATCCACATACGCCCGTCGGGCCCGGCGGCGATGCCGCGGATGGAGGGATAGCTGGGGTTGGGTACGGCGCTGTACACCACGCAGTCGTCGGCGAAGGGGTCAGCCGCGCTGTTGATCTGGTTCGTGCCGCTCGAGGTTTGCAGGCCGGCCACACCGTTGTTCATGGGATCGCAGGAGCTGGTGTCCCACAGCACTTTGGTCAGGCGCCCGTCGTCCCGGCCCCCCACCCACATGTTGCCGTCGAGGTCCACGGCCGTGCGGCTCGGGTTGATGGCTGCCCAATAGAGGCCCTCTTCCTGGTGCAGGTCGGTGTTGTACTTGGTCACGGACTGGTCCGTGTGGTTCGCCGCCCAGAGGTAGGGCGGCACGAAGGAGCCCTGGGCCAGGGTGATGCCGTCTCGACCGGTGGGGTTCTCCGGATCGCCCGCGGTGATAATGTCGATGCCGTCGTCCGGTACGCCCTGGGTGGTGGGATCCATGGGCAGCAGGTAGCAGGAGTCCCCGCAGGTACCGCAGGCGTTCAGGAGCCCCTCGTCCACCAGGCCGTCACAGTTGTTGTCCAGGCCGTCACACACCTCGGTGAAGGGGCCGGTGCCGCCCTCGCAGGGTCCCCAGACGTTGGCCGAGCAGGTTCGTAGGCCGTAGGTGCATTCGCCGGCCCCGTCGCCACAGTACTGCGTTGCGCCCTCGGGGCAGATGCAGCCCTCGTCCACCATTCCGTCGCAGTCCTCATCGATGCCGTTGCCCGAACCGTCGGTGCCGCAGAGCTCCGGTGTCGGTAGTACGAATCCGGCACATGCGTCCCAGAACTCGCCGTCACAGGAACGGGTGCCCCACAGGCAGGCGCCGATACCGGCAGTCTCCGGCGGTCCCGGGTAGCAGGCCTGGCCCTGGTAGCATTCGGGGCAGCCGTCGTCGATTATGCCGTTGCAGTCATTGTCCAGGCCGTCGTCGCAGGTCTCCACCAGGGGCACCGGCGCGCAGCCGCCGCAGGCGTTCAGCACACCGTTGTCGATGATACCGTCGCAGTCGTCGTCCATGCCATTGCACACCTCGGGGATGGGAGTCGTACACCAGGGGCAACCCTCGTCCACCCAGCCGTCGCAGTCGTTGTCCAGGGCGTCGCCGCAGATCTCAGTGTCCGGCAGGGTCTCGCCCACGCAGGGCGACCAGGTGCCGTTGGCCTGGCAGTCCATGGTGCCGCCCTGGCAGATCCCCACGCCCAGGGTGTAGATGGGCCCTGAGTAGCAGGGCTGGTCCGTGCGGGGCAGGTCCGGATCGTAGGCCGGCACGGCGCAGGAGCAGCCCTCGTCCACGGTGCCGTTGCCGTTGTCGTCCAAGCCGTTGCCCTCGCCCCAGGGGCCGCAGTCCTCGGGCGGAATGACCGAATTGCAGCCGCCCATGGGATCCATCACGCCTTCATCCACGTCGCCGTCACAGTCGTCGTCGGTGGCGTTGCAGGTCTCCTGCACGGGTCCCACCTCGCCGACGCAGATGGCCGCCCACACCCCGTCCACGCAGTCCTGGATCCCGGGCCGACAACGCATGGGCGGCATCAGGGTTAGCGGATCCCCCACGCTGGAGCACAGCCGCACGGAGTTCTCTTCGCAGGCGCAGTCCTCATCCGTGGTCCCGTCACAATCATTGTCTACGTTGTCACCGCAGAGTTCTTCGGCCCCGGGGTAGACCGTATCGTTCAGATCATCGCAGTCTTCACCGAGCGCGCAGCCGTCGCCGTAGCCGTCGCCGTCGATGTCGGTACAGGTCACATTGCTGGCGTCCACGGTGCCGCTGTCGTCGTCCCCCGTGCCGGTGGACTTGTTGCCGCAGCCCACGAGCCCCACCAGGCCCAAGGCGAAAACTGATACACAAGCAGTCAATATTCTTGGTTTTATTGCCATTATTCTACTCCCAGTATCGGCGGTTGCGATAGTTTGCGCCCCAATGTGCGTACTGTTTCTGCAGTGTATCACGATGTGCAGACCCCTGTGGGGTCCGCAGGTAGTGGGGTCCGCAGGTGCCAGAGTGCGGGAGGCGGGGTTGAGCCGTTCGCTTCGCCCGCGCGAAGGCGCTTCACTCTGCCGCTCCAGCGGGGCGCTGCGAGAGCGGCTGCCGTGAACACCTCCGCTCGGGCTGCGCTCTCTGTGTTCCGCCCGCGCGAAGGAGCTTCACTCTGCCGCTCCAGCGGGGCGCTGCGAGAGCGGCTGCCGTGAACACCTC
>JAOZUO010000145.1:7405-20887 GCA_029938605.1 Deltaproteobacteria bacterium | reverse complement strand
GCTCCACCAACAGGTCCGCCGACTCCTGAGCCGCCGTCATGATGCGCTTTTTCAAAGAGCGGTAGTCAATGGTATCGGCGAAGTCATCGCTCCGACACGCCTTGGACAGGTCAGCGTGGAGCGTGACGTTGATGATCACGTCCTGCTCCTTTTCACGCTCCTCGGGGTTGATGCCCACGATGCAGCGCACGAGAAGATCCTGAATGTGAAGCCGGTCCAGCGGGCGATCCTGCGGCTTCGGCTTCGGCTTCGGATTCGGATTCGGATTCGGATTCGGATTCGGATTCGAATGGTCACCCATAGTGGCTCCCTTGTAAATGCTGTCCGCCGTCCACGAAGATCACCTGCCCCGTGACAAAGGGGCTGTGCACGAGGAAGCGCACGGCCCGGACAACGTCCTCGACCCCGCCCGCCCGCTCCAGGGGCAGACCCGAAGCCAGCGATTCCAGATAGCCCACCGGGGCATCGATCGGGGCCAGCACCGCCCCCGGGGCAACGCCGTTGACCCGGATCCCGGGGGCCAACTCCAAAGCCAACAGCCGGGTAATGTCAGCCAGGGTGCGCTTGCTCAAGTAGTAGGCCAGGTGGTCCGAAGCGGTAGACGAGGCGATACGGGTGTCGAGCAGGTTCACCACCTGGGCCGGTCGACCCAGTCGAGCCAGGTCGCGGGCCAGCACCAACGGCGCCCAGGCGTTTACCCGTAGGTTTTCAACCAACGCACCCAGGTCCAGGTCGGTAAGGCGCCCCGCCGGAAAGATGGAGGCGCTGTTGACCACCAGGTCCAACCGCCCCACCCGGTCCACCGCTCGCTCCACCAGGCCATCCACCTGTTCGGCCACCGCGAGGTCCGCCTGTAGCGTGAAGGCACGCCCACCACCGGATTGAACCTCCTGGGCGAGCACCTGCGCGGCCTCTACAGAAGTGCCGTAGTGGATCGCCACATGGGCTCCGTCCGCAACCAGCTCCTCGACGATGGCCCGTCCCAGACGACGGGCCCCTCCCGTCACCAGGGCGACCTGTCCTGCCAGCGCTGTACCGTTCATGGAACCCTCCAGTCACTCCGAAAAGATACCACAGTTCAACCCGACTCCCAGCCACAGCGCTGAGCGCCTTGACAACCGCACGCACCGTCGGACTATATCAACCGATACAGCGGTAACCCAGCGCCCCGGTGCGCTTCAACGAAAGACCATGGAGGAGACCATGTCACAGCATGGGATCCGCCTCTTGAAGGCGGCGCTACTGGTCGCGGCTCTCGTCGCGTTCCATGGGAAGCTCGTGCACGCACAGCCCAGGCCACCGGCCCCCCTGGTCCGGCTGCCGGCCGGGTCACCGGCCCCCCTGGTCCGGCTACCGGCCGAATCTCCTGGCGCCAAGCGGCCCGCGACTCAAAGCGCCAAGCGGCCCGCGACTCAAAAGGTACCGAAAACAGACAACGACATCTCGGACGAAGAGCTTCTCAACCAGCTCGAAAAGGACGTGGAAGAGGGATCCCAAAAGCGCGGCAAGGACACAGCCCCGTCCACCGGTTCCAAAATGATGCGGTTCATTCAGTCCATGAACCCCAACATCAGCGCCATCGGATCCCTGGCCGGGGCGTACTACTACGACCACGCCCTGGGGGGCAAAGGCAACATCGTGCCCGGGGGCGGCCACGATCCGGGAAAGACCGGCTTCCACCTCCAGGAGATCGAGCTGGCCCTGCAAGCCGCGGTGGACCCGTACTTTCGCATGGACGTTTTTTTGTCCATCTCCGCCCACGGGCTGCACATTGAGGAGGGGTACTTCACCTCCCTGGGGCTACCGGGGGGACTCCAGGTGCGGCTCGGGCAGATCTTCCACCGGTTCGGCCGCTTCAACCAACAGCACCTGCACACGTGGGCCTTTGTCGACGCCATGGTGCCCGTGGCCCGATTGCTCGGCGCCGAGGGACTGGGAAGCCTGGCCGGGGAGGTGAGCTGGATGCTGCCCTTACCCTGGTATGTGGTGATCTCGGCGGCCCTGTCCGGCCCGGCCGATCTGCACAGCTTCGTGGGGGACGGCGACCGCAAGAGCGGATTCCACATCCGCCACCCGGGTCACCTGGGCTACGTGTTCCACCTGGCGCAGTTCTTCGAGACGTCCGACAACACGGGACTGTCCGCGGGGCTGTCCTACGCCCTGGGCCCCAACAACAGCGGGGGATACGACCTGAACATGACGCACCTGTTCGGGGCGGACCTGTTTCTCAAATACCGCAACCTGCGAAGACCCTACTCGGATATCCAGATCGCCGTGGAGGCGTACGGGCGTCTCATGCAGATCCCTGACGATCAGCTCTTTGACTGGGGGCTCTACGGCCAGATCTCCTTCCGACTCTCCAAGCGCTGGTGGCTGGCTCTCCGCTACGACATGGTGGAGATCGGCGATTCGTCTCAGCTTCTGGCCTTCAGCTTCGCCGAGATGTCGTCGAACCCCGACCACCCGAATCCCATAGACGACCAGCACCGGGGCTCGGTGGCCGTGACCTACCAGCCCACCCACTTCAGCCAGTTTAGAATCCAGTACAACAACAACTGGACCCGTCGCATGGAGGAACCAGGGAGGCCCGGAGACTTCCAGCTGTCCCACGAGGTGTTCTTTCAGTTCCAGGGCAACATAGGGTCCCACGGAGCCCACCCCTACTAGGAGCGTACGCATGCGAAAACCAATCGTTACGATGCTGCTTGTTGCGACCCTCGGGGCCTGCGGTGACGGCCAGTGGGGCGCCGAGGTTCAGCTCACCCTGGTGGGCGCGAGCGATGGGGGCGAGGCCCTGTCCCCGGGCGACACCGTGACCCTGCCTGGCGGTGAGTGGACCGTGTCGGTGGATCGGGCATGCCTGTCGGTGGAGACCGTCGTGGTGACCCCCGAAGCCGGAGCCGCGCCCGAAGGTGGCGAGGACTGCTTCTGCCATGGAGACCCACCCCACTGTCACGGGGACTGCGGGGAGGAGTCCACCGCGGCGGAGCGCCCCCTGGTGGCGCCCGTACACGCGGTGGTGGACCTCCTCGCCGGCCCCACGCAGATCCTCTCCCAGGGCGCCTCGCCCGGGGACTACCTGAAGGTGGCCTTCGCCTTCAGCGAGGCCGACGCGCCTGCTTCACCCCCGCCAAGCTGTGCGCAGATGGATGGCCGCACCTTCTGGCTGGAGGGCACGGTCACGCACGTCGCGACCCAAAGCACCTGGGGTCTCACCGTGGACCTCAGGGCCGACGACAAGATCACCGACGTGGCCCAGGCGGCTCCTCCCGCCCCAGCCACCAGCGACGCCCCGGCCGTGCTGAACGTGTCCCTTCGGCTGGATCTCGTGCTGGGCCACGTGGACTTCGCCACGGTCACCCAGGACGCCTCCGGCCCCATCACCATCGGCGGCCCTACCCTGCAGCACATCCTATCGGTGGGTTCCGTGGTGGAAGGGCTCACCGACGCCGCGAGTCTCAGCGTCACGACAGGGGAGGCACCATGAACCGATTGAACCAAAACAAACCAGCCAACGTCTACTCCCATGGAGGACACCCCATGACCCGTATTATCCAAAGCCCACTTGCCAGAGTCCCGGCCATGGCGTCTGTGCTAGCTGTGGTCCTCGCCTTTTCCCTGGTCGCCTGCGGCGATGATGACGATGGCGATCACCACCATGACTGCGATCCCGCCTGCACCGGAACCGAGATCTGCCAGCACGGAGGCGTGTGCGGCAACCCCTGCAACACGGCGGTGGCCCCCACCGTGTGCGAGACCTACGATCCTGACGGCGACGTGCTCTACTGCCATGACCACGAAGGCATCTGCGAGCCCGCTCCCGAGGCCTGCACCTACGACAACACGGCCGACTGCGCGTCCTTCCAAATCTGCCAGCTCTACATCGAAGGTGGCGCCTGCGCGAGCCCCTGCCAATCCGTAGGCGGCGACAGCTTCTGCGAAAAGATCGATCCGACCTTCCTGTGCCACATGGACGCCGCGGGGGGGATCTGCGCGCCCCCTTGCGACGACGCCGGGGGCTCCACGGTGTGCGGCCAGCTCCCGGGCATCGCCACCATGTGCAACGCCTCGTCCGGTGCGTGCGACGCCCTGACCCCGTAGAGAGAAATCGGAGCCTCAAACATGAAAAAGCTCATCACCATCGCCCTGTGCTCCCTGACGCTGCTGACCCCACGCTCGGCGGCGGCCAAGGTGAAGATCGTCTGCACCATAGGCGACCTGTGCGACATCGCCGCCAATGTGGGCGGCGGCCTCGTCTCCACCCGGATCCTCGGCAAGGGATACCAGGATCCGCACTTCGTCGACCCCAAGCCCAGCTTCGCCCTGGCCATGCGTGGCGCCGACCTGCTCATGGTGGTGGGGCTCGAGCTGGAGGTGGGGTGGCTGCCGCGGCTGATCACGGGCTCTCGGAACTCCAAGATCGTCAAGGGAGCGGGCGGCTACCTGGACTGCTCCACCCTGGTCAAGCTCCGGGAGGTTCCCCGGACGAAGATCAGCCGCTCCATGGGCGACCTGCACCCCGGAGGCAACCCGCACTATTGGATGGATCCGCGCAACGGCGTACGCATGGCCTTTGGCATCTACAAACGCCTGTCCAAGCTGGACCCGGCCAACCGGGCTACCTACAAAAGAAACTACAAACGCTTCGCGATTCAGATCATCCGCCTCGCCCGGCGGCTCAAAAAGCAGCTCAATCCCTACCGTGGCTCGTATTTGATCCCGTATCACCAGTCGATGATCTACTTCATTAAGTGGGCCGGTCTCAAACGCCTCGGCACCATCGAGCGGCTACCCGGGGTCAAGCCCTCGGCGGCCCACCTGGCGAGGCTGCACCGGATCATCGGCGCCACCAGGGGTCGCAAAATCATCGTGAGCGAGACCTACTACCCGTCCACGGCCGCCAAGCGCGTGGCCAGCCGGTTCAAGCTACCCTATGTTCGCATGGCGCACATGGTCGGGGGGCTCCCGGCAGCCACATCCTATCTGAAGGTGCTCGAGCACAACACCGCCCGGGTCACCGCAGCCCTGGCCAAGGCCATCCAGTAGTCGCCGCGGGGCGGGTTGACAGTCTCGCCTCCACAGCCGAAGGTATTTTTCATGCTCGTCATTCGCATGGAGCGCGCCACGGTGGGCCACCCCGGCTCCTGGCAGCTCGGGCCCATCGATCTTCAGGTGGAGCGGGGCTCCTTCTGGGGCGTGGTGGGGCCCAACGGTGCCGGCAAGACCACCATGCTGCGCAGCCTGGTGGGGCTGCTCCCGCTCATCTCGGGCAAGTGTCACCTCTCCGGGGGCGCCGAAAAACGCGGAGGCGTGAGCTACGTTCCCCAGCGGGACTCCCTGGACACGGTGTTCCCGGTGACAGCGCTCAACGTGGCCATGATGGGCCTGGTGCCTCATCTGGGCTTTGGACGACCCTTTGGCTGGCGCCACCGCAGACTCGCCCTGGAGGCTCTGGATCGCACGGGCATGCGAAAGCTGGCCAGCAAGCCCTTCCGTCAGCTCTCCGGTGGGGAGCAGCAGCGCGTGCTCATCGCCCGGGCCACGGCCAGTGATCCGGCGGTGATGCTCCTAGACGAGCCCACCGCGGCCATGGACGTGGACGCCGAGAGGGAGGTGCTCGACCTCATCGACGCCCTGGCCAAGGAGCACCACATAGCCGTGCTCATGGTCAGCCACAGCCTCCACGCCGTCAGGCAGCATGCCGAGCGGGTGATCCTGCTCAACCGGGAACGACAACGCATACGCATCGGAACGCCGGCCGAGATCATCGGCAGCGACGTGGACGAGCAGACCTTCCGCACGGAAAGCTCCCTGGCCCAACCGACGGTGTCGGAGGAGGACGCATGAGCGTGGGCATGTCTCTCGCCGCGCTTACACCAGGGTTCGCGGACCCGGCGACGATCATCGATGTGAGTCACGCCGGGGAGTTCCTGGCCAAGTTCAACGAGCTGTACCTGGACTCCTTTCTGGCCAACATCATGGTGGGTGTGCTGCTCGGAGCCCTGGGGCTCTTCGTCATCCTACGGCGCATCGTGTTTTTGTCCGCGGCCCTGTCCCAGGTGTCGGGGGCAGGCCTGGCCCTGGCATTCTTCATCGGCGCCATGGTGGCCCACCAGTCTCCCGTCGCCCCCACGCGACCGGTGGCGCCGCCCGACGAGGTGCTGGACAAGCACAAACCCGTCGACGACACGGATCGCGAAATCCAGGGCTTCCTCGATGACGACGAGGACAGCAACAACGGGGGCAAAAAACCCACCGGGAAACCTGCGACCATGGCGGCGCCCAAGCCGGCGTCCATGTCAGCGACCATGGCGGCTCAGGAGCACCACAAGGTACACAAGCGCCATCACCACGGGACCCACCAGCCCATCCGTCCCATCTTTCTGTCGTTGATCCTCACGGGGCTGGTGGCGTTGCTCCTGTCCGAGCTCAGCCGGGGCCAGCGCCGGTCCACCCAGGAGTCCATCGTGGGGCTGGTCTTCATTGTGGCCTCGGCCGCCTCCATCATCCTGTCCCAGATGGCCGAAAAGGGCGCGCACGAAATCGCCGCGCTGCTCTTTGGCACGGTGATCTTCATCCCGCCCGACCACCAAAAAATGATCTACGGCGTGGGCGCGCTGACCCTGGCGCTATACGCCCTGCTGTTCAAGGACTTCGTGTTCGTGTCCTTTGATCCCACCTCGGCCCGGGCCAGCGGCTTCCCCGTGCGGCTCACCAACGGTGTGCTCTTTCTGCTCATCGCGGCCTCCATCGCCATCTGTACCCGGGCCGTGGGCGCCATGCCGGTCTTCGCCCTGACGGTGCTGCCCCCCACCGCGGCGCTGATGATCCACGATCGCATGACCCCGGCGTTGTTTACGTCGGCCCTGGTGGGCGCCGTGTCCGCGGCCGGCGGCTACTTCCTGTCGGGTCTGCTAAACCTGTCAGCGGGACCCCTCATCGTCGTGGTGGGCTCGATCATCGTAGCCATCGCCTGGACCGTGCGCTCGATTCTGACCCGTATCGCAACCATCCGCGCCCGCCGAAAGAGCGAGCAGGCCAGCTCATGACCACACATACAGGAAAGGTGGCGCTGCCTGTGCGAGTGCTGCTTGCGCTGATGCTGCTCTCGCTGGCGGGCTGCCCAAGGCCGCCCGTGAAGCACGATCCCCCGCAGACCCGCACCCCGGCGCCGCCCAATGAGCTCCGCGTACGATTCTTCGCGGCGGGCCACGGAGACTCTATTTTGCTCTCCACCTCGGACGGACATCGGGTGCTGGTGGACGCGGGGCGGTTCGTGGGCGGAGATCACCTGGTGCGCCGACGCCTGATCCCCTTTTTCCGCAAACACCGCATCCAGAAGCTCGACGCCTTCGTGGTGACCCATCCCCACCCGGATCACCTGGGCGACCCGGTGATGCTGCGACAGCACGTGGCCTTCAACGCCATCCACACCAACGCCGACGGCGCGGTCCTGCTCACTTCCCTGACGCCGGGCCTGCGCAAGGCCGCCAGAAAAGCCGCCGGGCAGGGGCCGCCCGTGCGCATCGTCACCCTGGCCCAGGGGGATCGCCTCCAATTCGGACAGCTACACCTGCACGTATTGCACCCGCCCAAAGACGCACCTCCGCCCGCCCAGGTGACCAGCCTCTCGGCGCAGAACGACCGGTCCCTGGTGCTGCGGGTACACTTCGGCGCCGTGAAGCTTCTCCTCACCGGTGACCTGACGATCCGGGGCGAAAAAAAGCTGCTGGCCACCGGCCAGCCCCTCTTTGCCCACGTGCTCAAGCTGGGCCACCACGGCCGGGGCTCCACCTCCAACGCCTGGCTACGCCGGGTGCGCCCAAGATACGCCATTGCCACCTGCGGCGACTACATGGGCCGCATGGAGAAGGTCTGCCCCAAGCTCGCCGCCCGCCTGAAAAAGCACCACGTGAAGCTCTACCGCACAGACCTCCACGGCGACGTGGTCATCATCACCGACGGACGCACCCTCTCAGTAAAAACCCACCCCAAACACATCTACCGCCCCCGCCACTTGAAATAGCGACGGTCGCGTCACCTACGACCAAAGACCTGCTCCGATTCGAATCCAGGTGTCATGACTGTACCTGGAACAGAACTCCAAACACCGCATGAACGTTCTTATCGTCTTGTGTGAGATTGCCGAGTTAGAACCTGATGAAGGTGTTCTTTCTCTGCGAGTCGGCTTTCAGGAGCGCTATGGCTTTTTCCTTCATGGCAGGTGGAACCGAGACCCCGTAGACAACCGATCCTTCAACGAGATTCGGAACTCCGTTGGTATCGAGCAGTGTCGTGACATGCTTCGCCTTCGCGGGATCAATGGCTGCAACACTCACAAAAGATCTATAGTCGACTCCTTCGTATAGTGTCACTCGGTTACCAAGAGAAGTGTTTGGGGCGGTGCATGTACCCAGTGACAGGCAAACCCCCACCGCGACGATTGGTAGTATACGCATTCTATGAGGTTCCTTTGGGGCCGCTGGTCTGTACGTCATCAACAGATTCCACGCATCACCCTGGAAAAAGTTTCATTGAAGCGTACCTGACGCCACCCCCCGGGAGGCCCGAAGGTATGGCGATCGTGCGACACAGGCTGTCATGGTGACGCAGAATCGCGTCACCTGCGTGAGCGCTCCGCTGCAGGTGAGTGGAACGCAGCCCTTGGTCGATGGCGGCTTTGCCCGAATCCGACAGAGCTGGTACGCGAATTGCTTTGTTCTCGCGTCGTAGCGCATTGGATCCGCGGAGGATGAGTTGTTGCGACGCGAGGCGAAACTGACACTGATTGGGCTTTTCGTAGTGTGTCCGCTCCTCGGCTGCGGGCCGCAGGGCCTTGCGCCCACCACCCGGCTTCGGAAGGAAAAGAAGGGGACGTAGTTAACTTGTTCACTTATTGCTCAGCACTACTAGAGACATTCCCCTGTAATCTTAATATGTTACATGGTTGCCGAGGGGTTCTAACCCCCACAAAACAACCGAATCGTCTGAAATTATTACTTATTCATCAACTGCCTACGTCCCAAAAAGTTAACAAGCTAACTACGTCCCCATCGCTCTATCCCCATCGCGATGCGCGGGTATTATTGATTGTCTGCGGCACCTGTCTTGGCGCCGCCGAGAATCCTTTCGTTGGTCGATGGTGTGATTCCTGTATATGCTAGGTGGGTAACGCCTAGTTTATTGGGAGGGACACATGTGTATCAAATGGACGAAATGCGCGGGGGGGCTGACCGTGGTTCTGGTCGGGCTCCTGTGGGGCGGAAACGTACGGGCGGACATTCCCAGCGTTCGGTTCTTGACGCAGCAGGAGGGCGACCAGGTGCGGCTGGATTTGAGCTACTTCTACCACGGTAGCGATATACCCGACTGCCAGGTGCTCATCGAGCGCCAGCGGAACCAGGAAGGCGATTGGATCACGGTGTTCGATGGTGATCTGGATCAGGAGTCCATGGTGTGTACCTGCTCCAGGTGGTTCACGTGGGAGGAGGGTGATCCGGACGCGCAAGGCGAGACCTGCGAGCCCGATGATGGAATGGTCGCGGTGCAGGGAAGCTGCCCGGTGGGCCACTCCTGTAACTGCACCCGCACCTGTAAACCCCTGTACGAAAGCCCCTGCAACGGGTCCTGGGCCTACCGGTCTGAGCCCAGCAGCTACAGTCACCCCTCGGGTACCACGCTGCAAGGCTACGCCGGTCTGACCGTGGACTTCGGCGGCGATTGCAATAGCGATAGCGGCGGTTGTGCCACGGCCGGGACCTCTCCCCACCTGTACGTCATGCTCCTTTTTCTAATGGCCGCCCTGGTTTCCTGGGGGCTCCGTCGACGGCGCACCTAGTCGCACTCCACAGTGTACTGGCTGCTCACATTCTGGCCCTTTGTCTTCGGAGTGACGCTGCTGTCCGAAGGGATCGTGCTCTGGGTGCTGCTCCGCCGGGACCTGGCCCCCGGGCACATCGCGTTGCTCGCCCTGGGGGTCAACCTGGCGACCCATCCCCTGATCTGGTTCGCGCTCCCGCAGCTCGTCTCCGAGCGTACGACCTACCTGCTGGTAGCCGAGATCTTCGCCATGGTCACCGAGGCGACGCTGATCTACCTGCTGCTCGGTAGGCGCTCGCTCTCCACGGCGGTCCTGTCCGCGGCCCTGGCCAATGCAGCCTCCTACGCCGTCGGCCTGGTCCTGGTGCTATCGATTTAGGGCCCGAAGGACGCGTAGAATGAGCGCTGTGGATTGCGGCGCTGATCAGCGACGGCGGCATGAAGATGTTCACGACAAATGGGACGGATACCGCACCGATGGGACGGATACCGCACCGATGGGACCGGATACCGGACACGCTGCCGGGTAAGTATCCGATGAGACTGGGGGGTCAGAGATGGCACGCGACTTGCTCCGTCCTTGGGCACAAGGAGCGAAAAACACGCACATGCCATCTGTACTGCACCAGATACTCGTCGAGCTCTTTGGGCAACGACCTACCCTGGCGCCGGAGTTGCTCCGGGACGCTCTGGGCCTGGTTCTTCCGAACTTCGACTATGTAGAGCTCACTGACGCAGATCTGAGTCAGGTCGTGCCCCCAGAATACCGCGCCGACCAGGTGCTGATACTACGGTCACGGCGACAGAGCGAAGAAGGGATCGGTGGAACCGGCAAGCCCGGCAAGCCCGGCGAGCCCGGCGAGCCCGGCGAGCCCGTCATGAGCATCGTCCTCGAGGTTCAGCTCAAGACTGACGAGGCTAAGCGATTCTCCTGGCCCTGCTACCAGGTCATTGAACGAGCCCGTCTACGCTGCCCCTGCTGCCTACTCGTGGTCACTCCCTCCGACTCTGTGGCGCGGTGGGCCGCGGCCCCCATCGATACAGGCCAGCCGGGGTTCATCTTCGCGCCGGTAGTCCTGGGTCCCGACGCCGTGCCCGTAATCACCGAAGCCGACCAGGCCCGGCGCCGCCCCGAGCTCGCCCTCCTATCCGTGCTGGCACACGGCATGTCCGACCAGGGCTACGACATAGGAATAGCCGCTTACCAGGGTGCCACCGGCTTGGATCGAGAGATGAGGATGCTATACTCAGACATGATTCTTCAGGCGGTACACCTCACGGCCCGCAAGAAGATGGAGGAACAGATGCAAATCGAAGACTACGAGTTCAGAAGCGACATCGCCTTACGTGGTAAGGCAAAGGGATTGGCAGAAGGCCAAGCAAAGGGACTGGCAGAAGGCCAAGCAAAGGGACTGGCAACAGCGTTGCTCAAGATCGTGACCGCCCGTGGCCTGCAGATCACCGAGGACCAGCAAGCTCAGATCCTCGGATGCACCGATCTGGACACCCTGGACACCTGGCTCGACCGGGTCCTCCAAGTTGCCGACGTGGACGAGCTCCTACACTGAACCTCCCGACACCTCCCGACACCTCCCGCCGCCCAACCAACACCACACCTCCCCCGACGCATGTCTTCAGCGGTGTTCCGAGCGGATCCTTAGGGGGTCTGGTACAGCGCGCAGTCGCTCTGGACTCCGGCTCCGAGGGTCCCGGTGGTGGGGTACAAATGCTCATCGCCGTTTGAGTCGATCAGCCGAAAGTAATAGCGATGACATCCGGGGTCCAGAATCAGGGTTGTTTCGTAGGTGCCCCGGTTCTCGACGTCATAGGTGAGCCCAAGATCGTGGGACTCCCCTTCGATGACCACCTCGGCAAGATCCGGTGCGCTCCCGCCTTCGAGATAGTAGCTCAGACCAAAGGTCGGCTCGTTCTCGGGTGCGAAGATCGCGGAGTAGGACCAGCCGTCAAACTCCCGGTGCATCTCTCTTCATGCTACCCCTCCCAGGGTGATCTCCGGGGACCTCGCACGAACTAGTATCGTTCCGATTCGAATCCCGAGGTCTTGAGGGTCTTGGCGTTGGTGGCCCAGCAGCCCGGGGTCTCGACGTAGCCGACGATCTCGCGCCAGCCCTTCTTTTCGGAGCGGACCCAGTCGGTCTGGAGGGTGCCGGCATCGAGCACCAGGCGTAACTTGAGCCGACGGCGGGAGGCGTTGTGACGTTTGTAAAGGAACTGGTAGTGTACCGCGCATCCCTTGCGCCAGATCTGGATGTGCCGGTAGTACACGTCCCCCGAGGAGCCCCAGCGGTTGAAGGTGACCTTGCCCAGGAAGTCCCGACCGTCCGGGGAGACCCGCCGGGGGGCCACGCCCATGACCTCGGTGTTGACCTTCTTGAGCCGGCGGGCCTTTTTGATCCAGCAGCCCGGCGTGGCCACCTTGCCCTCGGCGGTCTGCTTACCGGCGACAGACGAAAGGATCCAGTCCGTGGCCGTGGAGGCGGGTCCGGCGTTGAGCTCCAGCAAGAGCCGCAGCTTGAGGGGGTGTCCCTTGGCCCGCCGGTAGTGGAGCCGGTAGACCAGATCACAGCCCTGGCGCCACACCTGAACCTGCTCGAAGAAGACCTCCTTGCGCGCATCCCAGGCGGCGATCTTCATCTTGCCCACCAGTCGTTTGGCCGGCGCCGCGGCCGCGGGAGCGGGAGCGGTTAGAATCGACACCAGCATCAGGCCCAGGATCTGACTCAGCAGTAGTCGTTTCATGGCTGTCGTCCTTCGCGTAGATTAGCGCGGTGGGATCAGGTCCGCCAAGCGGAACTCGTAGTACTCGTTGTCCACCGCGCGGGTCCAGGAATCTCCGCTACCGCTCTCGAAAGCTACGTACATCACCAGGTCCGTGGTGTCGTAGATCACCGAGAAGACGTTGGCGTTCTCCATGCCCACCACCCGGACGATGGCCTTGGCCTGCTCCACCCCTATGAGCGTGCGCTGGCCGCCGTTGTCCGGGATCACCTCGGTACCCTCGTACTCGAACCGCGTACCGTTGTAGTACGCGTCGATCATGTCACCCTGGGGCTTGTGGCGGGAGCGGTACACCCCGGACAGGTGCATGAGCTTGTTGTCGCTGTCACGCTGGGGACCGTTGGCCGCGGTCTGCCACCGCCGCACGCCGTAGGCCATGGCCGGATCCGCCCGGTACACGGAGCAGGGATACACCACGCCCACTGGATAGGGCTCCCCGGCGGGGTCGTCGATTAGCAGCCCCGAGGTGGCGTCGTAGACAAACTCCTGGTTGGCGTCCACCTCGAAGGTGCGCACCATGCCCGTGGCGTCGATCTCGCAGGCATCGCTCTCCAGGTTCACCACATCCGGGTCATCTACGTGGTTCCACGCGTTGGCCGTGGTGCCATCCTCGGCGAACTCGTAGAGCCAGGCCGACTCGCCGCACTCCGGGTACGCGCCGTAGCGGAACATGGAGGCGAACACGCCGTTGAACTCACTCACGGCGCCCTCGGAGGCCACCCCACCCCCGGCGGGATCGCCGTAGAACAGGCCGGCCACGGTGCCCACGGAGGTGGCCACCACATCCATGGAGCTCACGTCTCCGGAGAACATGGCCACGGCGCTGTCCATGTCCTCGGCGGTCTCGAGCAGATCCCGCCCGCG
>JAOZUO010000145.1:0-7305 GCA_029938605.1 Deltaproteobacteria bacterium | reverse complement strand
CAGGCCGGCACCGGCGACATGCGGTTGATGGCGTCTCTGAAGGGCGTGGGCACGTAGATGCCGTCCATGGCCTGTTGCTGCTCGAACCTCTCGAGGTCCAGCTCCGCCTGCGCGTAGTAGTCCTGGGCGCCCTCGGACAAGCCGCTATTAAAGAAGCTCTGCATCTCGCCGAGACTCCCCCCAAAGGCCTCGGCCTGGGAGGTGTCCACCAGCATCATGATGCGCCGTACGATCTCCACCAGGCTCTCGGGGTCAGGGTGTCCCGCGGCCAGGGCGCCGTCGTGCACGCCGTCGAGCTCCTCCAGAAACTTCTGAGGAATGTGGGGCAGCACATGATTCCAGGCCTGGTCCATGAGCGTACCGAACAGCGTGATGGCGAACTCCTGATCAAACCCTAACTCATCGGCAATGAGGGGCCCGAAGATCTCGTCCCAGATGGACTGGATATGCTCATGGAGCAGGTAGCCGTACTGGAAACCCATGTCGTAGTGGGTGCCCTGGATCCGGATGATCTTCACCGGTCCGAAGTCCGCCTGGACCTCGGCCAGGACGCCGTCGTCCACCCAATTGAGCACCGTGCCCACGGTCCAATCCGGCGGGGTGTTGTTGTTGCCGCTACTGTCATCATCGCCGCAGCCCGCAGCAAATACTAGCAGCGCAATCACGCCGCAAGCGCTCAAGCATCGGCCTACACTTCGGGGGATCTCCATACGCATTTAGTGCTCCTGGTCCTATGGGTGGGTCATTATAGTCCAACATCACTCCGATGTGTGCACTCTGAATTCGGCGGGGTTTTTTCATGCTCCGCTAGACAGCGTCTCCTTTTCTTACTAACGATTCATTCAACAAACAACGAAAGAGAAACGGACAGCCCCCATGGACATCAAGGTCACCCCCTGCAGCGACAACCAGCGAAAACCCATCCCCACCGACGACAACGCCCTCGGTTTCGGCCGGCTTTTTTCCGACCACATGTTCCTCATGAACTACGACCCTGATCGGGGCTGGCACAACGCTCGCATCGAGCCCTACGGCCCGCTCAGCCTGGACCCCGCGTCCATGGTGCTGCACTACGGCCAGGAGGTCTTCGAGGGTCTCAAGGCCTACCGCGGCGCCGACTCCAGCGTGCGACTCTTCCGACCCCGGGACAACTACGAAAGACTCAACCGGTCCTGTGAGCGGCTGGTGATCCCCCCGGTGGACGTGGACCTCATGGTGGAGGCCACCAAGCAGCTCGTGATGCTGGACAAGGCCTGGATCCCGCGGTCGGAGGGGTGCTCCATGTACGTTCGCCCCACGATCATCGCCATCGATCCCTTCGTGGGCGTGGCCCCGTCCCAGACCTATCTTTGCTACATCATCGTCGGCCCCGTGGGCGCTTACTACCCCGAAGGGTTCAACCCCGTGGGCATCTGGGCCTCGGCGGACTATGTGCGGGCCGTGCGCGGCGGCATGGGCGAAGCCAAAACCGGCGGCAACTACGCAGGCAGCCTCAAGGCCCAGGCGGCCGCCAAGGCCGAGGGCTACAGCCAGGTCCTGTGGCTCGACGCCTTGGAGCGCAAGTACGTGGAGGAGGTGGGCACCATGAACATCTTCTTCAAGATCAACGGCACGGTGGTCACCAGCCCCCTCACGGGCTCCATCCTACCGGGCATCACCCGGGACTCGGTGATGCGACTGCTGACCCACTGGGACATGCCGGTACAGGAGCGCATGCTCACCATAGACGAGCTATTCGCCGCGGGCGCCGACGGCTCCCTGGAGGAGATCTTCGGCTCGGGCACCGCCGCCATCATCACCCCCGTCAAGGAGATCGCCTACAAGGGCGACAAACTCAGCGTGGGAGACGGTACCACCGGCCCCGTCGCCCAGCGCCTCTACGACTCCATCCTCGCCCTCCAGTACGGCACCGGCGAAGACCCCTTCGGCTGGTCCGAGCGTATCGACGGGTAGCCGGGATCCGAACGGATCCGAACGGATCCGTCTAGTTCCAGATGGGCAGGGTGGGCAGGCCGGGCGCGGGCTCGGCCAGGGTGGTGAGGGACTCGATATTCGTGGCGGCGTTCACCGTGGCCAGAGCGGTCACCACCTCCGGTGCCCAAGCGAAGCGGAGCTCGGCGTTGCGGTCGGGGATGAGTCCCGTAGCCACCGTATCCTCCTTGCCGTCGAGCTGATGATCGGCGAGGGCGAGATACAGGCCCAGCTCGTGCAGGCTCCCGGCGCCTCCCAGACAGTCGACCACCGTGGTGTACACCGAGCCCGTACCGTCCCCGTTGTCCACCACCTCGGAGATGCGGAACTGGTTGGGGAAGTCCCGGGTGGAAGCGGCCATCACCTCCCAGTAGCCATTGGCCGCCGTGCGACCATCGGCGGGCGGCTCGCATCCCTGGCCCTCGGAGATCTCCTCACTGTCGAGGAGGTCGCCATCAGGGCACACGGCGTTGACCCGGTTCTCGTGGGAGTGTCCCACCAGGTGTAAGAAAACGTTCGGGTAGGAGGTGAGCAGATCTCGCAGATCCCTCCCCGAAAACCACTGCTCGGGCTGGATGAAGTGGCTGTTCCACAGGTCACGAAGCACCTGCTCGTCGGGGAAAAAGAGGTTGAAGATATCAGCGAAGGCGTTCCCCTGGCTGATGGACTTCGACGCGTGGTGGCTGACCATGATCACGGCCACCTGGTCGGTCTCGGCGCGGTCCAGCTCCAATACGAGCCAGGCGAGCTGGTCGTGGTCAGGATCCCCCACCAGCGCCTGGTTCACCGAGCCATCCGGATTCAGGGGCGGGGTCAGCACCCCCTGGGAGCCGCCCACGTGGGGGCCCGTGTCCAGCACGATCATCCGGATGGGGAGTCCCGCCACGGAATCCACCACATAGTTGCCCGTACAGGTCTGCCTCGACGCCTGGGTGAAGCCATGCCCCACCGGTTCGGTGGTCGTGGTGAAGTGCGCGTCGATGAACCCGCAGCCATCCATGAAACTCCGGTTCGCGTCGGGGACCACAGCGCCCGGCGCCAGACTCCTGATCTCCTCCTCGTTCATGAGGTCCTCGACGTCCATGTCGCCCAGCTCCACCAAAAACGCGGGCATCTGGTCGGGCGCAAACACATTGGGCGCCGTATCCGCGGTCCCCACGCCGGGGAGGGTCACCTCAAACTCGGCGAGCAACGGCGTGATCTCCGTAAGATAGGGCTCGACGTTGGCCTCCTCGATTAGCCCCAGGGGAAATTGCCCGTTTACGCTCAGGTCGTGGTTGCCCACCACCGCGTACCAAGGCACGCCCGCGTTCAATCCGCGGGCCTCAAAGGAATCCCAGGCGTCGTTGTCCGGTCCGGGGATCGGATCGTCCGCGGCGCCGGAGTCAGGGTGCACCGACCCACCGTCCATGATTGTGAGGAACCACTGTATCTCGTTGGCCTGCGCATCTTCAATAGCGTCCCCGGTGTGGATGAAGAAGTCGAAGGGTCGCCCGAGGCCGAACTGGTTGGCCGTCTGCACCGCGGAGTCGAGCAGGTGGGGCGCCAAGGGGCCATCCTGGTGAAACGCCGGCAGGCTGTCTCCGAGCGTGGTGTACTTGTTGGTCGGGACGTACGAGGGGCTCTGGGTGTCGATGAGCTGGGCGTCGGCCAGGTGCACGAAGTACAAAAGGCTCATGCGGGTACCGTCCACCGATCCCCCCGCGCCCAGCTCGTCTCGCGCCAGGTGTGGCTCACCCGGTTGGGGATACCGCCGACCTATCTCAGGTGACGGGACGAGCAGCCGATTCCAGCGATCCACGAGCTGCGCGTCGGGTGGATACTTCGATCGCAGGGTCTGGAGCAGCGTCGTCACGGTCACGTCGGAACCCACGGCGACGTAGTCCTCATCAAAACCCGGGTCGGGCGCCACGGGCACCACATCGGGGAGACTCCGGGCGTCCGCCGCGCCATCCGGCCCGGCGTCGGACCCCGAAACTGCATCGTCACCACACCCCCCGACTCCGACCCCGACTCCAACTCCGACTCCGACCCCAACCCAAAGCATCACCAACCCCACCCAAGCCGATGGCCGAAACCGATTTCTACGACGGGTCACTACCATAGGGAACTCTCTCTCCGTTTCCACGGCCCGTGGCTGATTCGAGCGCGTACTTCAACGTATCACGCCGCGCAGCAATGATCCTGTCATTCCGATGGGAACGCAGCCGACCGGAGATAGCGTCGCCCGCTACTCCAACCGCCACTGCTACAACAACGTATCGGCCCACATTGAGGTGGATCACAAACCAAATCCCAACGCTCACGCACCGTGGAAATCCCCAATTCTCTTTGCTCTCAGCAAATTGCATGCCTATATTTCTCGTACCAGACAATAAAACGACGCTCTCGCCCCCGGGAACGTGCTCTGAAATACGCTGGCAAAACCTGGGGAACCAACGCAACCAGGGGTGGCCCCTGAACAAGTGGTCGAAGACAAATGCAAAGAAGAAACCTGTCCACTCCTTACTCTTTTGTAATCGCGGCCGCGCTCGTTATCAGCGCCATGGGCTGCTCGGCGTCCGACGACAAGGGCGATCCGGAGTACACCTTCGCCCCCGAGCTGGTGAGCACCTTCAGTCTCTCCACCGAGACCGAGGCGGGGCCCAACGATTGGGTGGCGCCGTTTCTGGACCCCGGCGAGTCCTACACCGTCGAGCTCTATGAGGTCCCGGGCATTCGGTGTGCCAGGATGGACACAGACGATCTTTCCGAGCTGCCCGACCAGGCTCAGATACCGGGAGATCCGGCGTCGTTCGTCATCGTGTATCCCGATTCCGCCACCCAAATCGATCGGGGGTTGATGTTCTATCCCCACGGGTACGGTAACGAGGGTCTCGAGCGGGCGACGGTGACGCTATACAATGAAGACAGGCAGGTCTACGACTCCTTGGAGAACTTTCAACCGGAGCTCACCAAGCTCTTTGTCGGGCAGACCACCGCCGACGGGGGTATCGGCCTCGTCCGCGCTAAGATGACGGAGGATCTGACCGTCGCCTTCCTACGCCGCGGCTGGACCATCGTGTCCCCTGCGAGCTGCTGGGGCGACCAGGGAATCGGCACCGGCCGGATCATCGACGGTCTCTACCGGGCCAGGCGCTGGACCCGGGTGATGGACCGGGAGGCCATCGAGTTCGCGCGCAGTATGCACGCCCGCCCCGACTCTCTGTACGCCTTCGGTTGTTCGGGCGGCGGCGCGCGCCTGACGCAGCAATTACTCAATGAGCCGAACCTGTTCCGGGCCGTCGTGTACGACTCCCCCGCCGATAACCCGGCTTCCGCGGTCTCCGAGCCGCTCCCGTCGATGTTCGCCTTGCTCGATCTGGTGACGGAGGGAGAGATTCTGGCGGGCGCCGCGCAGTACCTCGATGACTTCTATGGCTCCGTGGAGGGCACCCATGACTACTCCATGGGCTATCGCCTCGGCGTGGACATCGATCTCAATGACGTGCCGATCCTGATGGGATACGTGACCGAAGACCCCATGTTGCACAACGATGCCTTCATCCCCCTGGCAGAGGCGCTGCAGGATCCCACACGCTACTCCAACGCCGACAGCGAAGTATGGCGCTACGAGTCAGACGAGCACTGTCCCCTCGAAGACATGGCGGACCAGCGTCCGCTCATGCTCGATTGGTTCGAACGCTTCGCCAACTGACCAGCGAACCCCTTACGCCCGTGTCCAGGTCTCCACCTGCAGCCCGGGCACCCGTCCGAAGTGGCGAAGATTGCCCGTCACCAGGATCCCATCGTGCGCCAAACACAGCGCGGCAATGATCAGATCCGGGTCGGCAAGCCGCTGCCCCAAACGCTCGAGCACTGACTTGATCACGCCAAACTGCCGCGCCGCCCGTGACGTGGTCTCCACCACGGGCAACGTCTCAAGGAACCGTGCCACCAACCGCCGGTTCTTCGTAGGCGCGCTGGAGCGCTCGGCACCGTAGTAGAGCTCCGCCGCGGTCATCCAGGTCGTGACCACCGGCATGTCGATCTCAACCCGCCGCTCGATGACCTTCGCGTTGCCCCTCAGCAGCTCCACACACACGTCTGTGTCGAGCACCCTCACAGGTCCACCTCCCGTCCCCCGGTCCGCGCCGCACCGAGCGCCTCGAGCTCCTCGGCCACCGACTCCTCCGACTCCCACTGCCCACACAGGTCCCGCCACACCTCCACCTGCCGCTCCCGCTCCCGCTCCCGCTCCTGCTCCCACTGGGGACCACGCCCCTGGGGGTCCAACCCATTGCCAACCACGGGGGTTGATTCACTCGCCCGCATCCCAAACCCACCATCGCTCAGCAGGACCCCTTGCTCGAGCAGATACAAAACCTCTTTTGTCAGGCTCCGCCGATTCCGCTCCGCCCTCAACCGCAGGCTTTCCAACAGATCGTCCGGTACATTCTTGAAGGTAATCGAAGCCATGAGCAACCCCTGTAACAACCATAACGATACCACTACGGTTGCACTTCGCAACCAAAAACACCTCCCCTAGCAGTACGAACATCTCCTACCAGCACCACATCCGCTATGGATAGCGGCTCTATTGGCTCATGGCTCAGGTGGGGAAGTCATCCCCAGTGGGGATCCCATCCCCTGACAGGAGCCAACCAACTGAAAACATAGGCCAATTGTTGCCGCATTGCCTGCGCGTGGAGTGTAATTGAAGGCAGATCCCCTGGGGCTGGCGACACCACCTCTGCTCCTTGGCGCATTGAAGCGGACCATCACAGTCACTTGAAATCATAGGTTTTTCATCTGCCGTGCTGGGTCTCCGCCATGATGGTACAGCCATTGCAATACTACGTCGCACAATGAAACGAAGTACTCAGAACCAAGGAGGCTAACGAATGTACCCTACTGCGCGGACCATCACCCTCAGCGGTTTCTTCCTTCTCATCCTGCTCAACGCATCCTGCGCCGTTTCCAGCGGTTCCGATCCGAGCGGTTCCGATCCGGCGTTGGTCTGTGACTCCGGCGATACCCGGGAGTGTATCTGCGCTGGCGGGCTTCCGGGCGGGCAGGTGTGTCTGAGTGACCTCACCGGTTGGACGCCTTGCGACTGTGACCAAAGTGGCGTGGACGGTGGAGATGGGGAAGATGGAGAAGATGGGGGAGATGGAGGAGACGACGAAGTCTGTGGAGACGGACTCGACAACAACGGAAACGGGTCAGCCGATGAGAGCTGCGCCTGCGAGGTCGGGATGGAGCAGAGCTGTTACCTCGGCGTAGCAGCGCAGGCCGGTGTTGGAGCCTGCGTGATGGGGACGCAGCGCTGTCTGGATCCCGGTTCGGAGTTCG
>JAOZUO010000144.1:12466-20950 GCA_029938605.1 Deltaproteobacteria bacterium | reverse complement strand
GCGTATCGTATGGGGGCGTCGATCCCGGCGCCCACAGGAGCTGTTTTCTTATGGCCAAGATGTCTTCAGATGGGTCTATCAATGGGGCTTTGGGCCTTTCTTCGGGGCCGCGGATGCGGTTTCTGAGCCTGTTTGTGCCCGACCTCGACGCCGCCGCTCAGCAGTACGCCGCGGTGTTTGGCGTGGAGCCCCGGGAGGGGGAGGGGGAGGGGGACAGGAAGGGCGCGGCGCTCCAGCCTCACCCATTCTCAGGGCGAGGGCCGGTGGTCTTTGACCTGGGGCAGGTGTGTCTGGCGCTGTACCAGTGCGATGGGCGGACGACACATCCGGGGGACGTGGGTATCGGCGTGGAGGTGGCGGATCCCGCGGTGACCACCGAGGCGGTTCGTGCCGCCGGCGGGCAGGTATTTTTCGGCCCGCGAGTTGTGGCGGGAGATGGGCGTGAGACGGCGATCTTTGTCCTGCCGGACCAGCACTTTTTCGAGATCGTCAAGGAGGAGCGGGAGCGGGAGCGCTAGCGGGAGCGCTAGCCGCTGAGCTTGGCGAAGGCCTCCTTGACCTCGGGCAGGCCCAGGCGGTCGAGGGTGTGGGACATGGGTTTGCCGCTGCTCGGATCCCAGCCCATGGCGAGGTAATAGTCCCGGGCCAGCTCATCGAAGGGCGGGGTGATGCCCTTGTTGGGGCCCGCCTCCAAGGCCGGTACCCCCCGGGCGCGGTGGGGCATCTTCGTGTCCTTGGGCGCGATGCCTTCGCGGATGTTGAAGGCCTGGCGTATGGCCTTTATACGGCGCCCCACGTCCAGGAGCTCGTCGAAGGTGCGGTGCCAGCCGGTGGTGGCGTTGATCCAATCGGTCACGGGCGGGTTGCCGCCCACCGAGACGCCGAAGATACACATGCCGCAGCCGTTGATCACGTCGGCGAAGGCGCTCAGCACGCTCATCTCCTGGCCCTTGCCGTGGACGCCGTAGCGGTCGGAGGGGCCGTGGAAGAGCTTGGTCTTGCCCACCTGCTTGGTCTGGGACCCAAGGTTCATGAGGTCGCCGTAGGTGTACGATGCGATGGTGTGTCGGCCGGGCGTGGGCTCCACCTCGTAGGCGAGGCCGTAGCCCGCGTCGAAACGGCCATCGTGCATGGGCAGCTCCTGGCCACCGGCGTGGATGGCCCACTGGTCCGATCCCTTGCCAAGCTTCTCCGCGGCGCGACGGACCCCGTCCTTGAGCAGCGCTCCGAACCCTTCGCCGGCGATGATCTTCTCCACGCAGGCGACCATGGCCTCACCGTTGCCCCAGGTCAGGCGCAGGCCGTCGGTGTCCTTTTCCGTGAGCAGCCCGCGCTCGAAGCACTCGAAGGCCCAGGCGATGGTGGCGCCGGCGCTGATGGAGTCTATGCCCGCCCGGTTGAGCAACTCGTTGGCATGGAAGATCTGCTCCAGGTCGTCCACCAGCACCAGGGTGCCCAGAGCGCAGAGGGACTCGTACTCCGGCTTGTGGGTCTCGGCGAGCGGGTAGCGGCCGCTCTTCACCGAGCACTTGCCGCCGCAGGACAGCGGGCAGGAGTGACAGGCGTACTTCTTGGTCTGGTGGGCGGTGACGGCGTCGTCACCAATGTTTTTGGACCGCGTCGTGAGAGGGAAGTCCCGAAAGCCGACGCCCTTCCAGTTCTTCACCGGAGAGTCGCCGTTCTCGGCGGACATGGCGGCGATGCCCGGCGTGCCCCACACCCGCAGCGTGAACTTGAACAGCTCCCCGGCCATGGCCGGCTGGGTCTTGAAGTACTTGAGGACCCGCCCCATGATGCCCACCACGCCACCGGTGAAGACCTTGTCCACTACCTCGTCCCGGCCAAGGCGCTGACGGAACGCTTTGGACAGGGCGAGCACCTGCTTCTGATCATGGATCGGGATGCGGGCCTTGCCTTTAAGGCACACGGCCTTGAGGTTCTTTGAGCCCATGACGGCGCCCAACCCGGATCGGGCCGAGATGCGGCCTCCGGCGTTGACGATGCCTGAGATGAGGGACAGTTTCTCGCCCCCCTGCCCAATGGCCGCCACCCGAAACCCCTTGCCGTGCTTCTGTTGGAGTGCGTCCTCGGTGTCGATGGCGTCGGTTCCCCAGAGGTCGCCGGCGTCCACCAGCTTCTTCTCATCGCCGTCGATGAGCAGGTACACCGGCTTCGGGCTCTTACCTTTGAAGAAGATCCCGTCGTAGCCTGTGCGCTTGATGGCCGGGGCAAAATCCCCGCCGCAGTTGGCATCTCCCCAGCCTCCGGTGAGCGGGCTCTTGCCCACCACCTGCCAACGACCGGAGAACAGGGCGCCGGTGCCCGTGAGCAGACCCGCCACGAAGCCGAGGATGTTGTCCGGACCGAGGGGGTCCACCCCGGCCTCCATACGGTCGAAGAGGATCTTGGCGCCGAGACCGTATCCCGCCAGGAACCGCTCGTAGATTTCGTCCGCGATGGTCTCTTCTTCCAAGAGCCCCTTGGAGAGGTCCACCCACAGGATCTTGCCCATGTATCCTTTGCTCATGGTTCGCTCCGTAGTTTGATGGTTTTGTCGTGCGAGCTCATAGTAGACGGGGTTTGACGCGGCTTGTCAATGTGGGGTTTTCGGTGGTACCGATGGGATCATGCTATTTGGCAAGCGCGAATCCATACAGGTGACGGTGGTCGTACACGGTCCCGCCGCGCGGTTCCTGAAGGCGGGAACCTATGGGCTCCGATCCGGCGACAAGGTCCGTGTGCTGCTCAAGCGAGCGGGGCTCTCCGGCGCTGTGGGGGGCTTGTCCTGCCTTATCGAAGGGGAGCGCGTGGACCCGTCAAAAAAGCTCACCGGCGGCGAGATCGTCACCGTGCTGCAGATGGTCGCCGGCGGCTAGTCCGGATCAGAAAAATCCCTAGGGACATTGATTTGACCGCAGCTTCGCGAGTCCCCTCCGATTCTCGTTGTACAGGAGCCGGGCTCGCTTCCACATGGCGCTGCGCATGGTGACCAGCCCCAGGAACACCCTGGAGATGATGTCCGCAGCCCAGGCGGCGCTCTTGTCCGGAAGCTGGGACACGATCCGGGTGAGGTCGAAGCTGGACTTGGCGTCGTGCTTTTTTTTCAGGGCCTTGAGGCCCGCATCGAGCTGGACGAGGAATCCGTCGAGGTTTTTCCAGTCCGAATCCAGCCCCGTGGACAGAGCTTGTCGCAGCAGCAACGAGAAGCGTTGGTATCGCTCGGAGGTCCGTCCCATGATGAGTCGCATCAGGGATTGGAGCCGCTTCTTGGTTCGCGGGTTGGCCGTGGTGGATTTCGTGAGGTCCCGGGTGATCAAACGTAGGTGGCTTCGGGCCATGAGCCAGTCCGACCGGGCCATGTGGAAAAGGGGTGCGCGCTGGTTGCCCTCGGACGTGAGCGCGCGTTGAACCGCCTTGCATCCGGCGGGTGTGGCGCCCAGACTCCTCAGGACGTGGAGGACCTGCTGCTCGGCCCGCAGGGCCATGAACTGCATGATCACCTCGGGCACGTGGGTCATGTGACAGGACAAGCGGAGGGCGGCCACGGCCGCATTCAGAGCCTGGCCGGGGCGTTTGAGGTGTTGGTGATGACGGGCGCGGAGCAGCAGCGCCTCCCCGAGCGCCCTGAGGGTGAAAAGGCTCCTGTGCTGCAGGAGCAGCTCGGTGTGGGTCCAGGTCTTTTGAAGGGGCGCGCAGGGCGGCAGGTTCGCCGCACGGTCCAGGACGCGCGCTTGGGCTTGCAGGTGTTTGAGCAGGTTCTGGGCGCCTGGGTCACCCCAGCCCTTGCTCAGGATCCGTCTTGCGTCCTTGGTGGAGGAGCGGTCCAGCCGGAAGTGGGTCTGCACGAGGTCTGCCCACACCGGGGTCTTGCGCCAGTCCAAGAAGGTGGGCGGGGTTTGTTCGAAGGCCAGTAGATCGCCCTGGGTGGGAGCACTCGGGGGAACAGGCGGCACCGTGGCGGTAGCCATGGGATCTGGCCGGGGAGCGCTGGACCTTACGTTTGAGTGGCCGTCGGGATTTTTCCCGGCGTCCTTTTTGTTGCACGCCGGCCCCGGGATCAGGGCAATGACCAGAGCGACGAGAGGTGCCCGGGGTACCACGGGGCGGGGGGGGGACGGAAAGATCATGTGCGTCTGCCTCCTCAGGGGCTCCAAAGGTACCATCGGAAGGACCGACGCCGTGGGGAAAACAGTGCTCGCCGAGAAGGAACTCGATGACCTATGATACGCGAAATGCGAGACGCATAAGGAGCATCGTTGTGAGCCAAACCAGATTCAGATCGGTGGTGGTTGGAGCCTTTGTCTTTTCCCTGGCTCTGGCCCTGTTTGGGACATCGGGCGGTTGTGGAGACGATGACCAGATAGGGGGCGACGCCCAGGTGGTCTCCGACGTGGAGGTCCTGCTCGACGCCGAGGTTCCAGCCGATGCCCAGGTGCCGGATCCGTTCGATGTCACCGAGCGGGTGGAGGTCGTGACCTCCATGGGAACCTTCGTGCTGTCCCTCTACGGCAACGGCGCCCCACAGACGGTGGTGAACTTCCTGCGATACGTGGACGAAGGGGCGTATGAGGACACCATGTTCCACCGGGTTATCCCGGACTTCATGATCCAGGGCGGCGGCATGTACGCCGATTGGAGCGATGCGCCTCGGATTGCGCCCATTCCCCTGGAGATCATGGAGGGGTTGAGCCACCTCCCGGGCGTCATCTCCATGGCCCGTACCGACGATCCCGACAGCGCCACCAATCAGTTCTTCATCTGCGTGGCCGACGACAGCGGCCTCGATGATGACTACGCAGCCTTCGGCGAGGTGGAGAGCGGCTACGATGTCGTGCTCTCCATCGCCGGGGTCCGGACCGAGACGGTGGGCGGCTACGAAGACGTTCCGGTGACCGCCGTGATCATTGAGTCCGCCACGCGAATAGGTGCGCCGTGAGCGGCTCCGCGGATGCGGGTTTGGGCGCTCTAGCCTCCGTTAGCCGGCGAGCCAGTAGATCAGCGCTCCGGCCAGGAGGGCGGCGCCGGTGAGGGAGGTCAGGATTATGGGCAGGCGGGAGGGACTTTCAGCCTTGGGTGGGCGTACGGGCTCGGCGTCCAGGGCGGTGATCAGGTCCTGGGGTTTGACGTAGTTGGGGAGATCCACATAGCCCGTTCCTCCCCGGGTGGCGGAGAGGCCCAACTGGGCCAGCCGGGTCTGGATCTCAGACATGGATTTCGGCCTGCGGGCCGGGTCTTTCTCCAGGCAGTCCAAGATGAGCTGGTCCCACTCCTTGGAGAGGGTGGGGCGTAGGGAGCTGGGAACTCGCGGCTGGACCTCCACGTGGGCGATGGCGATGTCCATGTCGTAGTTGACGTCGAAGGGAATGTCTCCGGTGAGGCACTGGAACATGGTGACGCCAAGGGCATAGGCGTCCGTACGCGCGTCCACGGACTGCCCCCGTACCTGCTCAGGGGACATGAACAGCGGCGTGCCGATCATGGTGCCCTTGGCGGTGTGAACGCCGGGGGCGTGGGCATCGGTGTGCAGCAGCTTGGCCACGCCGAAGTCCAGCACCTTCGCTCTGAAGGCGCCGTAGGTGTCGGTCTGCACCATGATGTTGGCGGGCTTCACGTCACGGTGGATGATGCCCACCGAGTGGGCCGCCGAAAGGGCGGCCGCCACGTCCAGGAAGATCGAGTGAGCTTGGGTGGTGGCCAGGGGACCGCCCGCCTCGATGAGGTCCGATAGGGGCTGGCCGTCCACTTGGTTCATGACCAGATAGGCGCGGCCGTCGGGCAGGTGGCCGAAGCCGAAGATGTCCACGATGCGGTCCGAGCCCACCTGGTTTACGGCTTGGGCTTCCTGAACGAAACGCCCGAGCAGGCCGTCGTCTCCGGAGTATCGGGCGTGCAGAACCTTCAAGGCCACCCGCTTGCCGATGACAGGATGGATACCGGCGTAGACCTGCGTCATGCCCCCGTGGCCAAGCACACCTGTGATCTGGTATTCGCCCACGGTGGCGCCGGGCTGGAGATTTGTGAAGCTCTCGGTGACCTCGGGGGTCACTCTTCGGTTCTGGCCATGGACCGGGTCCTGGCCGGAAATGGCGTCCAGGCCCAGGGAGGAGGAGCTGAGCAGCACTGGTGGGGGCTCTGCTGACCGCGCCAGGGGCTCGAGGGGCACCGGCACGGGCTGGATATCCGTGTCAACCGATCTCGGAGGTGACAGGTTAACCGTGGGGTTCTCTCGGGAGGATTCCCTCGGGCTCTGGGGACTGACCGCCGGACCTTCGCTTGAGACGAGGGCCGCCTCGACATCGTCCACGGACATGCGCGTGGTGGCCTTCTCCACCTTGCGCGCCTCGCGACGCGCCTGGTCGATCTCCGCGAACTCCTCGGAGGAGAGGGCGGCCTCCACGTCTTGTACGGACATGCGGGTTGTGAGTTTTTCTTCGGGATTCGAGGCCTGGGGAGTTGTAGCGTCGGTACCGCCGCTTACTGACGCGGTGGAGACCAGAGGCGTTCCGTCGTAGGGACAGAAACCGTCGTCTTGGGGAAAATTCCTACGACATTTAGGACAGAGCATTACTTGTCTCGTGATCACCGGCCGACTGAAGGCAGCACTACGCTGCTAGACCTCTCCACACCATTTGTGTGGCACCCGGTTCGCAATTTTCAGACCAGCCCTGAGTATCCGACCCTGGATGTGACACGTCAAGCAATTGTGAGCTCTTGTCGAAAGCGAAAGGCGGGCCCTTAGCTGTGCATTGCGAACAGGTTGCTGAGCGCCTCTTCGAGCTCGGCGTACTTCTTGGCAATACCCGGAGGGGGTTGATTGGGCTTGGCCGCCTGGAGGTGGCTGATGAGCCGCCGTTCGAGGTCCAATAGCTCGGTCTGCTGGGCGTCGAGATCTCTTCGCATGACCTCGAGGCTGGTGGCGTAGTCGCGCTGCTTCGTCTCGGTTTCGCTGTAGCTATCCGCGAGGCGGATTTCGAGTTGATTGAGCTGGAACTCCAGGTCCGCCATCTTGAGGAAGTCCGGCTTCTCCTGCTCGAAGATGGAGTCTCGCTCCACCCGCAGATCCACGATGGCGTGGCGGAGTCGGGCAGTGGGTCCGCGCATCTGCTCGTCGAGATCCTCCATCTCGGAGACCTGAATGGCGACATCCGTCTGCAGGAAGAGGTCCTTTTCTTCCAACTCGGTCGACCTGGCGAATACCGCCATGAGCTCTTCGTTGGCAAACCGGTGACGCTTGAGGCGCTGGGTCAGATCCATGGCGATTTTGCAGATGCGGTTCCAGTACCAGGCTTTTCTCGCCTCTGCGTCGGCTTCGCCGCCGAGCATGGACGGCGCCGATGGGGCGGCGGGGGCCACCTGGGGGGGAGCCACTCCGGCGCCCGGTGGCGGCGGCGGTTGTCCGGGACCCTGCGCGGGCGTGGTCACGGGCGCGGGTACGGGCGCATTGGGCTGTGCTGCCAGCGCGTCCTGGGAGGCTCGGACGGCCTGCTCGAAGGCGGGCTGGACTTGCGCCATAACTGCGCTGATGGCCCCGGCCGGGCGATGGATGGCTGCCGCCTCGGTGGCTTCCCGGTTCTTCTCCTGGTAGGTCTCGATGAGCTCTTTGAAGTCGGCGGCGCTCTGGGGGCGGTCCTCGCGCTTTTTGGCCAGGCACCGGAGCACGAACTCCTCGAGCTCGGCGGGCAGCGGCTCTTCGCCCGCGGGCAGCAACGACGAGGGTCGCGGGGGCGGATCCGACAAATGCGCCTTGAGCATGGCGGGGATGCTTTTCCCGTCGAAGGGTACCCGGCCCACGAGGAGCTCGAAGGCGACCACACCCAGGGCGTAGATGTCCGCGCGGTGATCCGATGGTTCGCCCACGCACTGCTCGGGAGACATGTAGTAGGGCGAGCCGAAGATGTCGCCGGCCTTGGTGAGCTTGGGCATGTCCGTGCCCTCGACGATCTTCGCCAGCCCGAAGTCGAGGATCTTCACCAGGTCGCCGCCGGATCGGTTCTTGCCGAGCAGGATGTTGTCGGGCTTGATATCTCGGTGGACGATTTTTGCCCGGTGGGCCGCGTCGATGGCGTCGCTGAGTTGTCGGATGAGCTCCAGGGAGCGCGTCATGGGGAGGCGGTGGGGCTCGATCCTCTCCAACAGCTCCCGCAAGCTCTCCCCATCGATGTACTCCATGATGAGGTAGAGCTGCCCGTTTTCCATGGTCCCGAAGTCGGTGATGACCACGATGTTCGGGTGGTCCAGGCGGCTCGCGATCTTCGCTTCCCGACGGAAACGCTCGGCCAGGTTCTTATTGGCCGCGGCGGTCTCCTTGAGCACCTTAACGGCGTATTGACGCCCCAACACCGGGTGCTCGGCAAGGTACACCTTGCCCATGGCCCCTTCGCCCAGCTCACTTATGATCTGGAACCGGCCCTCAAGGTTGTTGCCGACGAGATTTGTCTCAGCCATCAGTCCACACCATCTCAGCTACCTGAACCATCTCAGCTA
>JAOZUO010000144.1:0-12366 GCA_029938605.1 Deltaproteobacteria bacterium | reverse complement strand
CTTGGAGCTTATGGCAGAGGATTCGCATAAGAAGAATCATGGCGGAAAAAGCCGATCCGTTCAACGAGGATATTCCCGTCGATCCGCCCGAATCAGTGGACGAGTCAGGCGACCTCGACGATTTCCAGCTCCTGGCTGCCCTTCGGGGTCTGTACGGTGACGGCGCTCCCCATCTTCTCTCCGACCATGGCGCGGCCCAGTGGGGCCTGTGGGGTTACCACTCGAATATTTCCCACCCGCAGTCCGCCGCCAGACGGCGCCAGAAAGACGAGGCGCCGCTCGCCGTCCTCGTCTTCGAGGGTCACCAGGGCCGACACCCCGAGGGGGGTGTCCTCGTCGAAGGGCCGTAGCTCGAGGATCTGGAGGGCCGCCAGCGCGACCTTCAGCTCCGATACCCGCTTGGCCAGGCCCCGGGCGAGATAGCTCGACTCGATGGCCCGCGTATCCTTCGGATCCTCCTGGCGTGACTCCTCGTGAATCGTGCCCGCCTGGGTCTCGCGCTGGGACTCGGTGATCTGGGCGAGGCTCTCGGCGAGCTGCGCGACCAGCTGACTCAGGATGGCGGTCTTGTCCAGGGTGGTGGTCTTGTCCGTGTTCATCGCCAAGCAGTATACGCTGACTCGCAAGATTGCGCCGAAATCCGTAGACCCTTTGGCGATTTCAAACGTCGAGTTGATGACTGTGAGCAGCAAACACCGAAGGGAGAACGGTATGACGTTAACACGCAGAGTTGTGGGCTGGCTCTTGGCCTGCGGCGTTTCGACGATGGTGACAGGTTGTCCCAGGCCCCGGGTGACGACGTCACCGCCGCCACGTTTGGTGACGCCCGATGTCCTGGGGCCGGCTGCCGCGCCCGTCCCCAAGGCTTCCAATGGGCGGGTACTGTCATCGGCGGTCACGAAGGTCACTGTCTACTCGGACCGCGCCCGGGTGACCCGTCGGGCCACGGCGAACGTCTCACCGAAGCCGACGGTGTTTGCCTTTCGGAAATTGCCGGGCTGGGTG
This sequence comes from Deltaproteobacteria bacterium, assembly GCA_029938605.1. Classification (GTDB taxonomy): domain Bacteria; phylum Myxococcota_A; class Polyangia; order HGW-17; family JAJRWW01; genus JAJRWW01. The sequence goes on along the minus strand of JAOZUO010000144.1, from coordinate 11,361 downwards.
GACGATGGCTCAGTGCGCGTTTTGGTCACCGCAGGCCGGATTGTCGGCGTTCGAGTCGAGCGCAACTTCCTGGCTCGAGCGACAGACAAGACCTGGCAGAAAGCCCAGGTGAATCATCGGGTGCTGGCGAACCGGCTGGCAGCCCTTGGCGACGAGCTCCATGTCCTCGCGGCCCAAAAGAGACAGATCGATAACATCAAGGCGTTCTCATTGGCCAAGATTACCAAGGACACCACCATCGGCAACGTCAAGGTCAAGAGTTATGGAGAGGTGCTCACGTTCATCAGTAACGCCCTGCGCTCTACCGCCAAGGCGCGGCGTGCGGTTTTGCGCCAGCGGGACAAAATCACCCCAGAGTATCTGGCGAGCGCACGGAAGCTGGCCGAGCTGAAGAACCTGATGAAGCTCGAGGAGACCACGGTGCTGGTGACATTGCAGTCCACCCGTAAGACCCCGACCACCATCGAGCTGACCTACATGATTCCCGGGGCAACGTGGGAGCCGATGCACGATCTGCGAGTGAGCACGTCGGATGCGAAGACCGCGGAGCTCATCTCGTTTGCCGTGGTCACCCAAACCAGCGGCGAGGACTGGCGGAACGCCCAATTGTCATTTTCGACCCAGTCTTCAGTCCGGTCGGTGCGCATCCCGGAGCTCGAGGCGTTAACCCTGGGCGATACCCACACAGCAACTCGAATCCTCACCAGCAAGATGTCCTCATTTCATCGCGCCCAGAAGGCCTTTACGCAGCAGAGCCAGCTGTGGAACAAGGTCCATCAGCGGAAGTCCATGCGGACCCGCGTAAACTTCGACCGGGTCTTTCAGAGCAACATGCAATACCTGCAGGTGGTGCAGAGCAAGACGGTCCGGATCTTCCAACGTCTGCAAAAGCGCGGGACCACAGCCCACTTCAAGGCGCCCATCGCGCCCATCGTGAGAGGCGATGGCCACCCGGTCAGGATGCGGCTCGGCCACGGCACGCTCAAGACCAAGCAGAGAATCGTCGCGGTGCCGGAGCAATCCCTAAATGCCGCCCGTACGCTGGAAATGATCAACTCGACGAACCAACCCCTTTTGCCTGGCAAGGTCGCTCTCTATCAGGACGGCGCATTTCTGGGGATGACGGAGGTCGATTTCATCGCCATGGGCGAGCGTTTCGCGCTGTTTCTCAGCGTGGCGGACCACATCAAGCTTTCACGGAAGCTGGACCGCAAGCGTAGCGCGCTGGTGCGAAAAAGGCGCAGAAGGCGCAACAAGATGCAGGTGTCGTTCATTGTCACGCTGGAAAATCTCTCGCCCAAGTCGACGGTTGTGGCGTTGACCGATCGAATCCCCGTATCAGAGAACAAGGCCATCAAGATCGACCGCGTCAAGATCAGCGGCGGCGTCAAACCCGACTCCCAGGGACTGTTGCACTGGAAGCTGAAGTTGAAGCCCAAGGAGAAGCGTCAGTTTCGGATCGCGTACCAGGTCGAGTATCCGTCGGAGCTGGTGCTCGAGACCAAGCGCAGGCTCGCTAGACCTTCATCGAGTACCCGGCGCTCGCGCAACCGAAAACCCGTGAGACGTCGGAAATACAAGATCGGCAAGCAACTGCTGGACCTGGAAAATATGTTGTAACGGTCTCCAAGAACGCGGCGACGCTTCACCCCTCGCTTCGTTGCCGATTGTCGGGGTTCTACTTCTCAAACGTTTCCAGGGCGGAGATGAAGGCGCGGAGCTCGTCTAAGGGGATGGCTTGGAAAGTGACGGCAATCTTGCCGTCGCGGCCGCGGCGGAGGCGGATGCGTTGGCCGGACTGGGTGCCGCGGGGGGCTTCGGGGAGCTGGGTCTCGAGGCGGCGGATTCGATCTTTGACGTCCCGGGTGATGCGCGCGCTACCGGCCCGGGCGTCCCGCAGGATCTCGGTGGCTTCGCGGATCTCGGTGGCCGTGGCGTCGTGCATGGGCTTGATTTCGAAGCGGCCGGAGTCATCGCGGAGCTTGATGGGCGAGGAGAATACGTCTCCGGTCTGCTCCTCCTTGGGCGCGGTGGCCATCCAGGACATGGCCGCCCGGAGCTTGTCATAGCCGTGCTGCTCCGCCACGGGCTCGGCGAAGCTTCGGGAGATGCGGATGAGCTCGTAGGCGGTAGTGCGTCCCAAGGCTACGCCCCGCTCCAGGAAGTCGTCGAAGCCGGTGTAGTCCCCCTGCTCCCAAAGGGCGTCATTCTTTATGCGGGTGAGCCGTACGCCCATGGCGTGGAGGTTCTTTGCAACGTCCCGCTTCAGATTCACCAGCTCGTGGGTGAGCGTATCCAGGGTGGCCCGCGGGGCAGGTGGGCCAAGGGGACCAGAGGGGTGGGGGTGGGCTTTGGAGGACCGCGACTTGCGTCCGCGGTGGCGACGCAGGGAGGCGCGCGCTTTGGGAGATCGTTTGCTGCCGGGCACCGGCACACCTCAACCAGGAAATTCGTTCCGGCAACAATACCAGATGCCTGGGGGACGTGTACGATTCCGGAAACGGACGCTGTTGCAAAACCCCAAAAGCTGCCTATTCTGCGGAGACGCACCCTTTGGGTGACCTATAGGAGCCGGAAAGGCGTGGGGAGGACATATGCGGATTCGAATCACCAGTTGTTTCAATCGTGGTTGGCCTGTTGCTTCAGTGGATGCGCGGCGGCTCTCGTGGGGAGTGGCGGCCTTGATGATGGTGGCCGCCGTGGCGCGGTGCCAGCCCGAGAAACCCAACCTGGCCCCGGCGCCCAAGACCATGTATCCCACCGATCCCTTTGCCTCGGGGGGGGTTCTGTCGGCACTGCCCGCCGACACGCAGTACAAGTTCAAACCGGGGCCGCCGCCGCCGAACAAGCTGGGCGAGCGGGAGAAGATTCCCTTTCCTCCGCCCGAGGGAACGGCGGGGACCGGGGGAGTCCCGGCTCCGCCCAAGGTGAAGCCGCTGCCCCTGCGCGTCGTGCACTTCCATCCACGGGGGCGCATTCGGTCAGAGTCCGCCGTCACGGTGACCTTCAATCAGCCCATGGTGCCTCTGGCGTCCATCAAGGACGTGAAGAAGGCAACGGTGCCCCTGCGTGTGGAGCCCGCAATTGAAGGGCGCGCCCGCTGGCTGGGGGTCAACACCGTGCGCTACCAGGTCCAGGGGCGGCTGCGGTTGTCCACACGTTTCAAGGTCACCATCCCCGCGGGCACCAAGGCCATGAACGGGATGCTACTGGACAAACCGCAGTCGTGGACCTTCGAGACACCGCGCCTGGAGCTGGTGGGCTACTCTCCGTCGGGGGAGAGCAACGGGATGAATCGCCCGGTGGTGCTGATCTTCAACCAGCGGGTGGACCCGGCCAAGATCTTCGCGGCCACCAAGCTTATGGTGCGTAAGACCAAGCGGAGGGTGGGTGTGCGGCTCGTACCACGGGATGAGTGGCACAAGCTCACGTACCTGGGCCAGTACGCCGCGCGGGTGGAGAAGGGCAAACCCGGTCGCGTGGTGGTGATCCAGCCGGTGGCGAAGCTCAAGTTCCGCGAGCGCTACCAGGTCGTCATCAAAAAGGGAGTCGTGGCGGGGGAGGGGCCCTTGCCTTCGGACCAGGCGCTCACCATGACTTTTGGCACCTGGGTGTACTACCCGCTGAAGGTGAGGTGGCACAGTTGCCCGTCGGTGTCCTTGCGCCAGAAGGGGCCGCAGTCCCTCACCATCACCTTCAACAATATGTTGGACCCCAAGAGGCTCAAGCGCCTGGCCCGGTTCGTCCGGGTGACGCCACGGGTTGGGGGCATGAAGGTGACCTGCAAGGACCAGCGCTGCGTGGTGAAGGGCCGTTTTACCCGGGGGAAGGTCTATCGGTTGTCCGTGGCTCCCGGCATGCGGGACAACCACGGGCAGCGGTTGGGCCGGCGCTGGTCCAAAATCTGCTACATGCCCCACGAGCAGCCCCAGTTTGGGATGCCTGGATCCTCGGGCGTCAGCCTGGTGGAGACTCGTGGAACGCGCCGGATCCCCCTGCACAGCGTGAATCTGAAGTCGGCCCAGGTGCGCATGGTCAGCGTCCCGTTCGACCGGCTCTTTGAAGCCCGCCGGATCTGGGCCGGAAAGAGGTCCTACAAGCCTGTCGCCACACGTCTCCCGGGGCAACAGGTGACCAGGAAGGTGGCGTTCAACTCGCGGGTGGACCGCGTGCACAAGAAGCATTTCCTGGCCTTGGACGATGTACTCGGCAAGGGGAAGCCGGGCCTGGTTTATGTGGAAACGAAGCTGCTGCCCCGCTTCAAGGTGCGGGGGAAGATCTCTTACGAGCGGCGCGTGTACCTCGTGACGGACCTGGGCCTCGCCGTGCGCTACGACCGCCATCGCCTCCTGGTGCTGGTGACCTCCCTGGAGACGGGCAAACCGGTTCCGGCAGCTACCGTGGATCTGTACACCCGGCAGGGGCGCAAAGCGTACCAGGGCAAGACCAACCGCCAGGGCCTGCTGGAGGTCAAGCAGCCTCTGGTCAGGGGCCAGACCCAAAGTTGGACGGTGGTCGCTTCCCTGGGTCAGGACCGATCCTTCGTGGACGTATGGTCCCAGGGGTGGTCTCGCCACACCGTTGCGCGGAGCTCGGCTGCGAACCGCCCCTTCGAGGCCTACCTCCGGAGCCTGGTGTTCACCGAGCGCAACCCCTACCGCCCTGGAGAGATCGCCCACCTCACCGGCATCATCCGGGTGGAGAACCTGGGGCTCGGGGGCGGCACGGAACCCGTTCGGGCACGCGAGGTGCGCGTGCGGCTGAGTGTGTACGACCCTCGCGGCAAAAAAGTCGTCAAGAAGCACATGGTCTCGGTGGACGAGGACGGGATGTTCACCTACTCGTTCCCCATCCCCAAAGGGGGCGCTCTGGGCAACTGGCGCGTTACGGGCAAGGTGGAGGGGACCGGCATTCGCTACTACCGCGACTTCTCAACGCACTTCAAGGTGCTGAACTATCGCACACCGGAGTACGCCGTGGCCGTGAGCTTCAAGGGCGAGCCCCGGTTCCTCGGTGAGTCCATTCGTGGAGAGGTCACCGGGCGGTACTACTTCGGATCTTCCATGGCGGGGGCCAAGGTGCGTTGGCGTATGCGGCTCGCGGTGGGCAGCTACCGACCGCCGAACCACGCCACCTTCGCCTTTGGAGATGAGGATCCCTATCGGTGGAGCCACTACGGGTATGGACGTCGGCGTTGGCGCCCGAGGGGGTGGCATCGCCGGGGCGTGCAGACCGCTCACGGAAAGGGCAAGTTGGATCAGCACGGGCGGTTCGGGGTGTCGCATAAGACCAAGCGGTTCCCCAAGCCCTATGGGCCGGGAACCGTGGGCCACGTGACCCTCGAGGCGGAGGTGGTGGACAAGAGCCGCCAGGTCATCGCCGCGTCCAGCTCGGTCATCGCCCATCCGGCGGCGGTCTACGTCGGGATGCGCCCCCGGGGCGGGGTGCTCACCGCGGGCTCTGACAGCGCCATTGAGGTGGTCGCCGTGAACCTCGACGGTAAGCGGGTGGCCAACCGCAAGGTGAAGCTGCTGGCGTCGCGCCTGGTGTGGCCCTCGGGTCGCAGTCGCTGGTGGTATCGGGGGGCGCCCAAGGAGATCCCTGTCGGGGGCTGCTCGGCGGTGACCAGCCGCGAGCTCGCGCTGTGTAAGATTGTCCTGCCCAAGGCCGGGCAGTACGTGCTGCGCGCTACCACCACCGACGCCAAGGGGCGACCCACGCGGTCGGTGACCCACGTCTACGCCGTGGGCAAGACCGATCCCTCGGCGGTGAGCGGTCGCCAGAACCTGGAGCTGATTCTGGACAAGAAGGAGTACAAGCCCGGTGAGTACGCGTCGGTGCTGATCAAGTCGCCCTATGACAACGCCATGGGCATCCTGACCGTGGAGCGGAGCGGCATCCGTGAGTACCGGCCGGTGCGGATCACGAGCCAGCTTCAGCTGGTGAAGGTCCGCATCACCGCTCGGGATATCCCGAACCTCACGGTGGGGCTGCTCCTGGTGCGGGGCAGGGACAGGCGCCTCAAACCCCACAAGAAGGACTCGGATCCCGGGGCTCCGGCCTTCAAGGTGGCCACCGCCTCGTTGCGGGTGAGCACCGACTCCAAGCGGCTGCGCGTGAAGATCCGGGTCAGTCCCAGCCCGGCCCGTCCGGGGGGATCGGTGACCCTTAAGATCTCGGCGCGGGACCACCGGGGACGCCCGGCGCGAGCCCGGCTGGCCATCATGGTCGTCGATGAGGGCGTGCTGAGCCTGCTGGGCTTCAAGTTGCCCAACCCGGTGCCGGTGTTCCACCAATGGAAGTCCGCGCGCACCGCCACCCGGGCGCTCCGGTCGAAGTTCCTGAAGCTGGGAGACGTGTACCTGCGGACCATCGCCTATTGGAAGTTCTCGGCGGCCCTTCAGAAGGAGATGAATGCCAGCTCCGGTCCCCGAGGCATGAGGAAATACAGGCCCAGGCGACGCATGTCCATGTCCATGGACAAGATGGCCAAATCCAGAAACGGGCACGCAAGCAAGGAGGAAAAAAAGAGCAGCAAGGGCGCTCGCCAGTTCCGCACGCGGTCCAACTTCGCCTCCACGGCGCTGTATACGGTGGCTGTGGCCACCAACGCCAAGGGCGAGGCCACGCACACCTTCAAGTTGCCTGACAACCTGACCACCTTCCGCATCAACGCCGTGGCCGTGGGCCGGGACCCCACGGACCGGTTCGGGGTGGGGGAGACCCGCCTCACGGTGGCCCAGCCCCTCATGCTCATGCCGGCCCTGCCGCGGTTCGCCAACTTCGGGGATCGCTTCGAGGCGGCGGTGAAGATCACCAACGAGTCGGGCAAAAAGGGGCGCGTGAAGGTCAAGCTTCAAGCGACCAACGCCCTGGTCATCGGGCCCCCGGTGCGTTCCATCACCCTCGCGGCCGGGCAGACCGAAGAGCTCCGGTTCCCCGTGGCCGTGGGGCGCCCCGGTCGGGCGCGGTTCCGCTTCCTGGCCTACATCGGGCCCCACACCGACGCGGTGGTCAAGTCCATCCCGGTGAACCTGCCGGCCACGGCCCAGGCATTTGCCACCTACGGTTCCACCACCGGGACCGTCGTGCAGCAGCTCAAGCCTCCGGCGGACGCGCTGTCGGGCTTTGGTGGACTGGACCTGTCCTACGCGTCCACCGCCCTCACCGGGCTGGAGGACTCCGTGCGCTACCTGCTGGAGTACCCCTACGGGTGCACCGAGCAGATTTCCTCGCGGCTGCTACCCCTGGTTTCGCTCAAAAAGATCCTCCCGGCCTTCGGTCTGCTGGGCAAGCAGCTCGAGGAGGGGACGAAGTACGCCCTGAAGGTGCCGCCGCGTTTTCTGCGGAAAGTACCCATGGCCCAGCGGGAGGACCAGGAGAAGGCGTACATCCAGTACATGGGTCAGTCCGGCATCGCCTCGCTGCTCAAGCACCAGCACTCCGACGGCGGCTTTGGTGTCTGGGCCGGATCTAAAAAGTCCTATCCGTACCTCACCGCGTACGCGATCTACGCGCTGCTGCGGGCTCGCAAGGCGGGCTTCTCGGTGCCGGATCAGGTCTTCGACCGCGCCGGCGGTTGGCTGGGGCGGTATATGGATCGGCCCTCCTGGTGGAAGCGATACCACTGGAGCTACTACCTGCCCACCCGGGTCATGGCCGCCTGGGTGGCCTCCGAGCTGACCCGGTACAGTTTCGTCTCGTCCTATACCAAGCGGCGGATGAACCTCGAGCGTCACCTGCCGAAGCTGTTCAAGGAGTGGAAGCGGCTTCCGCTCTTTGCCCGGGCGTGGCTCATGGTGGCCCTGCATCGGGTCCGGGGGGCGCGCGCCAAAATCGGCGGGGATCCGGTCAAGACTCTGCTCGACGATCTGGATCGCGCCGCCATCCAGGACACGCCCTACCGCGTGCACTTCCGGGAGTCCACGACCGAAGGCATGCCGCTGCTCATGCACTCCACCAGCCGCACCGACGCCATCGTCCTGTCGGCTCTCATGGAGGTCAAGCCCAGCTACCCGTTGGCGCTCAAGGTGGTCAAGGGGCTATTGGCGGCGCGAATCCGTGGGCGCTGGGAGTCCACCCAGTCCAACGCCTTTGCCCTCACTGCGCTGTCGGCGTACTTCGCCAAGTACGAAAAGGAGGTGCCCGACTTCTCGGTGAAGGCGTGGCTGGGCCGCGGCTTCCTCGGGGGCACCAAGTTCAAGGGTCGCACCATGCGGGTGTCGGATCAGCGGATCCCCATGGCCTTTTTGCAGCGCCAAACGAAAAAGACGTGGGGCAAGACCCTCATCGTACAAAAGAAGGGTGCTGGACGCCTGTACTACCGCATGGGGCTGAGGTACACGCCTCGGAGCCTGCGGCTCAAGGCCGAGCAGCAGGGCATGGTCATCGAGCGCAGCTACGAGACCGTGTCGGGCAAGGGTTCCGTGGAGAAGCTCCCGGACGGACGCTACCGGGTCAAGGGCGGTACGCTCGTGCGGGTGCACCTCACCATCAAGGTGCCCAGTCGTCGCTACTTCGTGGTGGTGGACGATCCGCTCCCCGCCGGGTTCGAGATTGTGGACATGCAGCTCAAGACCAGCTCCGGGGGACTCCACCGGGGCGGTGGCGGTCACAGCCGCAACCGGTATTCCCGCTGGTCGTGGATTTGGAACCACAAGGAGAAGCGGGACGACCGCATGCTCCTGTTTGCGGATCGTCTCTGGGCGGGGAACTACTCGTACACCTACCTCGTTCGCGCCACCACGCTGGGCTCCTTCATCGCCCCGCCGTCCCGCATCGAGGAGATGTACCACCCCGAGGTCATGGGCCACACCGCCACCACCGCCGTGGAGGTAGTGAAGTAGATTTATATCCTATGAAAACTATTATCTTTTTGCATTCGACCACGGGGAACACCCGGGTGGTGACGAGGTTCGCGGCGGCCCAGCTCAAACAGTTGGGCCATGACTGCTCCATCGTGGACATCACCCACCACCCAGAGCCGCCGAACCTGGAGGACGTGGACCTCATCGGGCTCGCCTGCCCGAGCATGTACTGGCGGCCCACGGTGGTCATGGAGCAGTTCATCGACCGCCTCCCCGTGACCACGGGGGGACCCAGGCCGGCCTTCCTGCTCGCCACGGCCTCTGGAGATCCCGGCTCCCACTTCGCCATCGCCGCCGAGCACCTGGCCCCCAAGGGTTGGGTCACCCTGCGCGCCTACTTTGTGCCCATGGTCAACAACTGGCCGTCCCACCGGGCGCTGTCCGAGTGGATCCCCTTCGCCGGCCCCCTGGCCGAAAAGATCACCGAGGCGCGACCCTATCTGAGGTCCTCCCTGGGCTGGCTGTGGCCCGACGTGGGCGAGCCCCTTCTACGGCACCGGGACGGGCTGATGGCCTTCATGAAGGACGTGGCCCGTCGCGCAGAGGCGCGGGACTTCTCCGCTGCGAAGGCGCCTGCCGACCTGTGGCGTGGGAGCCGCTGGATGGCCGCCGTGGGTCGGCGCATGACCCCGAAGCAGATGCGGAGCGCCACCAATATCCAGGTGGACGCCTCCCGTTGCACCCGCTGCGGCACCTGCGTTCGCGTCTGCCCCGTGGGCTGCATGACTCGCACACGCGAAGACGAGGTGCCCCAGGTAGGCGCGGGATGCACCGGCTGCTGGGCCTGTTTCAACCACTGCGCCGACGGCGCCCTCTCCGGCATGGGCGCCCCCCACGGCGCCGGCCGCTACGCCGGCCCCTCACCCCAGTCACGGATCCTGTTTCGCCCCAAGTGATTCCATGGTCTTGACGTCACCGGAGAATCCTCTAAGCTACGCCCTCGGTGCCCTCAATTGGGGCCTCGGTGACCCCATTGGGGGCGCCGAGCAGGTGCCAAGCATAGGTTCTACAGAAGTCTAGGAGAGTACGTTGAGCTGGCTACACGAGACGAGCGCAGAGATCCTCGGCCGCATCGAGGAGGCAAAGGAGGCCAAGGCGTGGCCTTTCTTCCGTCCCCAGGAGAACGTCGGCGCACGGGTGAAGGTGGGGACCGGCAGCTACGTAAACTTCACGTCCAATGACTATCTGGGCCTGTCGCGGGACCCGCGGGTCATGAAGGCCGGCATGAAGGGCATCCTAGACTACGGCACCGGGCTCGGCTCGGCGCGGCCCCAGGCCACCAGTGTGCGTCACGAGGAGCTTGAGCGGCGTCTCGCGGCCTGGCTGGGCTACGAGGCCTGCATGACCTTCACTACGGGGTACCAATCCCTGGTGGGAACGCTGTCGGCTTTTTTGGACGACGACGTCACGCTCATCCTGGACCGCCTCTGCCACGCCTCCATCATCGAGGGTATGTTCCTGGCCCGTGGGGAGCATCCGGACATGGAGGTGCGCTTCTTCAAGCACAACCGGATGAAGCTGCTGGAGAAGTGTCTGCGCACCTCCGAGTACGACAAGAAGATGGTGGTGGCCGAGGGCTACTACAGCGTGGACGGCGACATGGGCCCCATCGACGAAATGGCGGACCTGTGCCGGAAGTACGACGCCGTGCTCATAGTGGACGACGCCCACGGCCTCGGCGCCCTGGGGCCCACGGGGCGCGGGGTAGGCGAGATCTTCGGCGTGCAGGCCGACATCCTCATCGGCACCTTCTCCAAGGCCTTCGGGGGCATTGGCGGTTTCGTTTGCGGAGACCGGGATCTCATCGACTACCTCATGCTTACGGCGCGCGCCTTCATGTTCTCGGCCACGCTCCCGGTGTCCCAGGTGGAGGCGGCCATCACGGCCCTGGATATCATCGAGACTGAGCCCCAGCATCTGCGACGGCTACACGCCAACGGCGACTACTTCCGGGCGGGTCTCGAAGACCTGGGCTACGACCTCGGCGACAGTCAGGGACACATTACGCCCATCTACCTTCGGGACGAGATGCTGACCATGAAGTTCGGCGCCTACCTGTTCCACGGTGGCGACATCATGATGATGCCCTTCATCTCCCCCGGGGTGCCCCCCGGCACCGAGCGGCTGCGGTGCAATATTACCGCCAGCCACACCCGGTCCGAGATGAGCTACGCCCTGGAGGCGCTGGCCAAGATCGGGCCCATGCTCGACGTGCTGCCCGAGGGTGCCGCCACCCGGGCCAACGACCTGCAACGCTTTGCCTGGCTTGCCCAACACAAGATCCGCGGCGTGCAGAACGCCGGCGTGCCCTACCTGGTCCACGAGGTCACCGAGGGCGCCAAGAAGGCCGTCGACTACACCCGCCGCATGTTCAACGGCGCCCGCGAAGACTGAGCCGCCCGACCCGCCCGACCCGCCCGACCCGCCCGACCCGCCCGCCCCGCCCGACCCGCCACCAAAATCAGTTCATGGTGCCGGCGGCTGACGAATCGGC
>JAOZUO010000285.1 GCA_029938605.1 Deltaproteobacteria bacterium | reverse complement strand
GGCGCCGTGCGGTCGTTGAGAACCGTTTTTTTGCAGTCGCGGCAGGCGCCGCCCAGATCCCTTGACGCCGAAGGACCTTAGCGTAAGCTCCAGCGACACTTAGGTATCTATGCACGCACTCCGCATCATCGCCATCGTCCTTTCCGCCTACCTGGCAGGTGTCGTGGTGTTCCTCGGCGCCATCCACCTCTGGCTCGCGCTGGATCCACGCCGGTCGCCCCGATACCGGCCTTGGACCTCCCTGGGGAAGGAGATCTTCTGGGCGTCCCTGGTGGAGATCACCATTCCCGTGGGGTTCTTCTTCTGGCCCTGGTGGTGGCGCAGTCCGAGTCGCAAACAGTCTCATGACGCCTCCCCCGAGGAGCCCACCCTGCTGCTGCACGGCTGGGGCCAGAACTGGGCCGACTGGTGGGGCCTCGCCATCCGTCTCCGGTCCCGGGGACGGGGCTCTCTGTACGTCATGAACTACTGGTTCTTGGGCCGCATCCAAAAAAACGCAGCCCGTCTCGGCCGCACCATCGCCCGCATCCGTCAGGAGACCGGCGCCGACCGGGTCCATGTGGTCGCCCACAGCCTGGGCGGCATCGTCACCCGCACCTTCATCGAGCGACAGGGCGGCGACACCCAAATCCGAACCCTGGTGACCATCGGCTCGCCCCTGGCCGGCACCCACCGCGCCGGCGGGCACTGGGGCGCCTCCAGCCGTCAGATGCTCCCCGGCAGCGACTTCCTCCAGAAGCTGGGCCCCCTCCAGCCCCCCGACGGCGTACGCTACCACGCCATCTGGAGCCACTCCGACGGTATGGTCGTCCCGGCAGACAGCGGCTCTCTACACGGCGCCGGTGAGGAGCTCGAGCTCGACGACGTCGGCCACCTCACCCCGCTACTCCAGGCCCGCACGGCCGACGCCGTAGCCCGCTGGCTCAACGCCTCCGAAGCCGCCCGAAAATAGTTGGTTCCCACCCCAGAAGTGGACTTCGGCTGCGGAGGTAGACGGTGCAGGCGATGTCTGCTACGGAGCAATGGTGAACCATCCATACGAAGAATTCCTGATCGATCTGGAAAAGCCGGCGCGGTATGTGGGCAGCGAGTACGGGATGATCCGCAAGGACCCCGACACGGTGCGCACGCGCTTTTGTCTGGCCTTCCCCGATACCTATGAGCTGGGCATGTCCCACTTGGGCCTCAAGGTGCTCTATGAGGTGCTGGGCGAGCGGGAGGGTCTCTCCTGCGAGCGGGTCTTCGCGCCCTGGGCAGATCTCGAGAAGATCCTGCGGGAGCGCGAGCTGCCCCTGGTGAGCCTGGAGAGCGGGTCGCCCCTGGCCGACTTCCATATAGTGGGCTTCTCCCTGCAGTACGAGCTCACCTTCACTACCGTGCTCGCCATATTGGACCTGGGCCGGATCCCCCTCCGCGCCGCGGACCGGGAAGAGGACGCACCCCTGATCATCGCCGGCGGACCCGTGGCCGCCCACCCCGAACCCATGGCACCCTTCCTAGACCTGGTGGTGGTGGGGGACGCCGAGCACGAGCTGCCCGAGGTCCTCGAGGCCGACGCTGACCTGCGCGAGGCCGGGGCCAGCCGGGCGGATCGTGTGCGCGAGCTGGCCAAGCGGCCGGGGCTCTACGCTCCTGGTCTGGTGGACGTGTCGCCGGATCCGGACACCGGGCGGCTGGTGGTGGGCGATGGATCCCCCGTGGTACACCGGGTCTGGGAGCCCGAGCTGGATCCCCTTCCGGACACCGGCGGAGGACCGGTGGCGAGCCTGGAGGCGGTCTTCGATCGGGCGGCCATCGAGATCAGCCGGGGCTGCAACCAGGGCTGCCGGTTCTGCCAGGCCGGGTTCATGTACCGCCCCATGCGCGAGCGCAGCGTGGAAGGGATACTGAACGCCCTGCGCCGCCGCTCCATCGAGGGCGGCTATGACGAGGTCTCCCTCACCGCCCTGTCCACAGCAGACTACTCGGCCCTGGGACCGCTGCTAGACGGCGCAGCCCGGGATCTCCGCTCCCGGAACGTCTCCCTGAGCGTCTCCTCCCTGCGGGCAGTGGGGCTCGATGGCAAGCTGCTGGACGACCTTCGCACGGGCCGGGCCGGGAGCCTGACCTTCGCGCCGGAGGCCGGGAGCCAGTCCCTTCGGGACCGCATCAACAAGCGCATCTCCGAGGAGGGACTCCTGCAAACCGCCCGGGAGGTGGCCGCCCGGGGCTGGACGCGCATTAAGCTGTACTTCATGGTGGGTTTGCCCTCAGAGGTCGACAGCGACGTGGACGCCATCATGACCCTCGCTGACCAGGTACGCTGGGCCGCCAAGGGCTCCTCACCCAGGCGACCTCCCACGGTCACCGCCGCCGTGAACAACTTCGTGCCCAAGCCCCACACCCCCATGCAGTGGTGCGCCATGCCGCCGGCGGAGGTGCTCCGGGAGAAGCAGCGCCGCCTCGGCCGCCATCCCCAGGGCCGCCGCGTGTCCCTGCGCCTCCACGACGTGGAGATGAGCCTCCTGGAGGGGCGTTTGGCCCGCGGCGATCGACGCCTGGCCGACGTGATAGAGCACGCCTTTGACCACGGCGCCCGGTTCGATGGGTGGGAGGACCAGTTCCGGCCGGACCTGTGGCACGAGGCCTTTGACGCCGTAGGGCTCGATCCCGCCTCCTACTTGGCCGAGATCCCCGACACGGCGAGGCTGCCCTGGGATCACATTGACGTGGGCCTGGCTCCCGACTTCCTGGCGACCGAGCGCCGGCGTATGGATCGCGGCAAGCCTGGTCCGGCCTGCGGGGTTCCCGGCACGGTGGCCACCGAGGGTATGGCGTGCCTCCAGTGTGGCCTTCCGTGCTTGGAGCAGCCGCCCCATCGCGCCCTCCCGGTGCCGGAGGCGAAGCCCATACCCGCCGCCGCACCATCTGACGCCCCCGAAGCGGACGCCGAGATCGAGCCCCGAGGGCTCCGTCTGATCTTCACCAAGGAAGGGCCGGCGGCCTATCTGGGGCACCTGGATCTCGTCCGACACCTGCCCAGAATTCTTCGCCGCGCCGGTCTGCGTCCCATGTACAGCCGCGGCTTCAATCCGCGCCCCAAGCTCCAATTTACGCCCCCGTTGTCCGTAGGCACCACCGGACTCTCTGAGCTCTGTGACGCCTGGATCACCCCGGACCAGGCCGACCTCGACAACACCGAGACGCTGCTGGGCCGTCTGGAGGCGGCCACCCTGCCCGGCCTGAGCTTTCACGGGGCACGGTGGCTCGACGTCGGGGAGCCGAAGCTGTCCAAGCTCTGTCATGGCGCCACCTACGCCGCCCGCCTCCCGGCGGGGCTGGACCTGGACGAGGCACGCCAGAAAATATCCGTCCTGCTGGATCGCACCACCTGGGAGGTGACCCGCAAGAGCCGCCGCAGCAAAAACACCCGGCAGGTGGACCTGCGCCCCTCCCTGCTGGACATGGAGCTGCACCCCGATCCCGACGCCCCCGGTGACGCCCCTCATGGGACAACTTTGCGCTTCTCATTGACCGGGCTGCCCGAAGGCACACTCAAACCCCGGGAGGTCCTCACTGCGCTCCTGGGAGACTCTGTCTCCCCGCTCCTGACCCGGGAGGTTCATTTTTCCTTGGAAAACGGCCACAAATCCCTTCTGGCTCCTTGACGTTGCTTCGGCCCTCTTCTATTATCCCCCCCGGTTGACTCCTGGGCGATCCGTGAAACGTCCCGGGAGACGACACGGAAAAGGGTACTAGATGACGCGCAGCCCGCACCCCCAAAGACCACAGCTTGCATCCCCCTCCGGGGGCGCCATGGTCCCCGGGGCCCCCCAGGGCAAAAACTCAGATAGCCCACATATACAACGCCTCCCTCGCAACCCGACGGAGGCGTCGATCGTTTTGGCACTACCATTATCGAATAATTGGGCCTATAGCTCAGCTGGTCAGAGCCGCCGGCTCATAACCGGTAGGTCCCTGGTTCGAATCCAGGTGGGCCCATCTACTGGAGGTCTGACGTGGACGTAAAAGAGCAAATCAAGATCTTGCTGGCACTGCAGGGACTCGACGCGCAGATCATCGAGCACACCAAGCAGCTCAAGGCTCTCCCCGACCAACTCGAAGAGATCACCCGCGACGTGACCCAGCTCGAGGAGGTGGTCAACCAGGAGCGGTCGGAGCTGGAGCAAGAGGACAAGTGGAAGCGGGAGAAGGAGGAGGAACACGAGTTCATCGAGACGCAGATCGGGCGCCTCCGCAAGCAGATGCAGGAGTCCACCTCCCACCGGGAGACCCTGGCCCTGCAGCGTCAACTCGACTCCAGCCGGAAACAGTCCGGCGACCTGGAGGACGAGCTCCTACAGACCATGCAGGCCGTGGAGGCCCGGCGCGCCGCCATCGATGATCACGAGGCCTCCCTGACCCAGCTCAAGGAGCTTCTGGCCAAGGAAGACGCCGAGATCCGCAAGGAAATGAAGAAGGTACAGACCGTCCTGAACAAGGTAAAGGCCAAGCGCGAGGCGGGGTCCACCGGGCTCGAGCCCACCGTCAAAGCACGCTACGACAAGATCGCCAGCTTCCGCCACCCCTCGGTGGTAGAGGCCGTGGATGGGCACTGCACGGGCTGCAATATGGCGCTGTTGCCCCAGCTTTACAACACCCTCTACTACGCCAACTCCATGGAGTTCTGCCCCATGTGCATGCGTATGATCTACCTGAAGTCGGCCGTATTCGGAGAAGATGAAGACAAGACCGACAAGTAACCCAATCCCGCTGTCCCCTCCGTCCCCTCCGCCCCCTCTTGGACACTCCCCCTTGACACCGCCGCTCCCGCCGCCATGATGGACCCGTCGATGCTCCGCCGGAGCCGGTGAGACGGTCGCCGGCGTTCGAAAGAGCGCGGGAGGAAAGTCCGAGCTCCAGAGGGCAATGGTGCTGGATAACGTCCAGTCGGGGTGACTCGAAGGAAAGTGCCACAGAAAGCAAACCGCCGGTCCAGGCCTCGGCCCCGACCGGTAAGGGTGAAAGGGTGCGGTAAGAGCGCACCGGGTCCCCGGTGACGGGGATCGCATGGTAAACCCCACCTGGTGCAAGACGAAGTGGAAGCGGCCCGAAAGGGTCCGGGGCGCCCCCCCCGCTGCTTCCCGGTAGTCGCTGGAGCCCGTTGGCAACGGCGGGCCTAGATGAATGACCGTCACCTCCATTATGGGCAACCATGGGAGGGACAGAACTCGGCTTACCCCCGGCCTCCGACGGAGCATCGACACTTCGTTCCCATCCCAGAAGCAAAAGACTTCGAAGCCCAAATGGGGGTTGGAGGCAAATTCCCCTTTCGAAAAGGCTTGCAGGTTTTCCCGCCCTACGCTAGATCTCCGCAGCTTAGCAGCTCCTTGCTCCCGTCTTTTTCGGGGGCTCAGCTTCCGCCGCCAGACGGCGGAACATGACCCGAGAGGAGGCATAATGCCAGAGGTCATTTCTGCCCGGGACAATCCCGGAACCCTTCGTGAGTTCGAAACGGTCATCATTCTGCGACCTGACACGTTGCAGGAGGGCGTCCTCGAGCTGAACAACAAGATCAAAACGCTCATCGATGAGGATGAAGGGCGCATGCTCCTGGTGGAAAACTGGGGCAAACGGCGTCTCGCGTACGAGATCCAAAAGCAGCTCAAGGGCATCTACATGTACTACCAGTTCCTCGGTCACAGCCAGCTGATCAAGGAACTGGAGCGTAACTTCCGCCTGTCGGAGTCGGTGATCCGCTACTTCACCACGCGCGTAGACGAGAACGTGGATCCCGGAGCCCGTCCCGACGCGATCTCCGACGAGGAGTTCCTCGCGGCATCGGCCACCCGGCCCGACGAAGAGGAGTTGGCCACGGGTTATGTCGTGACCGGCAGCGGCGAGAAGATCCCGGTCTCCAAGATGGGCTACGAGAAGAAAGACGATAGCAAGCCCGCGGCGAAAACCGCGACCGACGAGGCGGCCACCGAGAAGACCGACACCTCCGAGGCCAAGCCAGAGACTCCCAAGGCCGAAGCCAAGGACGAGGCCCCCAAGGCCGAAGCCGCCAAGGACGAGGCCCCCAAGGCCGAAGCCAAGCCAGAGGCTCCCAAGGCCGAAGCTGAGCCAGAGGCTCCCAAGGCCGAAGCCGAGGACGAGGCCCCCAAGGCCGAAGCCAAGCCAGAGGCTCCCAAGGCCGAAGCCAAGCCAGAGGC
>JAOZUO010000039.1:43270-56811 GCA_029938605.1 Deltaproteobacteria bacterium | reverse complement strand
ACGGTCAGCTCGGGGACGCCACGCTCACCCCAAGCCTGGCCCCCACGCCGGTCCTACCGCCGTGAACCCAGGGTCCCCGATCACCCAGCGCGTGGTAAGGTGGTAGGAAGTCTGAGTGCGGCACGCGCCAAAAGGGAGGGGACCATGTTCGAGCAAAGACCGCCCAGGAGCGCCTCGCGACTGCGCCACGGATGGTTGTTCTTGTGCGTAGCCGCGCTGGCGCTGTGCGGCTGCCGCAAGGACGAGCAGGCCGGTGAAGAGTGCGGCAACGACGTGTGTGCCGAGTCGGAGACGGCGGCTTCTTGCCCGGCTGACTGCGGCTGTGGCAACGCGGTGATCAATCCCGGCGAGGCCTGCGACCAGGACGCGCTCGACGGACAGACCTGCCAGAGCCGCGGGTATACGCACGGTACGCTCGTCTGCGACGCGCTCTGCCGGCTCGACGAGAGCGACTGCGAGTATGTGCCCATTTGTGGCAACGGCGTACGGGAGGACACCGAAGAATGCGATGGCCCTGACGTGGGCGACGAGACCTGCTCAAGCCGAGGCTACCCGGGGGGAGTGCTTACCTGTACCCACACCTGTGGCATTGATGAGTCCACCTGCGGGTGGACCGCCGGGGTATCGGCCGGTTCCGCTCACACCTGCGCGTTGGGCTACGACGGCACGGTCTGGTGCTGGGGAACGAGCAGTTTCTGCAACCTGGGGGACGACTCCTGCGAAGACCGGAGCTCCCCGGTGCAAGTGTTGGACATGGAGACCGCGGTCGCCGTGACGGCCGGTGACAATCACACCTGCGCGATCAAGGCGAACCGCAGCCTCTGGTGTTGGGGGAGTAACTACTACGGTCAGCTCGGCTTCGACACCATCTATGACGGCATCACGTGGCCCGGATACCCGACCACCATCGATCCTGTCATCGCTGCCTCGGCCGGAGACTATCACACGTGCGCCGTCACCCAGGACGGCCTGGCCTGGTGCTGGGGCGCCAACTTCGCCGGCAACCTCGGCAATGGCACCTCGGACCAGGCCGACCTCCCGGTGCAGGTCGCGGACCTAGATGGTGTGCGCGATATCGCGGCCGGGAGCAGCCGAACGTGCGCGTTGCGCGAGGACGGCACAGTCTGGTGTTGGGGTAGTAATTATTACGGTCAGCTCGGCAACGGCACCGATCTCGGCTCCGCGGTTCCGGTGCAGGCGCTGGGGCTCACCAATGCGACGGGGATCACACTGGGCAGTTACCACACCTGTGCCTGGACGGCTGACGGCGAGGCCTGGTGCTGGGGATACAACCTCAGTGGTCAGCTCGGCGACGACACCGACGGCTCAAGCCTCTCGCCAGTCCAGGTGTCCGGCCTCCCGTCCGTGATTCACATGGCGGCAGGAGTGAGTCACACCTGCGCCGTGGCCGACGACGGCTCCCTCTGGTGTTGGGGCAGCAACAGCCGTGGGTGCCTGGGCGACGGCACCTACGTGGGCCGTTCCACGCCCGCGGTGGTGGCCGGGGTCGACAACCTGACGTCGGTGACAGCATCTAGCGTCACCTGCGCTCAAGCCGCCGACACGCGCCTGTGGTGCTGGGGGTACAACCACAGCCGCGCCATCGGCGATGGCACACCCCAGGACTTCTTCACCCCGGTGCAGGCCATCGGCCTCAGTGACGTGAGAGCCCTTTCGTCCGGGGAATACCGCACCTGCGCGGTGACCCAGGGCGGAGACATCTGGTGCTGGGGTGAGCTCGACCACGGTGAGACCAGCCAACACTATCCGAGCTCCATCGATACGCCCGTACAGATCTCCGGCACAATCCCCACCGACCGTCTGGCCTCCGGCGAAAGACACGACTGCGCCTTGGGTCAGGACGGCGAGATCTACTGCTGGGGCGGCGGCTACTCAGGCCAACTCGGCGACGGTACCCTGGAGGTCCGGGACGCGCCGGTGCCCATCCTTGAACCGGGACCCTTCTCGGCCGTGGCGGCCGGGAGCGTGCACACCTGCGCCGTCAAGAGTGAAGGATCTGTCTGGTGCTGGGGAGCCAACTACTTCGGCCAGATGGGCGACCCGGCCACCACCGATGCGTCGCGCCCGGAGCCGATGCAGGTGCCCGGCCTAACCGACGTGATCGCCATCGACGCAGATGACAATCACACCTGCGCGGTTTCACAGGACGGGACCGTCCGGTGCTGGGGCTTGAACTACACCGGCCAGCTTGGCATCGAGACCGTGGAGATCAGCTCGGCGACGCCCATAACAGTGCCCGGCATCGACCAGGCCATCGGCGTAGCCACAGGCGATGGCCACGTCTGTGCCTGGAGCGCCAGCGGCGCGGCCTGGTGCTGGGGAGCCAACCTCGGCGGTCAAC
This sequence comes from Deltaproteobacteria bacterium, assembly GCA_029938605.1. Lineage (GTDB taxonomy): Bacteria > Myxococcota_A > Polyangia > HGW-17 > JAJRWW01 > JAJRWW01. The sequence continues at coordinate 54,449 of JAOZUO010000039.1, read as the reverse complement.
TCGGCGACCTCACCTACGATCCACGGGACGGACCCGTGGCAGTGCAAGGGATCACGGATATCGTCGCCATGGCCTGCGGCGGAGTACACACCTGCGCTCGACGCAACGACGGGACCCTTTGGTGCTGGGGCGGCAACGGTAGCGGCCAGCTCGGCCTCGGGATCCTGGACTTGAAATACCGCGTTCCCACCGAGGTACAGCTACCCAGCCTGGTCGCTGACGTGACCCTCGGCGGCCGCCACACCTGCGCCGTCCTCGACAGCGGAGAGGTCTGGTGCTTCGGTGACACCTTCCGTGGCCAGGTGGGCGATGGGAGCTCCATCGACCGGCTCATTCCCTATCAGCTTCCGGCACCCTGGTACAGCCCATAGGCGACGGGGTAATAGGCGGCCCCGGAGGGAACAGGAGGGAACAGGAGAGTGAACCTGCCCCGGTTTGGTGGCCGCCTGGTACTGCACTGGACGTGCCAGGATCGACGGATACTAAAACCCGTCCAGATCCCCGCCACTTGACTCCACAGACACCCAAACGGCATTTGCGCGCGGCTGGGAATTGCGGCAAGAAGTTGCCCGACGGCGGCAAGACCTTGCCCCACCCGGACGGTTGATTGCACTGCCGGTCCAGGCGCGCTACGCTGCTATCGGTGAAATTGCGGAGGGACCGTCGACCCCCTATGTCTGAACCCTATCATCCTCCACCCGCGCTTGTGGGCAGCCACGTGGGTAACTACGTGGTGGAGCGCAAGATCGGTCAGGGCGGCATGGGCGAGGTGTACCTGGCCCGCCACCCGGAGCTGGGTCGCGAGGTGGCGGTCAAAATCCTGACCGGCGCCCTGGCGGCGGACGAATCCGCCATCGGACGCTTCCGCCAGGAGGCCATGGCGGCCTGCCGCATCGGCCACGACGCCATCGTGGAGATCCTGGACATAGGACAGCTGGCAGACGGACGACACTACTACGTCATGGAGCACCTGCAGGGCCAGTCCCTGCACGACTACCTGGAGGGTGCGGGGCCCATCGAGCCTCAGACGTGCCTGGAGATCCTGCAGCCGGTGGTGGCCGCCCTGGCGGCGGCTCATTCGGTGGGCATCGTGCACCGGGATATCAAGCCCGACAACATCTTCCTGGCCCAGGCCCGGGACGGCAGCCTTCGGGTGAAGGTGCTGGATTTCGGCATCGCCAAGCTGCTGGACACCACCGTGCCTCCGCTGGTGGCCACGCGCACCGGCGCCCTCCTGGGCACGCCGCTTTTCATGTCTCCGGAGCAGTGCGCGGGCAACGGCGACATCGGCCCCGCCGCCGACATCTACTCCGTGGGGGCTATGGCCTTCAACCTGCTCACCGGCCGGCCGCCCTTCATTGGCCAGGGCATGGGCGAGGTTCTGGTGCAGCACATGCAGGCGCCGCCCCCCTCGCTGCGAGACTTCCGTCCGGAGCTGGACGACTCCCTGGATCGGGTGCTCCAATGCGCCCTGGCCAAGCGCCCGGCGGAACGGTTCCAGAGCATCGCGGCGCTGGGGGCCGCCCTGGAGAGCGCGATACCGGGGGCGTCGCCGACCACCGCCTCTGGCGGCGCCACCCTCAGGCTCTCGGAAGCCGCGGCTTCAGTCCCCATGATCCCTGGGCAGTCTGGCGACGTCGCCTCCGCACAGTCTGGCGACGTCGCCTCCGCGCCACGCATTCTGAGCCAGACCAGCCTGTCGGCGGCCGCCTCCGAATACGTTCCTTTGCCCGTCCCCGCCAGCGCACCGCCGCCAAACCCCGGGGTCTACCGCATCCTGGTATTCGCCATAATGGTGGGGCTGCTCATCGGCGCGGGCGCCGTAATCGCCGGGGTCTACCTGGGACGCTCCCCAACGCACGGTCCACCTCCCCAGGGCGCAACGGGCACTACGAAGTCCGCGGCCATCGTGCAGCCCTCGCCCTCCGCCGACGCGGGCGCGCCACGCCCCGCACCAGCGGTACTGACCATCGGGGGGTCTGGGTTCGGCCCACTCCCGGCCACCGCGCCCGCCGGATCCATGCCGGCACGGACCCTCATCCCCCTGCCACCGCCCCCCCGAAGGCGCTCCTTCCCCCTGGCCCGCCCCCGAGCCGCGGCGGCGCCTCCCGGAAGTAAGCCCTATCATAAGAAGCCCAACAGTACCCAGATTCGGATGGCAAAAAAATGGCTGAAAGAGGCCCTGCGGCTGAAACGTCAGGGGAAATGTAATATTGCCCTCTCCAAGGCCCGTAGCTCCTATAGGTACTTCCCGTCCACCACCGCCATCCGGATCATCGGCCACTGCGGCTGCTGGAATGGATTCCGCCGCGACGCCCGATGGGCCTACGGCCTCCTGTCGCGAAAAGACAAGCGTGCGCTGAAGGCGTACTGTGCCCAAAAGGGGATCACCTTGCCCTGAGGCACGGAGCGCGGGAGATGTGCGGGAGGAGCGCGGGAGAAGCGTGGGAAACGCGTGGGAGGAGCGTGAGAGAAGCGCGGGAGAAGCGCGGTGACTACTTGTGCAGGTTCCAGGCGCAGACCGAGCCGATGCCCGCCTTGGTGAGGGCGGCGGCGGTGCGGTTCACCGAGTCGTGCTTGTCCAGGTAGTTGCGCTCGAGGGCCGGCATGAGGCCCTGGGCCTCCACGTCGGTCTTGGGCAGGAAGTACTCCAGGATGTCCGACGGATGCTCGCGCGCGGCGTCGATCTCCGGTACGCCGCCCTCATGCTTGGCCGAGATATTGGGCACCTCCTCGGCCACCTCCAACAGCTCCTCCAGCCGATCGTAGGGCTGGATCACGATGGACTTGTAGGTCTCGGTGATGTGGTGCTCGAAGCGCACCACGTCCTCGAGGCCGAGCTGCTTCCGGACGGCCGACGCCTGGCGGATCGTTTCGGCGTTCACGGAGTTGGCGAAGTTGAAACCGATGAGGGAGGTGGTGCCATCGGGCCGGGCGAAGAGTCGCGCGCCGAGCAGGGTCCACAGCACGGCGAAGGGGTTGTCGTTCCCCATGTACACCGAGATCTTGAACTCGTTGTCGATGCCCAGCTTGTGGAGCAGGTAGGCCACCAGCACGGTGCCCGGATTGACGTTGAGCACCTGACGGATGCCGTACTCGGTGTAGTGACGAAGGAACTCGTCGGCCCAAGCCAGGGCATGGTCGTTGGGCTGGCCGATGCCGCCAAAGTACCCGGTAATGGTCTCGGGACCGCCCAGGTGAATGTTGGAGCCGTCAGTGCCCTTGGTGTCCAGGGTCTCCACGTAGCTGGCGCCCACGATCTGCATGGCCGCGGCCACCGCGAGGATGTCGCCATTGTCTTTGGCCTGCTCGGCCATGTTGCGCACCCGGATGTACCGCCCGGGCATGAGCTCCTGGCGCTCGATGGCCTGCTTGGCCTCGGCAATGAGGAAAGGGAAATACTGTAGGGCACTGATCTCCAGCGTGACAGCGTTGTCCTCGTTGATGGTCGTGGTGGCCGCCGCATCCCCGAGGATCTTGGCGCGATAATCGGCCACGGTGATGAAGGCGCCCGCGTCCCGCTGGGCCGTGAGCCACTCCAGGTCCTTGAGGTAGGTCGACTTCTCCTCGGCGAGCCGCCCCAGGAGGTTGTCGAGCTTACGTGCCTCGACGGCCTTCTTATTGATGGCCTCGGGGCCGCCGTACTTTTCCACCAGCGCCAGAAGCTCACCCACCAAAGGGTTGTTCGGATCCAGCAGCAGCGCGTTTACCTCGGCCAACCGTTCGTCACTGATTTTGAGTTTGTCTTGCAGGCTCATGAAGTCTTTGTGCCTCTCTGTGTGGGTTCCGCCGAACGCGGGTTATTTGTACTGCTTCGCCAGCTCGCAGAATCGCTCGTACTCGCCCTTCTTCATCTTATAGGTGTGCTCGTCGGCCGGGAAGGCTCCGCTGCGCACCTCGTCAGCGTACGCGGCGATGGCGTTGGTCATCACCTCGGCGACGTTGGCGTACTTCTTGACGAACTTGGGTGTAAAGGCCTGGAACTCACCGATGAGGTCGCTCACGATGAGCAGCTGGCCGTCGCAGTCGATGCCCGCGCCGATGGAGTACACGGGGATGTCCAGCAGCTCGGTGATGTACTTGGCCACGGGCGGGGTCACCGCCTCGAGCAGCAGCAGCTGAGCGCCGGCGTTGGCCAGAGCCACCGCGTCCTTGACCATGTCCGCACCAGACTCGGCCGTACGACCCTGGGCCTTGTAGCCGCCGAACTGCCCGGTGGACTGGGGGGTCAAACCGATGTGACCACACACCACCATGCCCGCGTCGAGGATGGCCCGCACCTGGGGCACCACCCGCTCCCCGCCCTCGAGCTTGATGGCGTCCACCCCCGCATCCTGGTAGAACCGGCCGGCGTTCACCACGGCGTCTTCGGGCGAACGCTGATAGCTCATAAAGGGCATGTCGCCAATGATGAAGGTGTTGGGGGCCGCCCGCCGCACGCACTCCGAGTGCACGATGCACTGGTCCATGGTCACCGGCACCGTGGACTCGTAGCCGTAGATGCACATGCCCAGGGAGTCCCCCACCAGGATCATGTCCACGCCGGCCTTCTCGGCGAAGGAGGCCGTAGGGTAATCATAGGACGTGATCCAGACGATCTTCTCCCCCTTCTGCTTCATCTGCCTAAAATCGACGATGTTCTTCTTGTTGGACGAAATACCCATTTCTACTGCTCCTTTTTTGCACCGCGGTACTGCACAGCGGGTGGTGCGCAGCGCAAATTATCCAGCTTTCTTTTGGTCGACGCGATCCAAGGCCAAATTATCTTCGTTGTCAAGCGAAACTCGCCGAATACCCTACGGGGACACGGGTTCGTCCTTGCACTTCTGCCCCCAAGAGGCGACAACCGGGCTAAGATATCCCCTTAACCCAGCGTGGAGCCTACGATGCCCCTACCCGACCTTCCCAATCCGGTAGATTCAGCTGAACGGATGTTCGCGCTGGCCAAGGCCACGCCCACGGCCACGTTCCTCATGTCCACGCTGCTGGGCTTCAACGCGATCCAGACCGCCTCCACCGCTCTGATCCCCTTTGCACCGAATTCCTTCCGTAGAATTAACCGCTGGGCCGCAAACACCTGGTGGGGCATCTGTGTCGACGCCGCGCACCAGCTCAACAACGCCGAGCTGGTGAGTACCGGCGACGACATCCCCTTGCGCGAAAACGCCATCGTGGTGATCAACCACCAGAACATGCCTGATATCACCTGGCTCATGGACTTCGCCCGGCAGAAGGGTCGCCTGGGCGACATGAAGTGGCTGGTCAAGGACATCATCAAGTACGTCCCCGGGGTGGGCTGGGGAATGCTCTTCATCGACTGCGTCTTCATCAAACGGGACTGGGCCACGGACCGCGAGACCATCCGAAAGACCTTCGCCAAACTCCGGGACAACGATGTGCCTGTGTGGTTCATCTCCTTTTCCGAAGGCACCCGCATCACCCCCGAGAAACTCGCCCAGAGTCAGGACTACGCGCGCAAGCACGGTCACTACGTACCGCGCCACACCCTGGTGCCCCGCTCCAAGGGCTTCGTGGCCACCATGGAGGGGCTGCGAGACCATGTGGACGCCGTGTATGACTGCACCCTCGGCTATGTGGATGGCGTGCCCACCATGTGGCAGTACATCAAGGGGTACTGCCCCAAGGCCCACCTGCATGTGCGCCGCTATCCCATCGACACCCTGCCCAAGGACGAAGCGGGCCTGACCGACTGGTTGCACGCGCGGTTCCAGGAAAAGGACGAGCTGCTGGAGCGGTACTACGCCACCGGCGCCTTCGAAGACACCGCCGGCTGAATCGTCGGGCGGAACACACCTGCCCCCCTATTCCCTTTTCACACAAACGATTTACATTGTGGCCGCGGAATGGACGAGCCCGTAGTGCTCCAGAGGTGTGACCCATGAAAACCCAGCCTTTCGGTGAGACCCTTTTCCAGATATTGGCGAACCTTTCGGTGCGCCACGTATTCGGAATCCCCGGCGACTACGTGCTGCCCCTGTACCGGGCCCTGGACGCCACCGAGGGGATCGAGGCGGTGGTGGCCACCCATGAGCCGTGCGCCGCCTTCAGCGCCGATGCCTATGGACGTCGGACCGGACTCGGCGTGCTGCTGGTAACCTACGGCGTGGGAGGCTTCAACGCCATGAACGGCGTAGCGGGCGCCTACGCGGAGCAGTCTCCGCTGCTGATCATCAGCGGGGGCCCACCGAGGGGCTACGCCCCCTCGGGCGATCCTCTGGAGCCCATCCCGCACCATGTGTTGCGCACGGCTACGGATCAACTGGACGCCTTCCGTAAGATCACGGGTCTGGCCATCCGTCTCAATGACCCCGCCACAGCCGCCCAGGAGGTCGTTCGCGCCGCTACCTGGGCTCGGGACCACAAGCGTCCGGTGTACCTCGAGGTGCCCACGGATCTCATGACCGCTTCTGTCCCCGTGGGCTCGATGACACCGCCGAACGAGCCGACCGTCCCGGGGTACCGGGAAGACCTGGAACGGGCCATGACGCTGTTTACCGAGCGGCTGAACCAAGCTCAGAACCCGGTGCTCCTGGTGGGCATCGAGGTGGCGCGCCACGGACTAGGACCCCAGATTCGGCGACTCATGCAAGCCTTCAACGCCCCGGTGGTGACCACCGTGCTGGCCAAGTCCGCCCTGCCCGACACCGAACCGGGAGTGCTCGGCGTCTACGCGGGGGTCCTATCCACGGATCCCGGTGTACGCAAGATCGTGGAGTCATCGGACCTGGTGGTGATGCTGGGCACCCTGGTCACCGACGTAAACTGTGGCGCCTTTACAGCGGACCTGCACCGAGACCGCATGCTCATCGCTCGCTCAGGCTGGATCGGTGACAGCGCCCTCCGCATGGGCAGGGAGATCCATTTCGCGCAGTTCCTACGTGAGCTGGCCAGCCGGGTACCGTCCCCAGCACCGGATCCCTCCCCGGACTGGCCCACCACCACGCGATTCGACTACCAGGCGAGCACCTCTCTCATGGACCGCTACATGGGGGTGATCGAAGCACAACTACAGCCCGACGACGTAGTGGTGGCCGACACGGGGGACGCCTGCTGCGGCTCCAAGTCCATGCACATCCCCCGCCCCGGCGGCTACCTGGCCAACGCTTTTTATGGGTCCATGGGCTTCGCCGTACCCGCCGCCCTGGGCGCCCAGCTCGCCGAACCCGACACCCGCCCCCTGGTGCTGGTGGGGGACGGCGCCTTCCAGATGACCGGCCTGGAGCTGTCCAACGCCGTCCGCCGGTCCTTGGACCCCATCGTGGTGCTGTTCAACAACGACGGCTTCGGCATGCAGCGGGTCTTCCAGGACGGCCCCTTCAACGACATCGGCCGCTGGGACTACCAGCAGCTCCCCGCGCTATTGGGAGGCGGCCGGGCCTGGCGGGTGGACAGCCCTCAAACCCTGAGCGCCGCCTTGGCCGAAGCCCGCGACTATCGCGACGGCCCCTCGATCATCGAGGCGGTGCTCCCCAAGGGCGACATATCCCAGACCCTGCAGGTCTTCGGTCAGGCCTTCGCGCGGGAGAAGACCGGCGTCTGCCCCATGGCCCCGCCCGACGCACCGCCCTGCGACCACCACGACACCTGCTCCTACTGCCGCGCCGCCATCTGGAAGTAGGACAGAAAGTCTGGCGATTCGGGTTGAGTTTCACTTCCAGATCTAGGATAGATAGTCAAAACCGTCTACACGACACGGAGGCTCATCATGGCTAAGAAGGTGCTACTGGCGACTGTAAAACCCTTTTCTCCCACTGCCCGGGACCAGGTTGTGGCCATCTTGGAAGAGGCCAAATACGACGTACAACTGCTCGAATCCTACGGCGACAAGAGCGAGCTCTTAGCGGCGGTGGCAGACGTCCACGCCATGATCATCCGGAGCGACAAGATCACCGCCGAGGTGCTCGACGCGGCCAAGGAGCTCAAGCTCGTTGTGCGAGCGGGATCGGGCCACGACAACGTGGACGGCCCCCACGCCAAGGAGAAGGGCGTCCTGGTCATGAACACTCCCGGCCAGAACTCCAACGCGGTGGCCGAGCTGGTGCTGAGCATGATGGTGTACATGGCCCGGGGCAAGTTCAACGGCAAGCCCGGCCGGGAGCTCCGAGGCAAGACCCTGGGCATCCACGCCTACGGCTACGTGGGCAAGGCCGTCACCACCGTGGCCAAGGGCTTCGGCATGAAGGTCTGCGCCTTCGATCCCTTCGTGGACAGTGCCGCCATGGAGGCAGACGGCGTGACCCCCATGGCCACAGCCGAGGACCTGTACAAGCAGTGCGACTACGTGTCCATCCACATGCCGGCCACGCCCAAGACCATCAACTCCATCGGCAAGGACCTGCTGGGGCTCATGCCCGAAGGCGGCACCCTCATCAACACCGCGAGGGCCGAGGTGATCAACGATCCGGAGATCGTCGAGGTCATGGCCGCGCGCCCGGACTTCCGCTACATCACCGACATCCAGCCCGCCCCCGAGGTCCAGGCCGAGCTCACCGATACGTACGGCGACCGCTACTTCTCCACGCCCAAGAAGATGGGCGCCCAGACCCTCGAGGCCAACGTCAACGCCGGCCTCGCCGCCGCCCGCCAGATCGTGGACTTCCTCGACAAGGGCGTCGAAGTCAACGTCGTCAACCGGTAGCGATCACGCTCCCCCTCCGACCGACGAGCCAACGTAGCACGCAGGAGAGGGAGCGCGGCGTGGTCCTTGTCGCGCGCAAGTCGCTCCTTGACTTCAATCAACTGCTCGAGCCGAAGCACATGAACCGTGTCCTTTCCGTATGGCAGTACTTCGGCGTCCGCCAGAAGTTGATCCCAGTCGGTCGCGTCATCGAGTTGCCCGCGAATATCGAGCCGTCCGTATCGTGTACGAAGGAACTTCGGGCCTAACGCCTCCAGATGCGCTCGGCTCACCTTGAGGTGGCGATCCGTGAGGTCGTATACTTCAGCGTCGAGCTCGACAAGAACCGCCTCCAGACGGAGCAGATTCTCCTCGGTCCGTGAATAGACGACATCCAGATCGAAGGTCGTATAGGGCGCGCCGTGTAGCACGGCCGCAATGCCGCCGATCACGACGAAATCGACCTGATGACTTGTCAGTATCGCGATCAGCTCATTCGGCTGGAATGGCGGCATTCGTGGCGGCAAGCAAGGCCTCCAGCGAGCGCAAGGTCTCGGCGAGGTACATCAAGCGTTCCTCTGGCGACCTTGCGAGCATGTCATCAATGAGGTCGATATCGTGCGCATCGTCCGCATCGTCCGATTCGGTACAAGCGGAGTTGCCGAGGCCTTCCGACGACGACCCATGCAAGCAGGAGGGATCATCCTGGTGTGTGTGCACAGTCAATTCACTTCACCTCGAACGATGTGGTGACGGACTCGGCGGCGGGTGCGGTGGTCACGCCTCCGACGATCTCGTCGTAGCTCACCAGCACCCGATAGGTGCCCTTGGTGAGCGACTTGGGAAGGACAGCGCTCAGGTACATCTTGCTTCGCGCCTGGGCCGGACGGTTGCGGTCAAAACGAATGGACACCCGAATGAAGAAGTGGTTTCCCCGCCGGTGGTAGTGGGTCACCTCGTACTTCTCTAGCCGAAGGCCCCCCTTGGCTCGGTGAAACAGAGGGGCGTGGGCAACCACGGTGTGGTGGCCCCCGACCAACGCGCCCTTCTGTACGACGTGAAACAAGCGGGTGGGGGAGCCAAACCGCCGTGCCCCGCGCGACGCCACATAGCAGCCCGGCTCATGGGCCTTGTCGCTTTGCACCAGCGTCACGTGGGACAAGGGGAGCGCCACTTTGGGGAAGGGACCGCTCATCGCAAAGGACGGGAGCTTGGGAGTCCGTACGCTTCCGTCGTTGCCGGTGACCAGGATCCGGGCCCTCCCCTCCAAAAAGCGCACCCCCGTGGTGAGCCGCCCCCCAAAGCGGTGCAGCCGCATACCGGTCCGCACGTCCCACAGGGTGTTGCTTCTTCCGCCGGTGGCCAGGAACCCGCCGTCGGGGGAGAACACCGGACTGTACTTTCCGTATCCTCCCTGGCGCAGGTTGAATCGGTGGAGCACCCGACCGTCGGCGGCCCGAACCACTCTGAGCACCCCGTCGTGATTCGTCACCGCCAGCAGGTCCTTGGCGGCGTGGTAGTCAAAGCCCGATGGGTGGGCCACTCCGATGGTCTTCAAGCGCAATGGAGGATCGATCCTGTAGCGGTAGATCCCCTTGACACCGGCCACCAGCAGCTGCGTTCCCTTGCGGATGAGCCGCACCTGCTCAAGCCGCGGCGCATTGACACGGATCACCCGGATCACCGCGCCGGTGGTGCCCGACAACAAGCGCACCACCTGGGTTTTTTTCGAAGGCCCGAGGCCGGTGGCCACCAGGGCGACCAGGCCACCGTCTTCGGTCATATGCGCCTGCTTGTAAATTCCCACTTCGTCCAACCGCCAGATGGGCTTATGGGTGGCGAGGTCCCAGATTCCGATCGTGTCGTCGGCGGCCACCAGCAACCGCTTCGAGTCCGCCGTAAACTGCAGCGACCAGATCTCCCGTCCGCCGGTTTTGAAAGTCGACAGGATCTTGTCGCCCCGACGGAGCTCCACGGTGCCCGCCTGGTCCCCCACCGCGTAGGTGCGCCCATCCACCGCCACCGCGACGCCAAAGATCCGACCACGACCACGACTCCGGCCCCCTTGGCGCGACGTCCCCACCCCGGTCCCGGTGGAGGGCTCGAGGCTGGTCGAGCTAAACTGCGTGGAACCGTGGCGGATCAGCAACCCGTCCCCATCGGACTTCGCGGCGGGCTTCGCGGCGGGCTTCGCGGTGGGCTTTGCGAAGGGCTTTGCGAAGGGCTTCGCGGTGGGCTTCGCGGATAACTTCGAGGCCCGTTTGTCCTCACCGCAAGCAGCCAAAAGGCAGCACAGCACAGCAGACCCCGTCACCACACTCCGCATCTGTACTCTCATCCAATCCACGATAGCACGACAAAGGGAAATCGCCCGGAGTCACGTCGACTCGAAGAGGGCTGCACCGCCGGGGATCTGCAGCCAGGTTGACGGGGCGGTGTATAACCTGTCTATGTTCGGAGAGTAAGGAGAAGGGGCAGCACCTGGCAGGGCTGTTCAAATAGCAGAAACGCGAACCAAATATTATGACCAAAGCTCACTTC
>JAOZUO010000039.1:0-43170 GCA_029938605.1 Deltaproteobacteria bacterium | reverse complement strand
AGGGCTGTTCAAATAGCAGAAACGCGAACCAAATATTATGACCAAAGCTCACTTCATTCTGTATGTCGCTGACCAGGCGGCCAGCGCTGCTTTCTATTCGGCGGTGCTGGGCGAGGTGCCACGGTTGAATGTACCGGGAATGACTGAATTCGATCTGGCGGCAGGAGCGGTGCTTGGGCTCATGCCCGAGGCGGGCATCGTACGGCTGCTCGGCGATGGACTGCCCGATCCCGCGCGCGCGGCAGGCGTACCCAGGGCGGAGCTGTATCTGCTGGTGGACCAGGCGTCAACGTACTTTGGGCGAGCGGTACAGGCGGGCGCGACGGAGCTGAGCCCCGTGGCGCCCCGAGACTGGGGACACTGCGTGGGGTACGTTCAAGACCCGGACGGCCATGTGGTGGCCTTTGCCGAAGAGGTGCCCGACCAATGACAGAACTGGAGACGGGCTCCAGGCCGGAGGCAGAAGCAGAAGCAGAGGCAGAGGCAGAAGCAGAGGCAGAGGCAAAGGCAGAAGCGGAGGCGGAGGAAAAAGGCAAAGGGTTGGACGCTAGGTGTGGATTTTCTTCAATGCCTGGTCCAGGTCGGCGAGCAGATCCTCGGGATCCTCGATACCCACCGAGAGGCGGACCAGTCCATCGGCCAGGCCGATGTCGAGTCGGGCCTGGGCGGGTACGGAGGCGTGGGTCATCAGGGCCGGGCTCTCGACGAGGGACTCCACCCCGCCCAGGGACTCGGCCAGGGCGAAGATCTCCAGGGACTCGAGCACCACCCGGGCAGCGGTGAGGCCGCCCTCCAACTCGAAGGACACCATGCCGCCAAAGCCCGACATCTGCCGAGCCGCGAGGTCGTGCTGGGGGTGGCTGTCGAGCCCGGGGTAGATGACCCCCGACACCTCGGAGCGCTCCGAGAGCCAGGCCGCAATACGTGCGGCGCTGTCCTGGTGAGCACGCATGCGTACGCCCAGGGTCTTGAGCCCCCGCAGCACCAGGAAGCTGTCAAAGGGCGACAGCACCGCTCCGGCGGCGTTCTGGTGAAACCGCAGCCGCTCGTGCAGGTCGTCGTCGTTGACGATCACCGCGCCGCCCACCGAGTCGCTGTGGCCGTTTAAGTACTTGGTGGTGGAGTGCACGACCAGATCCGCGCCCAGGGAGAGGGGACGCTGGAAGGCGGGGGTCATGAAGGTGTTGTCCACCGCCACCAGACAGTTCTTGCGCTGGGCCAGGTCGCAGATGGCCTCGATGTCACACAGCTTGAGCAGCGGGTTGGTGGGGGTCTCCAGCCAGATCATGCGGGTCTCGGGTCGCATGGCTTTGGCCACATTCTCCGGATCCCTGGCGTCCACAAAGGTGATCGACAGGCCCCACTGCTCGCTAAAGACCTTGGTAAACAAGCGCCGGGAGCCGCCGTAGAGATCGTCGAAGAGCACCACGTGGTCCCCGGGACGAAGCAGCGACAGCACCACCGCCGTCTCGGCGGCCAGGCCCGAAGCGAAGGCCAACCCGTGGCGCCCGTCCTCCAGAGCCGCGAGGCGCCGCTCCAGGCCGTCCCGGGTGGGGTTGCCGGATCGGGAGTACTCGTAGCCCGCCGTGGGCTCGTCGATCCGAGCGCGGGCGAAGGTAGACGCGAGGTGGATGGGCATCACCACGTCGCCGGTGCCACCGGGGGCGAAGTTGGGCTCCTCCCCCACGTGCACGGCTCGGGTATCGAATTTCATGGCTTAGTCCCGGTCTTGGTCCCGGCCTTGGTCCCGGCCTTGGTCCCAGCCTTGGTCTCATCGGAGGCATCGGCAAATCCCTTCTCCTCCATCCACTTTTTGTCGTAGACCTTGCTGAGATATCGGGAGCCGGAGTCCGCCAAAAAGACCACGATGTTCTTCGGCTCGGCCAACTGCTCGGCGTAGCGCAGGGCGCCCCACACCACCGAGCCGCTGGACCCGCCGGCGAGGATCCCCTCCTGCTGGGCGAGACGCCGGGTCATCTCGAAGGAGACGCGGTCGTCCACCTGGACCATCTCGTCGATGAGCGAAAAGTCCACGGCCTCCACCAGGTAGTCCTCGCCGATGCCCTCCACCGCGTACACGTGGGGCGTGGCCGCCGCGCCGGATTTCCAGTGGTCGTAAAACACCGACCCGTAGGGATCCACCGCCACCACCTGGATGTCGGGGTTCTGCTCCTTGAGGTAGCGCCCCACGCCGCTCAGGGTGCCCCCCGTGCCGATGCCCGCCACCACGGCATCAATCTCTCCGCCGGACTGCTCCCATAGCTCGGGTCCGGTGTGACGGTAGTGGGCCTCGATGTTCACCGGGTTGTTGTACTGGTCCGGATAGAAGGCCCCGGGGATCTCCGAGGCGAGCCGGCGCGCCGTGGAGTAGTAGCTCTCGGGAGAGTCCGCGGGCACGTCCGTGGGCGTGATCACCACCTCGGCCCCGAGCCCCTCCATGGTGAGTCGTTTCTCGTCACTCATCTTGTCGGGCATGGTGATAATGCAACGGTAGCCCTTCACCGCCGCCACCATGGCCAAAGCGGCGCCGGTGTTGCCCGAAGAATTCTCCACGATGGTGCCGCCGGGCTTGAGCAGCCCCTTGGCCTCGGCGTCTTCGATAATGTAGTACGCCAGCCGATCCTTGACGCTGCCGCTGGGGTTCATGAGCTCGACCTTGGCCCACAGGGTCGACGAAACCTCCGCGGCCACCCGGTTAAGTCGTACCAGGGGGGTGTTGCCAATGGCCTGAAGAATGTTGTCGTGCCGGTTCATATCAATCCAACCGTTCTATTCAATCCAACCGTTCGATGATGGCCGAGGCGAAGGTCTGGGTATCGGCGTCACCGCCGAGATCCGGGCTCTTGATACCGGCTTCCAGGGTGGCGGAGATGGCGCGACGCAGGCGATCGGAGGCCTCCATCTCCTTGAGGTGGCGGAGCATGGCAACGGTGGGCATCAGGAAGGGCAGCGGGTTGGCGATGCCCTTGCCGGCGAGCCGCGGCGCGAAGCCGTGCAGCACCTCGTACACACGTATGCCCTGGTCTCCGGCAAGCTCCCCCCAAACAGCGCTGATGCCGCCGGCCACTCCCGCGCCCACGCTCGAGAGGATCTCCCCGAATAGGTTCTGCGCCAGCACCACATCGAACTGCTGGGGACGCGACACCATCTGCATGCAGGCGTTGTCGGCGATGATGGTCTCCAGAGTGATATCCGGATAGTCCTCGGCCACCTCCTGGCCGCAACGGATGAAGAGGCCATCGGACCGCTTCATGATGTTGGCCTTGTGCACCAGGGTCACCCGCTCCCGGCCGTGACGCCTGGCGAACTCGAAGGCGTACCGCGCGATGCGCAGACAAGCGTCCCGAGTGGTGATCTTGATGGACTGAATGACCCCCGGTAAAAGCTCGTGCTCCAGCCCCACGTTCACGTCCTCGGTGCACTCGTGGGTGATCACCAGGTTCAACCCCTGGTGGCGGCTTGGCAGGCCCGGCAGGTTCTGGATGCGCCGCTTGGCCGCATAGAGATCGAGCCCCTTGTGCAGCCGATGATCCGGGCTGCGATAGCCGGTCTGAAGGGGGGTCCGAATACGCCCCTTGAGGGCCACCTTGTTTTTCCGGATGAGCTCCAGGGTCTCGGGCGGGAGCGGATCTCCGGTGTCTTCGTAGGCCTTCCGGCCGGCCGCCGCGATCTCCCAGTGGATCTCCACGCCCACGGCCTCTATCACGCGCTCGACGACGGGCGCGAGCTCGTCGCCGAGGCTGTCTCCGGGAATCAGGGTCACGGTGTGGCTCATGGTCAAAGCTCCCTGATGATGGCATCGGTGACCTGGCTGGTGCTAGCGCTGCCCCCCAGATCCGGCGTAAGCGTCTCACCACGCTCGAGCAGTCGGCCGATGGAACGCTCGATGCGACGGGCCGCATCCCGCTCCCCTATGTGCTTGAGCATGAGCGCAGCCGAACGCGTGAGGGCGATGGGATTGGCCACGCCCTTGCCGGCGATGTCCGGGGCGCTGCCGTGTACCGCCTCGAACACGGCGTAACGGTCCCCAATGTTGGCGCCGGGCACCACCCCGAGGCCCCCCACCAGGCCGGCGCACAGGTCGCTCATGATGTCTCCAAAGAGGTTCTCCATGATCAACACGTCAAACCCTTCGGGCGCCTTGGCCAGCTGCATGCACGCCTGGGTCATGAGGATGTCCCGGGTTTCGATGTACGGGTAGTCCGAGGCCACCTGGTGGGCCACTTCCAGGAACTGACCGTCGGCGAGCTTGAAGTCAGAGGCGTTGTGCACCAGGTGGACCTTGCGACGTCCCTCGAAACGGCTCCAGTCGTAGGCGAAGCGCGTCAACCGCCGAGCCGCGTGCTCCGAGCTCACCCGCAGGGTCTCCACCACACCGTCCACGGGCTCATGCTCGAGGCCGGAGTAGAGCCCCTCGGTGTTCTCGCGAAAGACCACCAGGTCCACGTCCTCGTAGGGAGTCTTCACGCCCGCCAGGGTGTTCACCGGCCGCAGGCTCACGTACAGCTCGAGCTTCTTACGCAGGGTGACGTTGACGCTGACGAAGCCCTTTCCCACGGGCGTGGTGAGCGGCCCCTTGAGGGCCACCCGCCGCTCGCGGATGGACGCCAGCACTTCCTCAGGCAGGGTGGTGCCGTGCTTATCCACCGCGCCGGCGCCCGCGTCCACGCGATCCCACTCGATGTCTGGTCCACAGGCCTCGACGATCCGCACCGCGGCCTCACTCACCTCGGTGCCGATGCCGTCTCCCGGTATCAGCGTAATTCCGTATTTCATCGGTTCAGTTCTCCGCGAGTACCCGGTCTAACATATCCATGATTGGGGAGAACGGAAGAGGCGGGGGGGGCTACACCCCACTGCTGCGCTGAGGTCCTAATGAAACTGCTCCGCCTCGGTGGAGTTGGTAAGGGCCAGGGTGGAGGCGGTGCCACCGGAGATCACCTGGGCCACTTGATCGAAGTAGCCCGTACCCACCTCGCGTTGGTGGCGCGTGGCCGTGTAGCCGTGCTCCTCGGAGGCGAACTCCGCCTGCTGAAGCTCGGAGTAGGCGGCCATGCCGCGCGCCTTGTACCCCCGGGCCAGCTCGAACATGGAGTGGTTCAGGGCGTGGAACCCCGCCAGGGTCACAAACTGGAACTTGTACCCCATGGCGCCCAACTCCCGCTGGAATTTGGCGATGGTGGCCTCGTCCAGCTTCCGCTTCCAGTTGAAGGAAGGCGAGCAATTGTAGGCCAGCAGCTTCCCCGGGAACTTGGCATGGATGGCCTCGGCGAAGCGGCGAGCGTCGTCGAGGTCCGGCGTGGAGGTCTCGCACCACAACAGGTCCGCGTAGGGCGCGTAGGCCAGGCCACGGGCGATGGCGAGATCCAGGCCGTTTTTCACATGATAAAAACCCTCCGGCGTACGCTCGCCGGTCAGAAACGGTTGGTCCCGCTCGTCGATGTCCGAGGTGAGCAGGGTCGCGCTAAAAGCGTCGGTGCGGGCGATGAGCACCGTGTCCACGTCCATGACATCCGCCGCCAGACGCGCCGATACGAGGGTCCGCACAAACTGGCTGGTGGGCACGAGCACCTTGCCCCCCAGGTGGCCGCACTTCTTCTCCGCGGCGAGCTGATCCTCGAAGTGCACACCCGCGGCGCCGGCTTCGATCATGGACTTCATGAGCTCGAAAGCGTTGAGCGGGCCGCCAAACCCCGCCTCGGCGTCCGCGACGATGGGGGCGTACCAGTGGGTGTCGTCGGTTCCCTCGCCATGGTCGATCTGGTCGGCACGGCCGAGGGCGGCGTTGAGCCGGCGAACCACCGTGGGCACGGAGTTGGCCGGGTAGAGAGACTGGTCGGGGTAGGTATTACCCGACAGGTTCGCGTCCGCCGCCACCTGCCACCCCGACAGGTAAATGGCCTGCAACCCGGCCTTGACCATCTGCACCGCCTGGTTGCCGCTGAGGGCGCCCAGAGCGTTGATGTAGTCCTCGGTGTGCAGTAACGCCCAGAGCCGGGCCGCGCCCACCTCCGCCAGGGTGTGACGGATCCGCAGGGAGCCGCGAAGCTGCTCCACCTCGGCCACGGTATAGGGGCGCTCGATGCCCTCCCAGCGCTTGGCCGCCGCGGGACTCTGGTCGCTCAGATTGCTGCCGGTCAGATACTCGGTATTCATGATGCGCTCCTAGGTTCGTTCTCGGGGTCGCTCTCTGGCTCGTTCTCGGGGTCGGACTGCCCAATAAGCAAAGCGTAGGCCGGGAGGGTCAAAAACTCTTCGTAGTCCTCGGCGGTGATCAAGGTGCGAAACAGCTCACCGGCTTGCTCGAAATGCCCGGTGGTATAGCGGTCCTCTCCGACTGCGCCACGGATCTTGCCGAGCTCGTCGTCAAGCACCCGCCGCACGAAGTCCGGGCTCACCTCACGACCGTCGGCCAAAGACGCGCCGTACCGCTGCCACTGCCACACCTGGGTGCGGGAGATCTCCGCCGTGGCGGCGTCCTCCATGAGGTGGTACAGGGGCACGCAGCCGTTGCCCCCCAGCCAGGACGCCAGGTACTGGATCCCCACGCTGACGTTCTGGCGCAGCCCCTCCTCGGAGCGGGTGCCCTCGGGCACCCGGATGAGATCGGCGGCGGTGATCTTGACATCGGACCGCTTGCGTTCGATCTGATTGGGAGCGGGCATGTGCTCGTCAAAGACCGCGCGGGCGAGGTCCACCAGGCCGGGGTGGGCCACCCAGGTGCCGTCGTGGCCGTTTTGCACCTCACGGAGCTTGTCCGCCCGCACCTTCTCCAGGGCCGCGGCGTTGGCCTCCGGGTCCGCCTTGATGGGGATCTGTGCCGCCATGCCGCCCATGGCGTGTACGCCACGCCGATGGCAGGTCTGTATGACCAGGGTGGTGTAGGCGGTCATGAAGGGTTGGTCCATGCCCACCTGTCCACGGTCCGGCAACACAAAGGACGCGTCGGCCCGAAAGGTCTTGATGAAGCTGAAGATGTAATCCCATCGCCCGCAGTTCAGGCCGGCGGAGTGATCCCGCAGCTCGTAGAGGATCTCGTCCATCTCAAAGGCGGCGGGGAGGGTCTCGATGAGCACCGTGGCCTTGATGGTCCCGGGCTCCAGGCTGAGCCGCTGCTCGGCCCGGACAAAGACATCGTTCCAAAGGCGCGCCTCTGTGTGACTCTGCAGCTTGGGTAGATAGAAGTACGGCCCGGTGGACCGCTCAAGCAGGGGGGCCGCGTTGTGGAACAGATACAGGCCGAAGTCCAGCAGCGCGCCCGGGATAGGCTTACCGTCGAGCAGCACGTGGCTCTCCCACAGGTGCCAACCCCGGGGTCGCACAAAGAGCGTGGCCACCTCACTGGCCAGCTTGTACTCCTTGCCGGAGGCAGCGTCCGTGAAGTCGATGGTGCGGGCGATGGCGTCGAGCAGGTTGACCTGCCCCTCCACCAGGTTCTCCCAGCTCGGCGCCGTGGCGTCTTCAAAATCCGCCATGAAGACGTTGGCACCGGAGTTCAGGGCGTTGATGATCAGCTTGCGGGTTACCGGGCCGGTGATCTCTACCCGCCGATCCAGAAGATCCCCGGGCAGAGGCGCCACCGTCCAGTCCGACTCCCGGATCTCGCGGGTCTCGGAGAGGAACCCGGGGCGCTCCCCGGCGTCATATCGCCCCTGCACCTCGCGGCGTCTTTGGAGCAGCTCGGTGACCCGCCCCCGAAAAGCGCCCGCCAGGTCGGCGACAAAAGCAAGGGCCTCCGGCGTGAGGATCTGGGCGAAGGAGTCAGACACGTGCCCCAGAATCTCCAGGGTGCCCGCCTCAGTATCGTACGTAACCGTAGCCTTAGCCGTAGCCATGAGAGCTCCTTTGCTGACTCAGAACGTACTTAACATTCGCACCCCAACCCCATAAGTCAACCAATCCGATGTATTTACTTTCGCTCGTAGACCACAAAGGTGTAGTCGAGCCCGGACCGCGTATCGGTCAGCCGCTCTGACCGGGAGGTCTCGGACCAGCGGGCGGGGTCCGGTGGGGCGAAGAACACATCGCCGGGGATGGGCGCGTGGATCTCGGTGAGATAGATTCGGTCAGCCCGGGGCCGCAAGGCGTCGAAGATCTGGGCGCCGCCGATGACCATGATCTCGTCCACGCCGTCGGCCTCGGCGATGCGCCGCGCCAGGGCGAGGGCCTCGTCGAGGTCGTGGATCACCCGCACGCCCAGCGGGGCGAAGTCCGGCTGGCGGGATACGACGAGGTTCTCCCGGCCCGGCAGGGGCCGCCCGATGGAGTCCCAGGTCTTGCGACCCATGACCAGGGGGCGCCCCATGGTGGTGCGCTTGAAGTACCGGAGGTCGGCCGACAGGCGCCAGGGCAAGCCACCCTGGTGACCAATGACGCCGCCTCGGGCCACCGCTACGATAAAGGAGATCTTCATGGGTCCCTCCAAAGAAGTTTTTCACACCGCGATGGGTGCGGCGATACCCGGGTGGGGATTGTAGTCCTGGAGCCCGAAGCTCTCAAAGCGGAAATCCCCGAGCTCCCGCACAGCCCGATCCAGGATCATGCGCGGCAAGGGGCGCGGCTCCCGGCCAAGCTGCAGGTCCGCCTGGGCGAGGTGGTTGGTGTACAGGTGCGCGTCGCCGAAGGTGTGTACGAGCTCCCCGGGACCCAGACCCGTGACCTGGGCGATCATCAGCGTGAGCAAGGCGTAGGAAGCGATGTTGAAGGGCACGCCCAAAAAGACGTCGGCGCTGCGCTGGTAGAGCTGACAGGAGAGCCTCTCCTCGGCCACGTAAAACTGAAAGAGGCAATGGCAGGGCGGCAGGGCCTGTCTCCCGGCGGCGGCGTTGTCCGCGGGCGAAACCTGGGGATCAGGCAACACCGCCGGGTTCCAGGCGCTCACCAGAAGCCGTCGAGATGTGGGGTTGGCCCGGATCTCGGCCACCACGTCGGCGAGCTGGTCCACCACCCTGCCGTCAGGCCCCTCCCATCGACGCCACTGCTTACCGTACACCGGCCCGAGCTCTCCGTCCGGGGCGGCCCACTCATCCCAGATGGTCACCCCCGCCTCCCGCAAGGAGCGCACGTTGGTCTCACCGCGCACGAACCACAAGAGCTCATGGACAATGGACTTGTAGTGGCACCGCTTGGTGGTCACCAGGGGAAACCCCGCCGCGAGATCCACGCGAAGCTGATGCCCGAATATGGAGTAGGTCCCGGTGCCGGTACGGTCGTCCCGCAATACACCCTCATGACGCACACGTCGAAGCAGCTCAAGATAGGATTTCATGGCCGACGAAGATAACCACTTTGGGCCCCGGGACAATCCCCCGCCCATTTTGGAAATCGGTTGCTGTCCGGGCCGGACGTCCTGTCAGTCCTGGACGTCTGGTCAATTCTGGACGTAGCTGCGCAGTAGCTCGTTGGACTCTTCGGAGAGGCCGAAGCCCGCGATGTCGGCATCCAGGCGGTCGGCGGTGTAGAACCGGCCCACAACGCCGTTTACCCGCGCCGCGGCGGTGGAATCAGTGAAGTCGGCGGGATCGGGATAGATGGCGTTGAAGTCGCGAATCAGAAGGCTCTTGTTCCGGAGGTACCACTTCTGGTGGTAGTCCTCGGCGCGATAGAAGGTCTGGGCTGGAGCGATCTCGGTGTAGATGGTGGGGTGGATCGCCTCTTGCTCCAGCTTGGTCTCCTCGGCCAGCTGCCGCTGGGCCTCGTCGTGATAAAAGACCGCGGACATGTATTGTCGGCAGGTGGGCTCGGTCTGAGGGTTGTGGTTCTCCCAGAAGATGTCCAACAGCTCCGCGTAGGTGACAACCGTGGGATCAAAGTCCATCTGTATGGACTCGGAGTGATCCCCCAGGCTGGTGTAGGTCGGACTCTCGGTGGTCCCGCCGCTGTACCCAACGCGGGTGCGAATTACGCCGTTGACCGCCCCAAACTGGGCGTCAGGTCCCCAGAATCACCCTAAGGCGAAGGTCGCCACCGCCGTACTGTCATAGGTAACCTGATCCAGAGGCCCGATGCCGTTGGGCAGCGATGACGAAGCGTCAGCGTCCGGGGTCCACACCCGCGCGTCCGCACCGGCCAAAAGCGTCGCATCCGTGCCGATGCCGCAGCCGCCACCGGCGACGCCCCCCACCAGGCACAGCCCCACCCCGACCAGGCCCAAACGCCTCCATGAACCGGCTCCACGGGGTCGGCGCGCGCTGTCATCGTCAAGTAGATTCATGAACCACCTCCATTTATCCTACTTAATTACTAATCATTTAATGACTTCTGGCAAGGTCCAGCGCCCAACGAGGGATTCTCGTTGATTCCAAGGGACAAGGGACTCGGGCGGCGGGGAGGGATCGGCGGACAGAGTGAGCTGGTTATTTCTGAGCGGGCCCTATCGATGACAGCGGTGCTTGCGGGGCGCAGACGTTCTCACGGGCCGTCCGTCCTCCCAGGTCACATTGACCTGGCTCCACACCTGCCGCAAGAGCCTGCAGTAGTCCATGTTGAATACCGAGAGGTCCATGATCCGATAGTCGCCCAGCGCTGACACCGCGTAGAGCTTTTCGGCCGCCAGCACCAGATGCCGCACGGGGCCGTGCACCTGCATGCGATCCAGCAACCGACCATTTTTGAGGCTCCACAACCCCACCTGTCCGTTGGCGAAGCCTATGACGATGGAGCTCAGGGGACCGGCGATGATCCGCTCCACCGGGCTCGAGGGCACCTGCTCGAAGCTGAGTCCACGCCCTCGACTGCGCCCCCGGGCGTCGACGAGCTCCACGTTGCCATCGGTGAACCCGAGCGCATACCCCGCACCCACGCGAGCGGCAGTGACCACGCCCGAGGACACCACGAAGGAATCTCGCGCAGCGCCATTCCCATCGAACCGATGCACCCGCTTCGGGCCCACGATGAGGACCTCTTTACCGGACCAGGCGACACCGACCGATTTGGCTACCAGGTCTCGCACCCCACCGGCGGGTCCAAAGAGCCGCGCCGAGTCCCCGGTGCGCACGACACACCCCCCCGACACCGCGAGCAGCTGCACCACCCCGGCCTGCGGCTTCCGGTACAGGCGCCGCGCCGGCCGCGTCCGCCAGCGCTCCACGTGGTGGTCCGCGGTGACCACGCAACCGAACCGACCGTCCGGGGCCTCGGCGACGAGCCGCGCCCCAGAGCCGAGTCGCCGCAGCCAGCCCGCCCCAGCCTGGCCACGAATCCCTTTCGACCCCGTCGACCCCGTCGACCCCGTCGACCCCGTCGACCCCGCCGGACCCGCTCCCAATCGCTCCCAACCACGATGACTCAGTATACGAAGCGGCCCAGACACCAGCGTCGACGCGCGCCACACCGCGCGGCCCGTGTCGGCCCGCCACAACCGCACCGACCCGTCGTCACTGACCGTCGCCACCGAGCGACCATCGGGGCTGAAGGCTGCCCCGTTGACCTCCTTGCGATGGCCCCGGAGCACGATTCGTTTCCCCGCGCCCAAAGGCTGCAAAACCGCCGCTCCACTACCGAGCGGGACCGCCACCGCCCGACCGTCGGGCGCAACCGACAGCCTATTTACGCGCCCCTGATACCGGCCCACGACGGTCGACTTGCCCGTGGCGAGATCCCAAGACCGCACGGTCTTGTCCCAGCTCCCACTGATGAGCCGACGACCATCGGCGGTGAACTGCAGACCCCAGATATTGCCTCCATGTGCTTCCAGGCGACCACGCAGCTCTCCGGTCTCCGGATCCCACAATCCAATACGCCCCCGATAGCTGCCGGTGGCGAGCACCTTGCCATCAGGGCTGAAAGCGACCGCCCAGACTCCACTCTTGAACCCGCGCAACACATGACGTCGCTCCATCTTTTCGAGGTCCCACAGGTGCACCGTGCGATCATCCACGGTCACCGCGAGTACTTTCCCGTCCGGGGAGAAAGCCACCCCGCGTACGGTGGCACGGTGACGGAGCACCTTGAGCGCGGCTCCCGTCTTAACGTCCCAGATTCGAACCGTACGATCGGATGCCACCGACGCCAGCCGACGGCCATCCGGAGAGAAGGCCACACCGTATACGTCGCCCTCGTGACCCCGCAACACGCGCAATACACGCCCCGTGGCGACGTCCCAAAAACGCACGGTGTCATCATAGGACGAGGAAGCCACAAGCCCTCCTCCCGGAGAAAACGCTACGGCGAGGACCGCGTTATTGTGGGCCGCCAAAGGATGCGCTCGGATGGCAACGGGGACACTGAATACCCGGATCGTCTGATCGACTCCTGCGGACACGAGAGCGGATCCGTCCGGGCTGAATTCAACGCTCCACACCGAGGCCTTGTGGCCACGCAGGGTACTGAGGTGACGTCCAGTGGACACGTCCCAAAGTCGCACCGTGCGATCCGAGGACGAGGACGCCAACAACCGACCGTCGGGGCTGAAGGTCACGGCGTTAACGCGTCTGGCGTGGGCTACAATACGGTGCAGGAGCCGGCCGCTGGCCACCCGCCAGATCCGGATCACACCGTCAAAGCCAGCCGCCGCCACACGGCGTCCGCCCGGGCCGATCGCCAACCCGGAAAACGAAACAGCGCCAGCGGTCAGGGTCCGAAAGGGCTGGGCCTCGCCGCGCCTCCAGAGCCGAACCGTGCCGTCAAAGCTGGCCGAGGCAAACCACCGGCCGTCCCCACCAAAACAAACGGCGGTACAGCTCGCATGGTGTCCCCGATACACGTTCTGGCAGCGGCCCGTGACGACGTCCCAGAGCCTCACAGTGCCATCGTTCCCCGCCGTGGCCACGACTTTGCCCTGGGGATCATATACTACCTTCCAGACCGGACCCTTATGGCCGCGGAGACGATGCAACACGCGGGACTGACGGTGACTCCAGAGCCACACCTGCCCATCGTCGATGGCCACCGCCAAGGTGCCACCGTCGGGCGAGAAGTCGACACTCATCACCCGTCCCAGGTGACCGCGGAGAACCCGCATGGACAGGGTCGTGGTGTCGAACAGATAGACCGAACGGCCCGAAGCCACCGCCACCGTGCGACCATGGGGGGAGAATGTAGCGTCGGTCAAGTGCGCCCCCAGCGTCCTTTTCCACACCAGTGATTCCCGGCTGATCCGGGCCCACAACGCCCGGGCGAGGGGATCATCCAACCGCTCCAGCGAGGTCCTCAACTTGGCCCGGGCCTCTAGTATATCCTGGCGGATCAGCGCCGCTCCGGCGCTCTCGCGATCGGACTCGGCGCGCTTCTGCTCCTCCCGCTGCCTGGACACCTTCGCCTGATCGCGCTGCCGGCGAACCTCGGCGGATTGACCGTAGATGACCGCCGCCACCGAGGCGGAGATCACGGCGATAACCACCAAGACGGCGATGGACCCCACGCGAAAATACCGCCGACGTCGTCGAGCTCGCTTCGCCTCCAGCTCACTGGCCGCGAGAAACTGCCGCACCCTCGCCGGCACCTCGTCCGTACAACGGGCCAGCAGGTTGCGCGCCTCCTCCAGAGCCGAGCCGTCCCACACCTCCACCCGACGCCGCCCCCGTCCCTCCCACAGCGCCGCGGCCTGGCCCAACTGCTCGAGGAAGGCGCGGTCCTCCCGGCTCTCATCCAGCCAGTGGGCGAGCTGATCCCAGGTGTGAATCAGAGACTCATGTACGAGCTCAAGCTCGGCCACACTCCCCTGGGCGGAGCGGGCGCGCCGCAGGGAGACGATGCGTTCGGCCGCCAGGTGCTCGAGCACCTCCTGAGCTGCGGGGTCGAGCCCGTCTGTCAGCTCCACCAGTGTCAACACCTTGCGGGTAGAATCCGCCGTGACCAGGCGAAGCAGGAGCTGGCGCGCAAGATCCAGTCGGTCCGGCGGCAGGCCCGCCAGGACCCCGTCGGCGTGACGAGCCAGAGCGCCGGCCACGCCACCGATATCGTCGTAGACTTCGCGGGTGATGAGCCGCCGGGCCCGGTCCCGGCGGGACCAGAGCTCGTGGCATGTGAACTGCAACAGCGGGAGACAGGCCGGCTCGCCACTCACAGCGTCGAGCATCACCTGGACCTGGGTCGGATCTTCGTATTTGTAGCCCACCGCCTCCAAGGGCTTGACCAGGATCTCGGTCAACCCGTCCACCTCAGGACTACGCACCGCGGCCACATGGCTCAGGGCCTCCCGGGCGGCGGCGCTGTCGGCGAGGCGCCCCAGGAAGTCATCTCGCAAAGAGACGAGTACCCGCACCGGCTCCATGGGATCGTCGGCGGCGGACCGCAAGGCCTCCATGAACCGGTGCCGGGTCGATTCGCTGGCACCCAGGGTGTACAGCTCCTCGAGCTGATCCACGTAGACCAGCACCCGGGAACCGGAAGACTCGGCCAACCGCTGGAGGTGCAGATTCAGTTGGAGGGGCGACTCCCGCAGGGTCGCCGCGAGCTTCTGGGTCTTGTCCACCGCCGCGTCGTCCCCTCGGTGGGCGGCCATGGCGGCATGGAGATCCCCCACCACGGGGATGTGATCGCCGCTGGCCCGCGGGCTGGGAAATCCCTGGTCCGACCGCTGGGCCGCCCCGGCCTCGAGCCGGGCCGCCAGGGCCACAAAGGGGTGGTTCCCAGGGCGAAAGGAGAGGACCAGCCACCGCCCCTGATCCCGCAGCCGGGGAATGACACCGGCTTTGACAAAAGAGCTCTTGCCCGCGCCCGAAGGGCCCACTACCGCCAGCAACGGCTCGTCACGAAGTCGCTCCACCAACGTACCCACCTCGGCCTCCCGACCGAAAAATTGATCCGCGTGTCGCTCACTGAAGGGCAGCAGCCCCCGGAAGGGGCCATCGGTCTCGGATCGCGTCGGGCGCTCTTGATGACGGAGCTGCGCAAGCTCCCGTACCACCTCAGCCGCGGTGAGCCGATCCGCGGCCTCTTTCTGCAAGCAGCCGGCCACCAGATCCGCCAGCCGCCCGGGCACCTCCCGGTGATGCTCAATGTCGGGGACCGCCTCGTCCGCGCAGACCCGCACGGCGATGGCCAGGGGATATGTCTCTTCATAAGGCCGACGCCCTGCAAGCATCTCGTAAAGAATCACACCAAGGGCCCATACGTCGCTGGCGGCCGTGGCCTCCTGCTCCTTCCACTGCTCCGGGGCCATGTACGCCGGCGTACCCCGTACGCCGCGGCCGGCGGAGTCGAGTCCGGGGCCCGTGTCTGAGTCCCCCCCAACGGTAGCGACCTCATCGGTGTCCTCCCGGCTCGGATCCTGCTCCGCGGTCTCCAGGAGAGCGGCGAACTCCAACCCGGTGACCCGACCAGTCACGGGGTCTGTGGGAACCTCGTCGGCATCTGAAGGCGACTGCATGCGAACGTCCAGACGCTTTGCGAGGCCGAAGTCCACCACCCGAAGCCGACCGTCCCGGGGCAACAGCACGTTCTCCGGCTTGAGATCCCGGTGGAGGATCTTGTGACCATGCGCCTCTTCGAGGGCCTGGGCAATGGCGAGGCCCAGGCGCAGCGTCTCGCGTACAGACAGCGCCTCTGTGCCCATGCGCTGCCGCAGGGTCTGCCCTTCCAGATACTCCAGGGCCAGATAGGGACGCTCACCGTGCTCCCCCACGGCGAAGATGGTCACAATGTGGGGATGGCTGAACCGGGCGGTAATCCGCGCCTCAAAAAGAAACCGCTCCACCGCGTCGGACTGGCCGAACCGTTCGGGGTGGATGATCTTCAAGGCCGCCTTCCGGCCCAGCTTGGTGTCGCGCGCCAGGTACACCTCGCCCATGCCGCCCCGCCCGAGGGAGCGTATGATCCGGAAGTGATCCACGAAGCTGCCTGTCTGAAAGAGAAGGTCGTCCATGGTGGTTCATCAATTGGTGCAATAGCGTGCCAAACTATCACGGACACAGGGGATCCAAAAGAATCGAAGAGGGGGCTAATCAGCACAGGGAAAAATCACCCATTTACTCCGAAATACCGGAGATCCTAAATACTTGACCTGCATGCAAAAGCTGATGAATATGTAGGCGGTGACTGGAGGGAACCAACACCATATTGTCGTCTGAAACGATCTCACACAACCAACAGGAGAGAAGTGACCATGGCCAACGACATCATCAGCTGCATGCTCATCACAAGGCGCACCGCGGACGTTACGGCATTTTACACGAGGGTCTTTCCAGGGTGGACGCTCAGCGCCCCCGGTAGGCCACGAGACTGGGTGGCGGTTGACAATGGGGGCGGCCCAGGGGGAAGCATCATCATGAACCAGGCCTACGATTCCGAACCACTGGCCTGGCTCCCCTGCGTGGAGGTCGATAGCATCAAGACCACCATTGGACTCGTGAAGGCCAACCACGGCACCGTAGTGCTCGGCGAGGAGGCAATGCCAGATGGAAAGGGTACCTATGCCATCATCGCCGATCCCCGGGGAGGCAAGATCGCGATCCGCCGGCCATAGTAAGACCTGTCCCTACGCCCCAGCCTTCCTCTCTGAAAGTCAAACTGCTGAGTACTAATCGGGCTCGATGATCTGGGACCGTATCCAGGCGGCCGTGAGGTCGGCGACGCGATCCAGAATGGCCTCACCGGCTTTGTCCACCTGCGGACCGTGACCCAGGCCGAGGCCGTGGCCGCCGCCTGGGAAGATCTCGAGCTGCCAGGGGTACTCGATGGTGGTGTGGACCGTCTGGAAGAGGTTCAGGTCACAGAAGGGGTCACCGTCGCCCTGGAGGCAGAGCTGGGGGACCCGGATCTGGGTGAGATCGTCACCCCGGAGGCGGGTTTTGTCATCGGGGGCGTGGAGGGGAAAGCCGAGATAGACCATGCCGACGGCGGTTCGGTGGTCGGTCTGGTGGGCCGCGGCGACCCGGGCGCCCATGGACTTGCCGCCCAGGATCACCGGCGGGTCTCCCAGGAACCGCTCGTGTACCATCTGCACCACCGCCGTGAAGGTGTCGAGCAGCACCTCGCTACCATCGGGTGAGGCGTCGCCCCGCTCCTTGAAGGGAAAGTTGAACCGCACCCCGGCGATACCCCGGTGCGCCAGGCGCTCCAGGGTGGAGGCGATGAGCGGATGGTGCCGGTCGTTGGTGACTCCGTGGCCGAGCACCACCACGGGCGTGGTCCGATCCACATCGTCGGGCCGGTGCACCGCGGCGCTTACCTTCTGGTTCACCACCGGTACATCGACATCAATGTCGTATTGGCTACCGCTGCTCATGGTTTCTTCTCCTGCGGCTTTGGGTTCTCCTCGGGAGAGGGCGGGATCATGTGCAGATCCCGTTGGGGGAAGGGGATCGCGATTCCGGCGGCGGCGAAGCCCTTGAAGGTGGCCGTGTTCAGCTCGTGCTTGACCCGCCCTCGCCACTCGGGATCAGCCACCCACACCAGCAGCTCGTAGTCCAGACTCGAGTCGCCAAAACTGCGGAACCGCACCCGGGGCTCGGGATGCTTGGAAACGTCGCTGTTGCCTTTGGCGACCTCATGGAGAGTCTTCTCCACCAGGTCGATGTCGCTGTCGTAGGAGACCCCCACCTTGATGCGGATGCGTCGCTGGTACACCGGGCCGCTCTCGTTGATGACCTTGCCATTGGCGATGGCGGAATTGGGCACCACGATCTCGATGTCGTCCCGGGTGAGAATACGGGTGGAGCGCATGCCGATCTCCACCACCTTGCCGCGCTCCCCGGACTCAATGACGATATAGTCCCCCAGCTTGTAGGGCGCGTCGGCCAAGATGAACACACCGGCGAAGAGGTTCGCCAGGGTGTCCTTGGCCGCGAAGCCGATGGCCAGACCCAGGATCCCGGCCGAGGCCAACCAACCCGCGACGTTAATGTTCCACGAGAGCATCAACGCGTACATGCCGCCGCCATAGACCACCACCTTCGCGGCGATGTCGAACAGCGGCATGGTGCGCGGCTGCACCACGTTGAAATCGGCCTGCCGCTCGGACAGCCAGGTCAGGAGGATAGAGCTGATCCTAGACATGGCGCCCATCCAGATGAACACCGCCACGGTCTTGATGAGACCGTGGATGATGTAGGGCACGGGCTTGGCCAGATTCAGCGCGTACACCGCCCAGGTGGCGCCCACCAGGAACACCGTCCAGAAGATGGGCTTATGCAGGACCGCGACGATCTTGTCGTCCAGATCCGTCTCGGTCTTGCCCGCCAGCATGAGCATCAACCGGGCGCCCAGCTTGTCGAAGAGGAACCCGACCAGGACCGAGCCCACCACGATGATGATCGCCCGCAGGACGGTGTCGGCCCAGATATCGGCGATGTTGAATTTCACACCAAACACCGGCGCTACTACTGGGAACGCCGTGGACCAGACCTGAGAGAGGTAGTGAACCATGGGCTAGCTCCTCCCCAGCAGCTCGGCCGCGTAGGGTGCATGGTAGGTCAGGATCAGATCGGCTCCGGCCCGGCGGATCCCCGTGAGAACCTCGAGGACCAACCGCTCGCGGTCCCCGGCCCCGGCCTTGGCGGCGAGCTCCACCATGGCGTACTCGCCGCTGACGTTGTAGGCGGCTACGGGCACGCCGAACTGCTGCTTCACCCGGTGGATGATGTCCAGGTACGCCAGGGCCGGCTTCACCATGACGATGTCGGCGCCTTCGTCGATGTCCAGCTCCACCTCCCGCAGGGCCTCGTCAGCGTTGGCTGGGTCCATCTGATGGCTGCGCCGATCCCCGAAGGAGGGCGCGCTTCCACAGGCGTCCCGGAAGGGACCGTAGAAGGCCGAGGCGTACTTGGCGGAGTAGGCCATGATGGGGATGTGCTCTGCGTCGATCCCGTCCAGAGCCTCGCGGATGGCCCCCACCCGACCGTCCATCATGTCCGACGGCGCCACCATATCCGCACCCGCCTCCACGTGGGACACGGCCTGCCGGCAGTACAGCTCCAGCGACGGATCATTGAGGATGCGATCGCCCTGCACCACGCCGCAGTGGCCGTGGGAGGTGTACTCACAAAGGCACACATCGGTGATGACCAGCAGGTCCAGACCGGCCCCCTTGATGGCCCGGATGGCCCGCTGCACGATGCCGTCTTTGTCCCAGGCGCAGCTCCCCACGTCGTCCTTGATGTCATCGTCGGGGATGCCGAACAGCAGCACCGCCTTGATGCCCAGGTCCACCGCCCGGCGGCACTCGGTCACCAGGGTGTCGACGGAGTAGCGGTTCTGGCCCGGCAGCGAGAGGATGGGAGACACCACCTGTGCCCCCTCGCACACAAACAGCGGATAGATGAAGTCGTCCACGCTCAGGCGGGTTTCGCGCACCAGGTCGCGCACCAGACCGGACTCACGAAGACGACGGGGACGGATGATCGGATAGGACATGGCTCAACTCTCAAAGCGATAGCCGCGGTCAGCGTGTACGAAGTGCCGGGGGCGCTCTGGCTCCGGCTCGAACAGCCTACGCAGACGTTGGATGGCCTCCCGAACGCCGTCCGGCGAGGTCACGGAATCTGTGGCGGAAAGCCCGGTGTGGCGTAGCTCCTCGGCGATCTCCTCCGGAGTGAGATCCTGGCCGCGACGGCGGGACAGGAGCTCGAGCAGGCGGTTCTCGCCCTCGCTCAACTGGGCCGAACCGGCGAGGGTCTCGGCCTGCCCCGTGTCCAGGTTCACCGTGAGTTGCCCGAGGGTCACCGTGCGACTTAAGGTCGCGTCTCCCCCGGCCCCGGCCCCGGCCCCGGGACGTCGCAAAAGGGCGCGCACCCGGGCCAGCAGCTCAGGCATGTGAAAGGGCTTGGTGAGGTAGTCGTCCGCGCCGGCGTCCAGCCCCGTCACCTTGGAGGGCGTGTCGCTGCGGGCGGTAAGCATCAAAATGGGCTGGGTGAGCCCGGCCTCCCTGACGTCCCGGGCGATATCGTAGCCCAGCCGCCCCGGGAGCATCACGTCCAGCAGCATCATATCGAACTGTCCGCCGAGGGCGATCTTCGTAGCCTCCACTCCGTCCCGGCTCCAGGTAACCTCGTACCCCTCCTGCTGCAGGTTGAGCCGGATCATCTCGCCGATGAGAGCGTCGTCCTCGATGAGCAGTAGTCGGATCACGGTTCCTCCTCCGCACGCCGCAGCTCCACCAAGAACCGGCTGCCCTTCTGAGGCCCGGCGCTGTGGGCTCGCACCTCGCCGTCCATGGTCCGGGCCAGCTTCCGGGCGATGCCGAGTCCCAGCCCCGTTCCGTGCACCATGGCGGCGTCCTCCTGGGTGGCGGCCCGGAGCCCTTCGAACAGCGCCTCGGCCCGTTCGGGCGCGAACCCGATGCCGTCGTCGGCCACCACCAGATGGACCCGGTCCACCCGCGCCTCCACCTCGAAGCGCACCTTGGAGCCGTCCCCATACTTGATGGCGTTGTCCGTGAGGTTCTCGAGCACCACCCGCAGCTTGTCTCCATCAGCGCGGACGATCAGCCCGTCAGGGGGATCTTCCACCAGGTGAACGCCCGGATGATCCACGGGCAGCAGCGCGTTCCGGTGCTCCAGGTACTCCACCAGGAAGGGACCGAGGTCCAGGTCCTTGAGTCGCACGGCGAGGGTGGACCGTCGGATCCGGTTGGCGATCAGGATGTTTTCCACCAGGTGCTCGAGGCGATCCGACTCGCGCAGCCCCATGTCTAGGTATTCATTCATTCGCTCGGCCGGAATGTTACCCATCTGGAGGGTCCCGAGCAAGGCCTTGATCCCGGCCAAGGGGGTCTTGAGCTCGTGGCTGATGGTGTTGATGAACGCCTCGATCTCCCGCCGACGCTGTCGCTCGCCGTACAGCAGTCGTAGCAGCACCACGCAAAACACCAGAAACAGCACCAGGGCCAACCCCCCTTCGCCCATGAGCATCAGGAACCGACGTCGCCGCTTGGACCGGAGCTGTTTCACCGCCGCCGGCCCCGGCCGGATCCCGTAGCCGGCGAAGCGGGGGGACAGACGCACCGTACGCCCGGCCGGTGAGCCCTTGCCGAGCCGCACCACCTCCAGCCGCGGTTGGCCCGTCAAGGGACCCAATCGGGGGGGACGATCCCGACGCCCGAGATCCTGGGCGGCCCGGTGGGAGGCCACAATCAGGGACTGCTCAGCCTCCGAGAGCGCAGTGGACTCGTGCTGCCACAAAAGCACCGTCCAGTGCACCACCAGGGCCGCCAGCGTAAGAATCGAGGCCGCAAAGAGGCCGACCAGAGCTTTGTGAACCGAGCGCACCATCGTCTGGCAGGATAAGCCCCCACTCCTCCTCCCGCAAGGGGCGCCGATGAACCAACTGGCACAACCGAGCTGACCGGCTTGACTTTACTAATTCACGCCGTAATAATAAACCCATGTTCATAAAACGCCGCATATATAAGGATATGGCCCGGGTCTCTGAGTCTCCCGTTGGTCGAGGGCTCATCCTCACCGGTGCCCGACAGACAGGAAAGACGACGCTTCTGCAACGCGAGTTCGTGCCGCCATACGAGTACCACACCTTTGATGAGCCGCTGGTGCGAGCTGAGCTGGCGGGGCTTCCCTCCAGTCGCTGGATCGCACGGGGTAAGAGCTACATCTTCGACGAGGTACAAAAGGCGCCGGATTTTCTGGGTACCGTGAAGGTGATGTTGGACGCCGGCCCGGAGAGCCTACGTGTGATCCTCTCGGGGAGCGCACAAATCCAGCTGCTCGCAACCGTGCGCGAGAGCCTGGCGGGGCGCTCGGTGACGCGCGAGCTCTTCGGGCTCATGGCTAGCGAGCTCGCTGGGACCGAGCGCTGCTTCTTTGAGATGCTGCTCGATTGCGACACTCCCAAAGAGGTGGCCGAAGTCATGGATGCCCTCCCCATAGGGGACCAGGCCATAGGTGCCCGGCTACAAACCCAGGAGGCGCTAGCACACCTCGAAACCTGGGGAGGAATGCCGGCTCTGATTCATCTGAAAAAGGATTCCGATCGGTGGATCTGGCTCGAGGAGTATTGCCGGACCTACCTCCAACGCGACGTCTCCGACCTGGGTCGGGTACACGATCTGGATGATTTCCTCCGACTCGAGCGGTTGGCGGCCGGTCGAACCGCCGGACTGCTGAACTACGCCGATTTGGCCCGCGACGCGGATCTCGCGCCGCAGACCACGAAGAAATACCTCCGCTACCTCGACCTTAGCTACCAGACCTACCGCCTGCCCGCCTTTGGTCCCGCCGGCAGCACGAAGCGGCTGCAAAAAGCCCCCAAGCTTCACTTCCTCGACCTCGGCATCCAGCGCGTGCTGAGCGGTCTTCGCCTCGGTCTGACCGGGCCACAGTTCGAATCTCTCATGGTGGGGGAGGTGCTCAAGCTCAACCGCGGCTTGCGGCTCGGGGCCGAACTGAGTCACCTGCGCACCCAGGATCGTCGCGAGGTGGATCTCCTTGTCCGATGCCCGGGTGGGGGCTATCTCGCCTTCGAGATAAAGGCCGGCGATCGTGCGGCGCCACCAGACGCCCACCACCTGCGTGGCCTGCAAGCACTGCTCGATGGACCACTCCTGGGCGGCTTCGTGATCCACCGCGGCACCAAGGTCGAGACCTGGGCCGACAACCTCCACGGACTGCCCGCCGCCGTACTGCTCGGCCCAGCGCCCATGTAAACCCAGCGCCCAAAATGGTATCGTCGCCCAGTGGCATTCGCCGTACGGCATACGCCATTGGACATACGGAACGTGCCCCAAAACTGCCCTGTTGGGCTACTACCCCCCCGGGAGAACCATGGGAACGATCTTTGATCCGAACGTCTTGCACGAATGTGCGAAGACGGGCGTCGGCCTGAAGCTCGAAGAGGCCTTCGACACCATTACGCGAGCCCTGGTCGGGCGCTATCCAGATCACATCCACGCCGGACCCCGGGACTGGATGTACAACAACGCCGGAGGCGCCATGGGAATGATGACCCTGCTGCACGCCTCCCTCAGCGAGTACATCCTCTTTTTCGGCAGCGCCATCGGCACCGAAGGACACTCGGGCCGCTACCGCACCGAGGTCTTCGACTTCATGATTGACGGCGAGATGTGGTGCTACGAGGAGGGCGAGACCCAGCGGCGGGTGTACGTCCCCGGTGACGCCGCCTACCTGGGCGCGGATCGCACCAAGGGATATCGCCTCCCGGACCACGGCTGGATGCTGGAGTATGCCCGGGGCCCCATCCCCACCATGCTCCCCTTCGGTCTGGCCGACACGATGCTGTCCACCCTGGACGTCTCATGCCTGGCCAAGACCCTCCGCATCTACGGCACCCTTACGGTCAAATCCCTGCTCAAAGGCAAGCTCTAGAACCAACCAGGAGCGGTACGCATAATGACTATCCAACAAAGTAAAACCATCTGGGCGATGACCGCCGTCGCACTTGGTCTGCTCACCACAGCCTGCGATAACAACACCAACGGAGACGACCCGATTGTCTGTGAAGGCACGGTCCCAGACCACGGTTCCCTGTGTCCGGGCGACGACGTGGGGTTGACCGCTCCCACAACCAACCTGATTGTGGAAAGCTGCACGACCGCCCTGCATTGCGAATACCAGTGCGACTCCGGATACAATCTCGAAAACAACGAGTGTGTATTCGATCAGGACGCGACGCCCATCTGCGAAGCCACGGGCGACGCGCAGTGCTACTACATCGCTCCGGACGGAGACGACCTGAGCGACGGCACCATCACCGATCCCTTCGCCTCCACCAATCCCATCATCGACACCATCGCGCCAGGGGACTTCATCTACTTCCGGGGGGGCACCTATGGCGAAGCGGCCAAGGGACAGATCGTCAACTATGCGGACTGGCTTCCGGACTACTACGCGGTCGCCTATATCCGGCGAAGCGGTGAAGAGGGTAGCCCCATCACGTTCAAGGCGTATCCCGGTGAGCTTCCCGTCCTGGACCTGTATCATGTGAACCCCGAGTGCGATCCCCAATCCCTGGACGACTGCGCCCGAGATGCCTTTCACGTGCGAGGCGCGGACTACATCCGGATCAGCGGATTCGAGATCGTGCACGGCTCCATCGTGGTGGGAGGCAACTCCCGCTACACCTGGATTGAGGACAACCACATCCACGACCTATTGACCGACCGCGACAACAACGGGCTCATCATGCTCTACTTCACCCAGTTCGCGTACATCAGGAACAACCACCTCCACGACACCTATTCGCGCTCCATTCCAGACGGCAACGACGGCTGGATGTTAAACGAAACCAAAGACCACCATGATGCCCAGCACAACGGGTGCATCACGACCCTCTCAGGTGACATCTACGTGGGCTACGACCATGAAACCTCCGGACCCTTTGAGTTCACGGGCAACAACATCCACGAC
This sequence comes from Deltaproteobacteria bacterium, assembly GCA_029938605.1. Classification (GTDB taxonomy): domain Bacteria; phylum Myxococcota_A; class Polyangia; order HGW-17; family JAJRWW01; genus JAJRWW01. The sequence goes on along the minus strand of JAOZUO010000039.1, from coordinate 18,913 downwards.
TGCCCCGTTCACCTCTTCATCAAAAACCCCCAGGGACAAATGGTGAACGGTGATGGCGTCAACATCTGGGTAAAAGACAATTTCTTTCATGGCGCCGGCCGCCTGGGTCAACACGTGAACGCGGCCAACATGCTCTTTGAAAACAATCTCTTCAAAGACATCCCCGGCATCTCCCAGATGGGCACGGACGAATACTACGATGAAGACAACAACCTCTCGATGATCAACGAAATCTCCACGCGAAACATGGAGTTCAGAAACAACGTCTTCAGCCTGACCCCATCGATCGTAAACATGTGGGGCCAGGGCTTTCTCCTGGCCAACGGCGTCTTCTCCCAGGAGCCAGAAGACAAATTCAAGTTCTACAACAACGTCGTGGTCATCGAGTCCACCGCCGCCACCCCCGGGGAGATGGGCTGGAACCAGGCCGGATACATCTTCTCCAACAGCTACGGCGGACAGATCGACACGGACCCAACGGTCTCCAAAACGTTGTCTAGAATTGACTCCCAGAACAATTGCTTCATCAACAGCGAAGGAGACAACATCGCGTTTTTGAAGCACTGGTTCAATGGCTCGGAGACCATCACCGGCTACAGCCACAGTGACGCCCAGTCGCTGTACGGCATCAACGGCGCGGGAGACCTCTTCCCCTCAGACACCAACCCGGCGACCCACTTCACCGATCCGGGCAACAACGACTACTCCATCCTCCCCGGCTCCCCCTGCTCCGGCATCACCAACATAGGACTGTCCGACCCCACCCTGTTCACAAACTAAGGGGGCGATGAAGCACCGAAGACTACTACTGATTGCCAGCGCGACAGCCTCCGGGTTGATCCTGCTATCGCCGGCCATGGCCCCTTTGGCCTGGTCGAGGTCTGCATCGGCGACCCTCCCACAGTCCCCCAAGACCAAGACCAAGACCGGAACCAAGGTCCGCGTCAGCGCCGGGTTCCCCGGGAAGCTAGGCCTGTGCGCCCCTCCCTGCGGGCCGACTACACCGGCCCTCTACACCCAGCCCCACCCCAGGCCGCTGTCCAATACGCCCGCACCCATCGGGGCTCGGGCACCAGACCTGTCCGCTCCCCTGCGAGGGCCCTTTCCCAGCGCGGACGATCCCCCGCCGCTCACCGTAATCCAGCGCATCGTCGCCGCTTTGCCCATGCTCACGGTGTACGGGGGGATCACCACCTGGGCCTACTTCGCCTGGTACCACAACCAACCCATGAACCGTCGTATGGTAGTCAACACGGCCGCCGAGGAGGGCTTTGGTGGACACACCTACGGGGGTGGGGCCGATAAGCTCGGTCACTTCTACGCCAACTACCTCTTCGCCAGGGTGGGGGCGCAGTCCCTGATCAATCGCGGCTGGTCCCCTCTGTCCGCGGTGCTCATGCACGTGTCCTTCACGTTGACCTTGTATACATTGGTGGAGATCAAGGATGGCTACCACCCCGGATATGGCTTCTCGATCCAGGACTACGCGGCCAACGTCCTGGGGAATGTGGTGGCCACCCTGTTGCTGTTGGTCCCTTCCCTGGACCGGCTGTTCGGCGTGCGCATGTACTACAAACCCTCGAAGCTGTTCGTGGACGCGCTCCTTTACGACAAGGACATCGACGTGTCCGAGGACTACACCGGCGAGACCGTCATGCTGGTCTTCAAGCTCGGCGGGCTCACCGCCATCAAGCGCTCCCCGTACTTTCGCTTTCTGCGCTTCGTGGACCTGCTCGTAGGCTACAACGCCCGCGGATTCCTGCCTCGTCCCGATCCCTCGGTCATGCGCGAGCAGGAGCTCTTCCTGGGGTTCTCCCTGAACCTGGCCGAGATCCTACAGTCCGCCTACCCCACCGGTCAGCGCCTTGGCTGGGCCGCGCAGGGATTGGCCACCCTCAGCGAATATCTCCAGCTCACCCCGGTTCACAAGACCGTCGGAATAGTATGGTCCACTCGTCAGCCCCAATAACCCGTTTCGCAAATCAACGGAGAACAAATGAAAAATCTTACCGCCGCTCTCCTCCTCCTGGGTCTTGGAGCATTCCCCCTCGCCGCCTGTGACAGTCCCTGCGACAAGGCCTTCAAAAAGTTCGAGAAGTGCGCCCTGAAGGACACACCCGAGAAGTCTCACGCCAAGCTCAAGGAGATGCTCGCCGCGACGAAGGACAAGTTCATGAAAAAGTGCAAAAAGTCCGAGAAGCAAATCAAAGCCTGCAACAAAATAGACGACTGCAAAAAGTTCATGAAGTGCGGGGACAGCATCAAGTAGGCTCCAGGCTCCGCAGGCCCCTGACGGAAGTCACCTGTCCTGGGATCCTGGGGGCTGTCCCGCCGGAAATCTGCGTCCGCCTGCCGCCGTGGGTTGCCTGCGGTTGGGATTGGGGCTATGGTTCCTTTTGCGTGGAAGTCTCTCGGGGGTCCCAAATGAAGATGAAGATTATTTTGTGTACCGCTGTTTTAGCGGCGTCCTCGACGTTGGCGGCGTCCTGTTCCACGCGGGAGTCCAAGCACACCATCAGTAACTGGCTCCGGTCCCGTACGGGCCCTGCCCAGATGAATGTCTCCGGCGCCTGGAAGGACCGCGCGTGGGGGTCGACCTATCTGCGGCAGTGCGGTAGCAGCGTCACCGGTAAGGTGGGTTCGTACAACGTCTACGGGCGGATCAACGGGCGAGTCCTGTCCCTGTCACTGTGGTCCAACGGCGCCCAGTACTACACCGCCACCCTGGCGCTGGATCAACACAACATCCTCATCGGCAAGTACTACCGCACCACGCGTCAGGCCTACGGCTGGCCGATGATGCTACGACGCACCCGGTAACCCAATCGCCGATACAGCGTAGCGGCGCCCGGCGTCAGACGTCAGGTGCCCGGCGTCAGGCGTCATCCGGACGTTTGGCGCGCACCTCCCACAACAGACCGCCCCCCGGCCACCCCCGCATGCCGTGGGCGCGCAGCGATACGGGATCGAGGCCCGCTTGCGCCAGCGCCCGGCGCAGCTCGGGGCCACTGCGCGCGTGGAGCCAGAGGCCTTGGCGCAGGGCGTTGCCGATCTGGGCAAAGAGTCGCCAGGGGCCGCGACGAGCCGTGGTGAAGTAGAGCGTGCCCCCGGGCTCCAGCAGCCGCGCGAGGCGGGCCAGGAGGGCGGGCAGATCGGCCACATACTCGAAGGTTGAAAAGGAGCAGATGTGCGAAAAGGTCCCCTCGATCTCGAGCTCCGTGGCGTCACCCAGGAGCGTCTCGACGTTGGTGAGCCCCAAGCGCTCCGCCTTTTGCGAGAGGTGCTCCAACATCTGGGGCGAGACGTCCACCGCCACCACGCGCTCGGCGCGCCGGGCCAGCTCGAGCGTGAAGCGACCACTCCCGGCGCCGATCTCCAGGACGGCGCGGGGCTCCCAGGACGAGAGGGTCTTCAGGATGCGCTCCTGCTCCACGCGCCTGACCGGGGACATGGAGGCGCGCTCCTGCTCCGCGTCATAGGTGGACGCGAGACGATCGTAAAAGAGCCGCACCGGGTTGGCGCTTCGTGGCCCGCCCACCGGTTCGGTGACGGTGACACCGAGCAACGTCGACAGCCCCACAGCGCGGGTATCCTGGGTGGGGAGGGCGACCAGGATCGCCTCGATCTCGGCGAGCCAACCGGGTACGTCGCCGGCCCCGGGGCAGTCGTGTAGCAGGACGATGTCACCGCCGCGGAGCTTGGGCAGGATGCGCTGCGCGATGCCCTTCACCCGGCGATTTCCGCGATCCCGCGCGCGTCTGCTCCACTGAACACAGACCAGGTCCTCAGCTTGGAGGGGTGGCCAGAGCCGTGGATTCGTGATGGACACCGGGGGACGAAAGGCCATGGTGCGCACCCCCTGCGCGGCGAGCACACGTTGGCATCCACGGATCTCCTCGAGCAATCGTCGTCTGGTTCGAAGCGCGAAGAACACGTCGTGGGACTGGGTGTGATTGCCCACGTCATGGCCTTGGTCGAGGATGTCACGCAGCAGCTCCGGGTGCGCCTCACACTGTTGGCCGACGACAAAAAAGGTGGCCGTCACTCCATGGTCAGCCAGCAACGCCAGCAACCGTGGCGTCGTCTCCGGGTGGGGTCCGTCGTCGAAGGTCAGCGCCACCTGACCGCTATCTCGGGGGCCGTGGGTCACAATGGGCAGGAAGTAGCCGAACCGTGGAAAAAACGGCGCGGCCAGGGAGATGATCACGAAGAGGCCCAGGGGGACCACCACGTAGCGCCAGTCGAAGCACGCGACAATCAGCGCCAACTGCAGGGCGCCGATGGACACGAGGTCCGCGACTGACAGGCGGGCGGACGTGAAAGACCGCCGCCGCTTCACCGGATCAACTTCTCCCATAGGGGCCCAGTGTACCCGAGCCCGTACAAACGGGTCATGGTTTTGGCGAGCCGCGCGCCGCCCGAGCCCAGCAACCAATGGGGGTGGAGGCCGATCTCCTCATGGGCCATGGTCTCGAGCTCCGCTAGCGACCAGCCCGGCGGCTCGAAAAAGATCGGATCGAGCCCAGCAACCGGCGGCGTCTTTGAGTCGGTCCCGACCGAGGCCAGGCCGGTGCCCGGGAACACCCGCACCCCCGCGAAGAAGAAGCACACACACCGCTGCAAAGATCGCGCGGTGTCAAAGGTCCGACGGACCGTGTCGGGGGACTCCCCCGGGCCCCCCAGGGTAAAGAAATGGGCCACATGCAACCCGGCGGTCAAGGCGGCCTCGTGGGCGGCCAGGGCCGTGTCTCGGTCGAAGGGCTTGCGGTACTTTTTCAACACGGAGTCGTCGAGGGAGTCGGTGCCAAACTCCACGTGGGACAGCCCGGCCTCGGCGAGGGATCGCCAATAGGCCCCATCGGTGGTGCGGGGGGAGAAGTAGGCTCCCCAGGGGATGGAGAGGCGACTCTGGCGAAAGGCATGGGCCACCGCAAGGCCGTGGTCCTCGTCGGCGTTGAACACCGAGTCGGTGAGAAACAGGTACCGGGCGCCGCGATCCTGCAGCGCCCGGGCGACCTCGGCGACACTCTGGGCGTCGAACCGACGCGACCGGCGCCCCTCCACCAGGGGATAGGTGCAGTAGATGCAGGAGAAAGGGCAGCCGCGCTGGGTCTGCAGGTTCATCATGCCGCTGCGCCCCAGATAGTGATCCAGCTGGGGCCCGGGTTCGACAAGGGACCGGTGCGGTGGCGTCCGGAGGGGCTCCGGGGGAACCGCTGTACCATCGGGGCACACGAGACCCGGAATGTCGCCCGGCCCACCGCCCCTGTCGAGGGCCTCGGCGAGATCGGCCAACCGCTCCCCCTCCCCGGCGATGCCGTAGTCCGCGCCCAGGACCGTCATCATCTCGGCCGGAGCGATGGTGAAAGCCGGTCCTCCCAGGACGATGGGGGCGGCGGTCAGGTCACGGACCTGATCCACAAGCGCCCTGTAGTCTTGGACGAAGGTTCGGGTATCGGTGGCCTCGGTGTTGTCGATGTTCCGCAGGGCGATGCCCACCAGCTCCGGGTCCAGGTCTCGCACCCGATCCGGGAGGGTAGCGCGATGGGCATCCACGGCCAGATCCAGCACCTCCACCCGGTGGTGCGCCCCCAGGCTCCCGCGCACATAGTCCAGACCGATGGGGTAGACCGGGTAGGGTTCCGCCAAACGGTTGGCTGACAGAAGTAGGATCCTCACCGCAACCCTACCTCCAGGGCGCTTGCGTCCTCACCGAGCTCGATGATGAGCTGCGGCAGGCCCGGTCGCGCCGCCAGGCCCGCGTTCCCCGAGGTGACCGTCGCCAGGGACTGCTCGTCGACGAGCCCCCGCAGCGCCAACACCACCGCCACGCCCGTGGCCGTTGGAAATCCTCCGAGACGTTGCCGATAGCCTACCACCGGCATGACGTCCCCAAACAGCTCCACGAGGCGATCCTCTTGGCGTTGGGCGCGCAGGTGGTCCCCGGAGGGAGTGCCGAGCCACAGCCCGCCGACCTCGGCTCGGATGTGATCGATGCCTCCCAAGCCATCGAGTAGAGCCTGGAGGGGGTCACCACTGCGCCCCTCCGCGGACGGCGAGAGGACTTCGAGGTAGGGGCCCAGTCCAGGGGTCCGGGTGACGATCAGCGCCGCCGCGCCGTCTGCCGGCTCCACAACCGCGTCGGGCTGCAGTAGGGGCGTAAACTCCCCGTGGTACTCATCCGCCGCCACTAGCAGCTGTAGCCCCGGATCGGCGAGCAGCGAAGTGGCGAGGGCCGCCTGCCAGAAGGAATCGACGCCGCCACTGGTGGTGACATTGGGACCCTGGGCACCAAACCCCATGGCGAGCTGTCCCGCCGGGGCGTTGTGGGTGGAGGCGGCGAAATCGATGGGGCTGCTGAAGGCGCCATCGGAGGCGAAGAGCTTCTGGAGAAACCCATAGGACTCCGTGAGCGCCCCCCACCCCGTGGCCCAGAAAACACCGTCCACCGCCCCCTCGGAGTCGGGGACCTGGGCCAATGCGTCCTGGGAGACCCAGGTGGCCAGCCGCGGGAGACGCCGCTGTCTGCGGAAGGCACGTCCCTTGAATCGCGCGGCCAAATCGGCGTCGGCGAACCGACCCGCGCAGGGATCACCCTCGAAGAAACGGGCCACCGTGTGCTCCGTGTCTCCACCGCCCGTGAGGCAGGCCGCCCCCAACACGGTCAGGCGTCCCCCACCCGTCGCCAAGGGCTCGGGCTCCACTGCGCCGACCGACCGGGGGGACCCTTCGACGGCCGATGGTTGGGGGGCAGACAGCACCACAGAGGCGTTATTGCCCCCGAACCCCAAGGAGTTGGACATCACCACGGACAGGGGGCGGCGCACCGGCTCCCGGCAGGGGGCCAGCTCCAGCCCTTCATCGAGCTGCTGTAGACCCACGTTGGCCGGAACCAGCCCATCTGCCAGACAGACGATGGCGATGGCCGCCTCCACGGCGCCGCTGGCCGCCAGGCTGTGGCCAAAGGTGCCCTTGGTGGACGACAGGAGGGGAGGGTCGCCGCCAAAAACGGTGTGCACAGCGCGGGCCTCGGCTGCGTCGTTGTCGGGGGTGCCTGTGCCGTGAAGGTTGAGATAGTCGATTGCCGACGGCTCGAGGCCGGCTTCCCGCAGCGCCTTCTGCATCGCCCGGGCGGCGCCTCTTCCCTGTGGATCCGGAGCCGTGGCGTGGTGAGCATCACAGGAGAGCCCTCCGCCCACCACCTCGGCCAGTCCCCCGGCCGGGGGCGCGTCAGCCGCCTGCAGCACAAAGAGCGCGGCGCCCTCCCCCACGGTCATACCCTTGCGGTTGGCGTCCAGGGGTCGCGCTCCGTGGGGGTCGACGATCTGCAGCAGGGAAAAACCGTGAACGGTGAGGCGACACAAGCTCTCCACCCCACCAGCGAGCACGGTGCGCGCCCGCCCGCTTCGAATCAGCGCCAAACCGGCGATCAAAGCCACGGCGCCGCTGGAGCAGGCCGTAGAGAAGGTGAGCGACTTCACGGGACCATTCAGCCGCTCCCCAATGGCCCGCGCCACCGTACCGAGTCCGTGCCAGCCATAGGCCGACGGATCGGACTCAGACCGCTTGAGCAGCGCTTCGGTGGTGACCATGCCTCCGGTGGTCGTCCCCAGGCAGATCCAGTCCACCCGAGGGGCTCGATCCAGCGAGAGCTGCTCCAGCGCGGCGAGGGCCAGGCGGTGGGTGCGTGGCAGCCTCTGGTCCCCGCCGAGGGGGACGGTCACTTGACCCACCGGATGGTCGTGGGCCGGCGCGACCCGAAATAGCGAAGGCGAAACGAGGTGGCACGTGGAATCGGTGAGCGCAGAACGGACGGAGTCTACGCCCACTCCTGCGGGGCTGACGATTCCTACGTCCGTAATGAACGCTCGGGGCGGGGTCATTTCTTCGTGCGGTTGGCGGCGATGTGGTCCGCGAGGGTGCCCACCGTTACAAACACCTCCTCGCCCAGCTCGCGGTTGTCGATACGCACGTCCCAACGCTCCTCGACGGAGACCACGAGCTCCAAGACATCGATGGAGTCCAGACCCAAGCCTTCGTGGAAGAAGGAGGCCTCGCGGGTGACCTCTTCGGGGGACACGTCCAGGTCCAGCGTGTTGATGAGAATGTCTGTTATTCCAGCGAGAATATCACTCATGGCGCTATTTCGTTCGACGCGCGCGACGCTCCCGCCGGGAGAGACCCCCGCCGGATCGAAGGCGCTGCAACAGGAGCTTGCTCATGCGCAGCTCCTGGGAGGTTTCACGGTAGAACGACGTCCAGGCCTCCTGGAACAGCTCGCTCAACCGATCGGGTTCAATGAGACGGGGGCGGAAGACCACCTCGCCCGCGTTGTACTTACTCCAGTCCCGGTCGATGATCCGACCCTCGGCCTCGAGGTCGGCGTAGACGCGGGTCTGCGGGAACGGCGTGAGGATCGTGAACTCCGCCAGGTCGAGATCGATGGTCAACAAAAAGTCGATGAAGCGACGGATGAAGTCCTCATCGTGGTCATCCATGCCCAGCAGGATCGTCCCCTCCACCCCGATTCCGTGGTCGTGGTACATCTTGATCCGATCCCGGATCTTGTCCGAGATGGTGTAGATGGCGTGGTAGACGTACCAGCAACCGGCGTCGGCGGCGAGACGCAACACCTCCGGCTCGCAAGAGATGGGGTGCGAAACCCAGGACTTCCCGAGGCCGGCCATGGCCCGGAAGAGAGTCTTTTCGTACTCCACGTTCTGCTCGAGGGAGTTGTCGACGATGAACAGGTTCTCCGAACACTGGTCCAGGTCACTGAGCACATGATCCAGGGGACGGATCCGGTGCTGGCGTCCTCCTAGATAGGGCGTGCAGCACGGGTAGCAGTTGAAGCGGCACCCGCGGGAGGTCTCCACCAGGTCCACCAGCTCAAACCCCTTGTAGGAGTAGTGCTTTTTCTTGTCGTACAAAGAGCGCCGGGGGTTGGGCAGGGTTGTGACGTCGGCGAGGCCGTCCCGGCTGTATCGGGGCTTCATGGTCCCCTGGGCGAAGTCCTCTAGGAGCGTCTCGAAAAGCCCCTCCGCCTCGCCCACCACGATGGCGTCGGCGCGTCCCTCGGCCTCGTCGGGGCACAACGCCACATGGAGCCCGCCGAGCACCACCGTCCGGCCCCGGGCGCGGAAGGCATCGGCCAGCTCGTAGCCCCGGTTTGCCTGGCAGGTCAGCATGATGCCGATGCCCACGAGATCCACCTCGGCGTCGAGATCCACCGGCTGGACGTTCTCGTCCACCACGGTGACCTCTATCTCGGGAGGAACGCAGGCCGCCACCTGGATGATCCCGAGGGGCGGAAGAGTGAACGGCGTCTGGCCGGCAAGTTTGGGCCACTTTGGGAATATCAGCAGAAGCTTCATCAATGAATCCGTTGTCTATTCTATTTTGTCAGTCGTCTACTCTCTATGGGTCTCGCTCTTTGGGAACACCGTCGGGGTTCGCTTGGATCAGGTCCTGCTTCCCTTCGGGCCCGATGAGCCACTCCACCACCCGTCGCACCATCCACCGTATGAAAAGATTGGCGTAGCGCAGGGCGTCGGTCCCGCCAACCACCATCGCCACCCCCCAAATCACCCAGGAAAACGCATACACGCCGGGGCCGCCGATGAAAAACACCCAGGCGTTTTTCTCCTGGGCGGCAAAACAACCCGCCATCGCCACCGCCGGCCAACCCAACAGCATACTCAACGTGATCAACGCGACGCCGGCGATAAGCCTGGCCGTTGGACGCTCTTTGAACGCCCGAAGATCGGCACCTTCCAGGATCACCTGCTTCACAAAGGAGATCCGCGTTAAAGGGCGCCCTATGACGCGGAGGATGTTCAACAGTCTCCAATCGCACCAGTTACCGGCCAGAGATCGTTACCAGAATGGGCCTGGGTGTCAACCATGGATCGCCCGAATGGCCACACTGCCTTGACAACCCGGCGAAGTGATGCTGTAAAACGGAGTCCGTCTGTTGGCTTTGTTTGTGCCGACCGGACCTTACAGTAAGGTACGAACCATACACTACGAATCGAAACTCGGAATACTCCATGATTGCAGAAAGTACCACACCCGAGGCCCTGTTGGACGAAACTGCCCAGCGGGTTTCCGAGATCATCATCGATGAGTTGAAGCTCGACGATGTTACGCCGTCGACCTTCGACGCGGATCTGGATTTGATCGACGAATTGGGCATCGACAGCATGGATCTCACCGCCGTTGTGCTCGTACTCCAAGACGAGTACGAGATCACAATCTACGAAGAGGACTACCCCGAGCTCAAGACCGTACGCTCCATCGCCTCTTACGTCCTGAAACGCCGGACCGCCTGATCGGCTCCCTGTCGACAACCCATGTCGAGTGACCCCAGTGCCAATCCCATCGACCCAGAGCCCACACCCGCGGCTCGGGACGGGGGGACCTCTGATGGTGACCGCCACTGGCGCTTCTCCGACCTGCTGGCCGACCCCACGGTTCGGGAGCGGTGGGAGAAGGTGCGCCGATACTTCTTCTTGCGTGAGTCCACCTATGATGTAGCCACGCGCTGCAATCTGCGTTGCGACGGCTGCTACTACTACGAGGGGGAAAAGCAGTTTGTCTCCGAGTGTCGTGACCCGGCCGCCTGGACGGAGTTGATGACCGCCGAGAAGGCGCGCGGAATCACCTATGTGGTGCTCGCCGGCGCCGAGCCGGCGCTGAACCCGGAGGTGATCAAGGCCTGCCATGGGGTGATCCCCCTGGGCGCCATCGCCACCAACGGCACCATGCCCATCTCCAAATCCGTCGGGTACCGCATCCACATCTCGGTGTGGGGTGATGACGCTACGAGTGAACGCGTACGTGGGGCTGCGAACCTGCTGGACAAGCAGATGGACATCTGGGCAGGAGATCGGCGAGCGGTGTTCGTCTACACCTTCACGCGCCACAACGTGGACCAGGCCGAAGCCACCGTCCGGCGCCTGGTGGACAACGGATGCGAGGTCACCTTCAACATGTTTTCGGCGCCCGTGGGATACACCGGGGACCTCCGCCATACGCCCGCGTCCCTCAATGAAACACGCCAGGCCATGTGCGATCTCATCCGAGCGCATCCCCAGAAGGTGCTCTTCACCCCCTACAACGCCGTGGCGCACACGCACACGCGCGGGCTGCACGATCTATTCGGCTGCACCTACCCGCGACGAAACCCGTCCCAGCTCATCGGGTTGGGCCGGACCTTCCGTCAGGTTCGCGCCAATATGGAGTGGGACCGGGACGCGGCCTGCTGTGTGCCGGACACCGACTGCGACGACTGTCGTCACTACGCGGCCGGCTCGGCCGTGATCACCGCTCGCCTCCAGCGCCACGCCACGGATCCCGCACGGTTCCGGGCTTGGCTCGACTATGTGGACACGTACCTCGCGGTCTGGGTGATGGACTACCCCAAGGGGTCCACCCTGGAGGTCGGGCAAGTTGACCCACCACCGGCCCCCAGACACCACCGTCTCGAAGCGCAATAGCCGGCTCAAAGCCGCGACACCGGACAAGGAATTCATGATTACGGTCAGCTCACTCCTCGATGAGGCCTGGTACCAACGGTACCAACACATCTCCCAGCTCAACATCCGCTCTTCGATCTACGACGTAACCACCAAGTGCAACCTCCGCTGCACCGGCTGCTTCTTCTTCTCGTCCGGAGAGCATCTGGTGGCCGAAGAGGAGCCCGATCCCGCGGCCTGGGAGGCGTTCGTCGACAGGGAGAAGGAGCGCGGAGTCAACCTGGCGATCCTGGTGGGCGGAGAGCCCACGCTCCACCTCGAACGGGTGGACGCGTTCTATCAACGCATACCCACCTACTGCGCCACCAACGGGCTGATCCGGGTCCCCCGGGATCGCTTTCCGGACATGATGGTCGGCATCTCCCTGTGGGGAGACAGCGAGACCGAAAAACGCCTCCGCGGCAAGGACGTGTTCACGCGCTCTTTGGCCAACTATCGCGACGACCCGTACACCTACTTCCTGTTTACGATTACGCCCCAACAGCTCGGCAAAATCGAACCCATCATCCAGCGCATCGGAGACGCCGGACTGAAAGTGCACATGCAGCTTCTGTCCAACGACGAAGACGCCCCGGGTTTCGGGTGGACCGACGAGCTGCTGGTGCAGGTGCGCGGCGAGATGGACGACATGCTCGATCGGTACCCCGAGGTCGTCATTTCGAGCCACTACTACCACGAGGTCCTCACCACCGGGAAAATGCTGGGGCGCACCTTCGGCTGGTCCGAGTGCCCGTCAGTGACCGAGGGGCTCGACACCCGGGATCCGCGCCCGAAGCGGTTGATCCGCTTCAACCGTTGGGCCGCCGACCTCAAGTCCAAACACCGTTGTTGCACCTCGGCCACACGTGACTGCTCCACCTGCAAAGATGGCGCAGCGCACATGAGCTGGATCATGGTGAACAAACGCGCGCACATACGGAGCACCAAGGACCTGCAGAACTGGATCGAAGTCTACGAGATGTTCGCCAAGCTCTACCAGTTTTTGCCCTGGTAGACCGGAGCACCACGCAACAATGCGCTCGACCCCGACCCCAACCTCCCCGGTGATCCTCGGCTACGACGCGGTCTCTCCCCTGGGCACGGATCTGGACGCCCAGTGGGACCGCGCGGCCGCCGGAGAGTCGGGGATCGTCCCCCTCACACGGTTCGACCTGACGCCATCGTTTCCGGTGCGAATCGCGGGCCAGGTCCCGGACTTCGACCCCGCGCCCTACGACTTTTTATCGCGGCGCGCGCTGGCCCACTGGACCTCGCCGGTGTTCTCCCACGCCATGCTGGTAGTGCATCGGGCGCTGCGACGCTCCGGAGTCGAGATCACCTCGGACAACGCCTCGCGCGTGGCGCTCACCTTCAGCACGGCCATCGGCGGGCTCGACGCCGTCATCGCCGCGGACCGTCGCTGGATCGCCGACGAGCGACTGCCGCACCCCTTCGCCAACGCGAACTCCTGTATCAACATGGTCACCGGGAAGCTCTCCATGCTCACCGGCGCCACGGGCCCCATCGTCACCACCATCAACGCCTGCGCCACGGGCACAACGTCGATGATCATCGGCGCGATGTTCCTGGCCACGGGCAAGGCGGACGTTGCCATCTGCGGCGCCGTGGACTTTCCCCTGGTGGAACCCATCGTCGGCGGCTTCGCCACCATGCAGGGTGCCTACCAACGCCGGGACTCCGATCCCCACGAGGAGCCGGCCACGGCGAGCCGGCCCTTCTCAGCCCACCGACGGGGCTTCGTGGTCTCGGAGGGCGCCGCGGCGGTGATTCTCGCGACCCGCGAATTCGCCGACGCCCACGGCCTGGCGTACCAAACAGAGCTGGCGGGCTGGGCGACGACGGCGGACGCCCACCACTTCGTCGCTCCCCACCGGCCCCAGATCGCTCGGGCCATGGCCGAAGCCATCGCCCACGCGGGAGTCTCCCCCGCCGACGTCCACTCCATCAACGCCCACGCCGCATCCACGCGCGTGGGCGACGCGGTGGAGGTGGAGGCGCTCCGAGACGTCTTCGGCGACACACCCCTTGCCCCCATGACCGCCAACAAGTCACTCATCGGTCACGCCATGGGCGCCTCGAGCGCCATCGAGTCTGTGTTGGCCATCGAGTCCATGAGCCGGGGCTTGCTCCTACCCACCCTCAACTACGACCCGGACCCCAAGCTGGGGTTAGACAACGTGTCATCGTCCACCCACACCCTGTCTCAGGAGCTCGTGCTCAAGAACGCCTTCGGCTTCGGGGGGTGTAACGCTTGTGTCGTGTTCCGGAGACTGACATAAACCCACCCAACCATGAGAGCACCGCAAAACCGCAGAGTGTACGTAGTCGGGGCCGCCGCGGCGACCTCCCTGGGAGGGAACCTGGAGACCACCTGGAACCGCGCCGTAGCCGGTGAGGCGGGCTTTGGGAAAATCACCCGGTGCCGGGTAGAGACCGAGTGCGATGTGGTGGGCGAGATCCCGGACTGGGACCCGGAGTCCCTGGACTTTGCCACCGCGAAGGACACCCACAACTGGAACGCGCAGTTCGTGCATCTGACCATGATGGTATGTCGGGACGCGCTGGCCCACGCCTCTGTAGTCATGGACAAAATCACCGGGCCGCGCACAGCCTGTATGATCGGCTCGGCCTTGAACGGCGCCGACTCCCAGCGAGCAGCGACATTGGAACTGCTGGACGGACGGGCCAACCGCATCAGCCCCTACCTGCTTCCAAACCTCTGCGGGAACCTCCCCGGCGGCAAGGCGGGCATCCTGTGCGGCTTCACCGGGCCGAGCGTCTCTCCGCAAGGCGCTTGCGCCTCGGGGAACTACGCCATGGGGATCGGAGCCAGGTTGATCAGCCGCGGCGATGTGGACTTCGTCCTGGCCGGCGGGGCAGACATGCCCATCGTTCCCGAGATCGTACATGGCTTCGCCAACATGAACGCCACCATCAAGATCCGGCCCGACGACCGCGCCGCGAAGGATCCAACCCAGGCGTCTCGCTCCTTCTCCGTGGATCGGCGCGGCTTCGTGCTGGCCGAGGGCGCCGGCGTGATCGTGCTGGCGGCCGAAGACGCGGTGCGCGCCCATGGTCTCCGCCCGCTGGCGGAGATCGCCGGCGTGGGCTGGACCTCCGACGCGTATCACTTCACCAAGCCCAACCCCGAGACCATCGTGCGAGCCATGCGTATGGCGCTGGACGACGCCGAGCTTCAGCCCACCGACATCAGCTTCGTCAACGCCCACGGCACCTCCACTCGACGGGGGGACGAGGCCGAGGCGGCATGCCTGCGGGAAGTGTTCGGCAAGGCGCTGCCCCAGATCCCCATCTCGGCGAACAAGTCCCAACTGGGGCACTCCCTGGGGGCTTCGGCAGCCATCGAGGCGGCCCTCACCATCGAATCCATACGGCAGCAACGGCTTCTGCCCACCGTGAACCACCTGCCGGATCCGATGTTCGCCGACCTCGACGTCGTCCCCAACGAGGCACGAGGGTGCACCGTGGAGCACGCCCTCTCCAACGCGTTTGGCTTCGGGGGAACAAACTGTTGTATCGTCTTTACGGGAGTCTGACATGCAGCCCGCACCCTTCGATCCTGAACCCCACAGCGACGACCGATTCGTTCGGGACCGTACGTCCGGCCACGTCTACCACCGGGTACGCCACCGCGTGCTCTACGCGGACACGGATCGCTCCGGTGTGGTGTACCACGCCAACTACTTTCGCTACTTCGAGCAGGGCCGCGCCTCGGTCATGCGGGACCTGGGGTATCCCTACGCCGAGGTGGAGGCCTCGGGCTACGTCTACCCCATCGTCGAGCTCGGCCTCCGGTACTTTCACCCCCTGGCCTACGACGACGAGATGTGGATCCACACCCGCCCCACGGAGCTGGAGAAAGTACGGGTGAAGTTCGAATACGTCATCTCCCACGTCGAAGGCGGCGAGCGCATCTGCACCGGCTTCACGCAGCACTGCGCCGCCAACGAACGGGGCGTGCCCGTGGCCGTGGATCCGGTCACCGTCAACGCCTGGAAAACCTTTCCCCGATGACGATGACGATCCGGACGGCACTGCAACACCTCCTCCCAGGCTACACCGGGCTGGTCTGGAACGCACTGCCCCTGGGCCGTGCCTTGGCAACCTCCGCCTGGCTATCGGTGCGCGGCGCGCCCACCGCCGAGCCCGTCAAGGCCTCCGATGTGAGCGTGCGGCGGAGTCACTCCCGACCCGACCAGCGAGCCGATCTGGCCACCTATCTCAATCTGACCGACGCCAGTGACCTCCTCGACTCAGCGTCCGAAGGGCTGCCTCCGCTGTATTTTTTGACCTGGAGCCTGGCGCCCTACCTCGATCTGATCTCCTCGAAGGAGCTGTCTCTGAGCCTATTCGGGATCCTCCACGTACAAAACGATCTCATCGTACACCACGCCCCGGGCGAGAATGATCAGGTGCGCTCCAAGGTCTACGTGGATCGGATCCACCGGGACGCGGGGCGGTCCATCATCTCCATCGCCTGCGACTCATCGGTGGACGGGACCCTATACACCCAGATGCGCACCATGCTGCTGGCCGGTACGTCCACCAAGTTGGCCCCTGCCCCAGAGCCAATGCGCGGGAACGTGACGGACCCGGGCTGGGAGACCATCGGGCACATCCCCTTCGCCCCAGATCTCGGCTGGCGATACGGGTGTCTCACCGGCGACCTGAACCCGATCCATCTACACTCCATGACCAGCCGCTTGTTCGGACTCGAGCGTCCCATTGCGCACGGATTTTGCGTCAAGGCCTCCATGGCCCACGCCCTGGTGCGCCACCTGGGCGGGGGACGCTTCGAGAGCCTGCGTCGCTTACGGGTACGGTTCCGAGCGCCCGTACCTCTCCCCTCCACGGCGGTCTGCCAGATCCGCGATAACAACGTCCGCCTCCTGGAGCGCCATACGGGCACGATCTACATCACCGGGCGCTACAAGGTCCAGTCCTGAGGCTCAACCTTGCATCTGACGTCGTTTTGACGCATCCTGCCAGATCGTTGAACAGGCAAAGGCAAAGGACGTCCATGACCCCAGAAGCCGTACACGAGATGCTGGTTGAGATGCTGGAGCGGCTGTTCGAGATCAAGGATCCGGGGTTGGATGAAGATTTGCGGGATGGGTACGATTTCGACAGCATCGACGCCATCGAGCTGCTCGCCGAAGTGGAGGAGCAGCTCGAGCGAGAGCTCACCCACGAGGAGAGAAAGCAGGCTATGGAGATTCGCACTCTCCGGGACATCGAAAACTACATTCTGCTGATGCAAAAAGGCTGAAGTCCAACAGAGCTCATGAACCGTCGCGTAGTCATCACTGGAGCGTCCTCCATCACGCCCATCGGCCGCACCGAGCCGCAGATCATGGAAAACCTGATCAACGGCGTATCAGGCGTCCGTCCCATGAAGACCGACGACCTGCTGACCGACCGCCTGAACTGCGACGTTTTCGGTACGGTGGAAGAGGACATCGAGTACGACTTCCCGCGGCGCTCCCGCAAGACCATGGGGCCCGTGGCCTTCTACGCCGGCCAGGTGGCCACCGAGGC
Source organism: Deltaproteobacteria bacterium (assembly GCA_029938605.1). Classification (GTDB taxonomy): domain Bacteria; phylum Myxococcota_A; class Polyangia; order HGW-17; family JAJRWW01; genus JAJRWW01. The sequence goes on along the minus strand of JAOZUO010000039.1, from coordinate 1,817 downwards.
CATCGCGCAGTCGGGGCTCACCGAAGCACAGCTCGGTTCCGGTGACATCGGCGTGGCCTTCGGCTCCACCCACGGCAGCCCCACGGTGCAACGCGACATCTACCGGGTCTTCTTCCAGGGAGACGCTTCGCGCCTGCGTCGCATCGGCGCCACGGACTACCTCCGATCCATGGTGCACACCACCGCCGTGAACATCACCCGACTGTTCGGCATTACGGGGCGGGTGATCTCGTCGGGCACGGCTTGCACCACGAGCGCCCAGTCCATCGGGTATGGATACGAATCCATCCGGTTCGGCCGACAGGAGGCGATGATCTGCGGTGGCGCCGACGAGTACGACACCACCACCGTGGCCGTGTTCGACAACCTGCTGGCCTGCTCCACCCGGTTCAATGACTCCCCCAGCAAGACCCCCCGACCCTTCGACGTGGATCGCGATGGTCTGGTGGTCGGGGAGGGCGCCGCGGCGCTGGTGCTCGAGGAGCTGGAGCACGCCAAACGCCGGGGGGCGACGATCCTCGCTGAGGTCATCGGATTTGGTTGCTCGAACAATGGAGGCGACCTCATCCTCCCCAACGCCGATGGGGTCCAACGCACACTGGGGCTGGCCTTGAAGGATGCGCAGTTGGCTCCCCACGAGGTGGACCTGATCAGCGCGCACGCTACAGCGACCCCCATCGGCGACGTGGTGGAGGCACGAGCCATTCACGCGGTCTATGGCAGCGAGGTCCCCGTGGTCGCCCTCAAGGGACACACCGGACACACCATGGGCGCATGCGGCGCCATCGAGACGGTGTTTCTGCTGTACATGATGCGGCGAGGCGTGGTGACGCGGTCGTTGAACCTCGACGAGGTGGACCCCCGCTGCGCCGAGATCAACCACGTCCTTCAGACCACCGACCGGCAGGTGAAGACCGTGTCGGTGCAGAACTTCGCCTTCGGCGGAGTCAACACCTGCCTGATGTACCGCGCGTTCGATTGAGTAGATGAGACACCTGCCGCGCTTCGTGTCGCTCCCGGTGGATCTGCTGGTCACCGTCGCGCTCTGGGTCTACTTCATCGGAGGATTTGCCACCATCTTCCTCCCCCTGTACCTCGTCGCCATGGTGGTCCCCTGGCGACGCGCGGCGCACACCCAGTGGCTGAACTTCGTGTTCTTCTCCGGGTTCTTTGGGCTTCTGCGCATCCTGACACCGGCCCTTCGCCTACGCGTCAGCCCCGAGGTGCGCCGGTTGCGTTCGGCGGTGGTGATCTGCAACCACCAATCCTACCTCGACCCGATCCTGCTCTCCTCGCTCTTTCGTCGCCACGGGACCATCGTGAAGCCGGTCTTCTTCCGTGTCCCGGTGTTCGGGTGGATCCTCGACGCCTCGGGCTTCATGGCCCCCACGGCGGACCGGTCCGGGCGCATGCTGAGTCGGGTGGAGCGGGTGACCGAGCTCCTGGCCAGCGGCGGGATCCTGTTCGTCTTTCCAGAGGGCACCCGCAGCCGGGACACCACCGTCGGTCCCTTCAAGACCGGAGCCTTCAAGCTGGCACGACTGCTCAACGCCCCCATCGAGTACGTGCTGATTCGGAACACCGGACGGGTGTTTGTCCCCGGCCACTTCTTGTTTCGCACCTGCGTCCCCCAGACCATGGAGGTGGTGCGGCTAGGGGGACTCGACGCCCAACAGGTCCAGGACTCCCGGCCCGAGGACCTCGCCTCGGACGCCCGGGCCGCCTTCGCCGAGGTCCTACCCGACAAGTCAGCGGACAGGACGCAGGGGCGCGGTCACGCGTAGCAGCCCCAGCCCTAGCCCCAGCCCCAGCCCCAG
>JAOZUO010000038.1 GCA_029938605.1 Deltaproteobacteria bacterium | reverse complement strand
AGCCGGGGGGATTACAATCGATAGCCGCTCAAAGCGGCATAAGAGACCGGATCAGCTCTCGTGCCTTTCGGGGCGCGCTCACGTAAATGACAGGCCAACACGATCGCGTATCAAAGAGAGCGAAGCTCGCGCGGAGGAGTTCACGGCAGCCGCTCTCTCAGCGTCCTGCTGGAGCGGCAGAGTGAAGCTCCTTCGTGCGGGCGAAGCGAGCGGATCAACGGCGGAAATGGCTCCCGGAAATGTCAAACTGTGAAGGCCTCCCCGGCAAAGCCGGGGGGACTCCTATATTGAGCTAGGGCATCGGTTGGGCTTCGAGCAGGAGACTACCCGTGAATTCGACGGAGAGCTCCTCGGTGTCGCTCGCGGCGTTCAACTGGGCGATCTCCTGGCCGGTGACCAGCCGGCGTAGGCTGTAGAGGGTGCCGGGCGTCAGGTGTGTCAAGGTCACCGTGTTCTCGGCCCGATCACTGAAGAACGAGTAGTAGAGCGTTGAGCCATCCCGCATGAGGTACGTCTCCATCCCACCGTAGTACGGGATGTTTACCCACTCCATGAAAGGAAACTGGCGATCCCGATATAGTGTGAACCAGGTTCGGTAGTGCGCCCCGGGGTCGGCGTGCAGCTTGGTCTGCAGCACCAACCCGAGCGGCACCACCGACGCGAAATCGACGGTGTCGTAGAACCCGGGAGTGCGAAGGTCCTCCGGGCTCACGTCCCCTTGGGTGAGTTCCACGTGGTCGCCCAGCAGCGCGGCGCCGCCGAGGTTCAGAGCCCGATAGACCTTGGCGCGGATTCGGAACTGCCGCGATCCCACCGGGTCCGACGTGATGAGCTGGTTTTCGCCGGGAAAATGGTACACGTTCTGGCCGAGGCCACAGTTGCAGGTGTTGATGGCGAAGTCGGGCTTCAGCGCCTGGGCCGTTTCGAGGATGTCCTGGAACAGCGCCGCGTAGGCCCGGTGCGCCTCCGGGTCGTCTGACAGGATTTGATAGACGTCGTCTTGCTTGAAACCGTCTGCGCCGTAGCCCAGCAGCCGCTCCACGAGGTTCTGATTCCAGGCGCGAACTGCGGGGAGGCGAGGGTCCAGGTAGATATCCTGCGTATCACCCGTGCTGCTCACTACGGGGTCGAGCAGCCATTCCGGATGTTCTTCGGCCAGCTCGGTACCGAGCTCGGCCACGCCGGGCACCCACCACAGACGGACCCGGAAGCCGTCCTGCTGTAGCGTGCTGATAAGTGAGCGGAGCGCCTGATCATCACCGATGACGTCGGGGTTCACATGGAAGTCACCGGTCTGGCTGTCCCAGTCGGAGCCACGCCCTCGCCCGTACCAACCCGAGTCGAGAGTGATCACCCCAATGCCGAGTTCGTGCAATAGAGGTACCAGCGAAAGGATGTCGTCTGCGGTAAAGTCTTCCTCGAAGCCGTATGTCTCCCAGACCGGATCGAAGGCCCAGGGCGGAGCGGACCGTGTGGTGATCCCCAGGGTAGCCATGCGGGTGGCGTACTCCCTCAGCGGTACAAAAAAGTCTCCCTGGAAGTCGTAACGCTCGATCCGACTCGCCCCCCAAGCTTCGATTTCTACGCTCCCTCCCTCGGCGGAAACCCGTACGTGAAAGGGCTCGGAAACATCGCTGACATTGAAGAACGCCACGCCACCGGATCGGTTCCACAGCGCCACCACAGGGATCCCGCCGAGTCCGCACATCTGTCGCTCATCGTCCAGACCGTCGACGACCGGGTAGACGAGATCCTCGCCCCAGCCCATCGGCTTGGGGATACCGTTGAAGACCCAGACCTCTCCCCCGGCCAGGCTGGCCTGAAGCAAGGGTGACGGCAAGTCCCGGCAGGTGGCGACTTCGCTGTCATCCGATACACCGCACGCTGCCCAGTGAGGCGCAGCCGCAAAGCCGAGCATCAACACTGTCCACAGAGTTGTACGTTGGGTACGCATAGTCACTTCCTGCGTGGCTTTCTGGAGCCGGATTATGCCAAATGCTGCCACGTCGTAACTCATGATCTCCTCAGAAGGATGCTGGATAGAACCGGGTTTCGCAAACGAAGGTCTGCTGTGACCTCGAGGTCAGACCGCGTGCGGTGAAATCGTAGCCGGTATTGAGGACCACACTCCCTCCCACAAATGCACCTTGACGTCTCCCAAGAGAACCGAGCATACTATCAAAAATCCCCAAAATGTCGGTGAATTGTCTTACGCATTCTGAGAGAGCCCGGACAGATAAACGCCCGGTCGAATCGAGCGCTGCTACGCGCCTCCTTCAATCACGCGAAGTTGGTTCACTTTGCGTGTGTACCCTGGCGGACTCAATTTATCGAGAAGGGAAGGAAATGACCATGCGCGTTAGCAGAGATCTCAGCTCCCACTACTCCAGCATCCAGATCGCGGTTTTTGGCCTACTTATGGTGGGCGGTGGGGGCGGACTCTGCGGGGGTTGTGGCGATGACGACGCATCGACGAACACACCGGTGGTGTACTCGGACTGGCCCGAGGCCCGGGAGCTGAATCCGGTGACGGCGCCGTTCCCAGCTTGGTCCTTCGGGATGCGACTGTGGGCCTTTGATGTGCTCACGCCCGAGATGACCAACGCCGAGATCGAACAGCGGTTGGATGCGGCCGTGAACGCGCAGGCCAACGCGGTGATCTTCTACATCGAGTCCGAGCACATGTACCGCACCTTTGTGGACGATGCGGGGTTCGCCGATATCCGCCTCTCCATCGAGCACCTTACGGCAGAGGCTACGCAGCGGGATCTGAGAACCCTGGTGTATGTCAACGGGCTCGAGGTGATGACGCGGGGGGCCTACGACGGAACTTGCAACTCCACGGGGATCCCGACCATGGCCACCGAGCACCCGGACTGGTTGCAGCACGACCTGGCGGGCGATCCCATCGTATACATCTGTCAACACGCCGATTGGCTCGAGCCGGATTGGGAGGATGCCTGGATGTCGCCCTTCTCCGGCTACCGGGACCTGTTCAAGATCCGCATCGGCGAGCTCGCCGACGCTGGAGTGGACGGCCTCTACATCGACGCCACCTTCCTACCGGGCTATCAGGCCGATGAGGACCACCTGCGTTGGGGGAGCGCCGATGCTGACTTCGCCGATGCGTTCCTACAGGCCACGGGGCTCACGATCCCCGGCGCGGTGGACTTCGAACATCCGGACTTCCGCGCGTTTGTCACCTTTCGACACGAGGCCCTGGCGGAGTACCTCGCAGATCTGGCCACCACCGCCTGGAGCGCGGGCCTGGTGCCCTTCTGGGAGTCCTCCACCAACGACACCCCCGAATCCACCCTGCTCGGCAACGAGACCGCGATTACCGGTCGTCAGGGGTTGGGATTCTCTCCGGAGATCGAACCCGAGGGTGACTGGTTAGCGGCCTTCCGCATGGCCAAGGCGGCGCGCGAGCTGAACCAGGAGCGGCCCATGATCTTTCTGGGCTGGCCCGCATCGGGCACCGCGGCCCGCATCGAGTTCGCGGTGGCCCTGGCCCACTCCAATACCTACTATCCCACGGCGGACATCGACGTGCCCGCAGACGCTTTTCCCATGATGGATCGTCTGCAAACCGTGTTGGATCAGCGCCGGCCCTACGGAGGCGACGTGGCCCTCGTGTACTCGACGCGCAACAAGGATTTCACCTACGAGAACGAGGCGTTTTTCGAGGCCTACGGGGACGTGTTCGAGGATCTCACGCGCACGCACATCCCCTTTCGCATCGTGCCGCTGGAGTACCTGACCGCCGATGGCCTGGACGGAGTGAGCACCGTCGTGTTGCCCGAGATCCGGGGCCTGTCCGATGCCGAGGCGGCCCTCCTGAACACGCGGCGGGTGATCCCGCTGAGCAGCGACCCCAGCGAACCCGTGGGTTCCCGGGACGAATCGTGGAACGTCCGCAGCCAGGCCGTGGGGTTCTCCGAGACCGCGACCCGCGATCAGATCACTGCGGCACTGCCCTTCAACATCATCGCCCCGTCGGACACCTTCATCGAGTACTACGGTGATCGCGACGGTGCAGCCCGCATGTACCTCTTCGCAGTCTCCCCACACCCCGAGGGACGGATCCTCCTGACCGCTCGCCCGAATTCCACACTGGCGGTGACTGTCTACGGACTGGACCGCCCCACGACCGAGCTCAACGGCCCTGAGGTGGACGTTCCCCTCGACTCCCGGCTGGTCGTGCTGGACGTCCGGAAGGCTCCGTAGGAGGGATCGCGCCCTGGCCACCCGCCAGGGCGTCGTGGCAATCACCTACTTCGCCGCCTAGAGCTTCGGCTCAAAGAGCACGGCAACAAAGCAACCGCATCGAGTGCCATGGGGGAAATGAGGCACCTGTACTCGGTGCTCAGTATCGTAGACGGCAGGAGCAATCCGCGACGACGCATTGAAGTACCAACGAAGATCCAGTCCAACGTACTCGCGGCGCTTGGTCACTTCGGTGACCCCCAGTGGGGTCTTACAGCCCATCGGCGCCTCATTAGTTTGCATTTTTTGCGCCACCAACGAACTTGTTGTTGGCTCTGTTTAATCGTAGGCGATTCCCGGTAGTCGGGAGGTTGCGTTGGTACGGGATCCAGTGGAGCACGAATGAGTCGGTCAAACGCAGCGACAACCGCAAAGAAGAAGAAACGCGTCATCGGGGCCTGGCCCCGGGCCCTCAAACGGATCATCACCTGGCGTCGGGCGGCGCAGGCGGGGATCGGGCTGGGGCTTACCCTGGCGCTCTCCGGAGAGATGATCTCCCTGGGGTGGATCATCGTCGCCGGCAGTGCGCTGGGGATCGTGCTGGGTAAGTTCTTCTGCCGTTGGATGTGTCCGTTGGGCTTCATCATGGAGCTGGTAATGGACGCTGGCGGCGAGGCGAACAAGAGCTCCATGATGTACCAGTACTTTAAGATAGGGTGCCCCATCGCCTGGATCAGCGGCTTTTTAAACAAACATAGCCTGCTCAAGGTCAAGATGGACCCCAAGGACTGCGTCTCCTGTGGCAAGTGTGACAAGGTCTGCTACATCGCTGTCCACGACGAAGGGAGCAGCCTATACCGCGCGGGGCTCGCCAACGCCTCGGCGCACTACTCCTGCTCGCGCTGTCTCAAATGCGTCTCCGCTTGTCCAACCGGCGCCCTGAGCCTCTCCCCCCATCCAGACACCAAGACGAATGTGTAGATGCCGCGTGTCTCCATCGGCGTGCTAAGCGCGGAGATGTTATCCGACCTGCGGTCTAGGTAGACGGACCTACTGCGGGAACCAGCAGATCAGAAGTCGGGTTTCTTTCGGGTTGGGCTGTCTATTTATAGGGATGTATAGGGCTGGTGGCATGACAGATTGTGCTTACCATGGTACCGAGCCACACATTGGGGCAACCACCTGCAACGCCCTTGGTGGCTGGTGACTGGCGCAAGCGTCCAGATCCAGAACGATGACACCAACTGCCGCTTCCTATTCACAACAAGCTGCCTCCGCGTTCATTATATCCGAGAGGCAATGATCTACATACCAACATCCTTGGCCGAGACCAGCTCAGCGGCGGCGCGCGTCAATGGCGTAGGCGCCGGAGGGGCGACGAACGAGTTGGGCAGCGAGGCGGTAACGGCCGTGGACCAGGGGCAGACCGTTGACCTGCCGGACGGCACGCCGAAAATCCGCCACGGCCAAGCCGGGCGAGCTGGGCCGCAGCCCGTGCCCACGAATGAACGCCGCCACGGTGCGCCGATAGCTCGAAGCCCTTCGCAGCACGCGGTGGAGCTCATCGAAGAGGCGCTCGGCGAGGGGCATGGCGGGCCGGCGCATGCGGAACTTGCGGTTGCTGACCAGAGCGCCGGTGGAGGCGTTGCGCATCTCCACGTAGGATCTACCGGGACCCTCGTGACCGAACACCACCGGGTTGGACCGAAGGACCCTGAGCTGCACCCGGTTGTACCACCGCGAGTGCATGGCAGGGCCGATGCCGCGCAGGGTGACCTTCCAGAGCAGGCGGCCATTGCGGCGGGCGAATGCGTACAGCGTGCAGGTGGTGGCGATGAGGCTGTGCCGGGCGACGAAGATGCGTTGGCCGGAGACCACCATGGCTGCCCGAGCCAAGCCCTGGCGCTCGGAAATCCGGGTACGCCAAACGACCTTGGTAACCCCGCCCTTGCGCAGCTCGTAGCGCAGCTCGGCGCGGCCCGTGAGCGCCCGACGGGGCCGGGGAACCTCGCGCAGCACGTAGGAGCCGTGGCGCACCCGGGCGGTCTGATCCACCAACGGGTAGTGATTCGGTGTCGTAGACCAGGCCCATGGAATTGCTGCTGTTTGGGCCAAGGCCGACGCCGGGGCAAAGAGCCCGGGGGTCATGATAAACCCGAGCAGTATCTGGAGCTGAATGTGTCGCATGGCCCAATATACGCTCCAGAGCCGTTGACGATCTGATCGTTTCTTGACCGGACGTGCAGCGTTCCCCCTAACCTCCCCATACCCATCTCCTCTGTGATAAAGTGTGGAGCAATGAGAACATCGAGTCGATGGCATCACCATTTGTGGACCGGGCTTTGCGCCGTCGCACTGCTGGGGGGCTGCGAGCGGGAGATGCTTGAGCACATCTGTACCCCGGTGGAAAGCGGCCAGCTCGTCATCAGTGAGCTGCGCGGCTCCCAGTCCGAGGTCGACACCTATGGACAGTGGATCGAGCTGCACAATCATTCCACCAACTCCCTGAATCTCGCGGGAATTCGTCTCCACATGTACGACATCCAGGGCGGTGGGGAGAAACTCATCATGGTCCGCGACGAGGCGCTGATCGTCGAGCCCGGGGGCTATGTAGTTCTGGGGCACCAGCGTCCGGACCAGCTCCCGGACCACGTGGACTACGGCTACGACGACGACTACAACTCAGATCTCCGCTCCTCGGGAGTGCTGGAGCTCTATGTCTGCAACGAGCTGGTGGACACCGTGGTCTACCAGAACCTGCCCACGGTGGGATCCCTGGCCTTCGACGGCGACCAGGAGCTCACCGCGGACGCGAACGACATCGCCGATCCGAACAACCTCGACAGCAACTGGTGCACCGACGCCTCGCCTGTCGTAAACCCCACCGAGGTCGGAACTCCCGGAACGCCGGGTGAACAGAACCGCCCATGCAACTAAACAAAACAAACATGCGTCATCCAATGAATGTCTGGCCCGGCCTGGTAGCGGCAGGGCTGATGCTGGCCGGCTCGGCCTGCCCGGGCCCCGACTCCCGTCGGACCCGCAGGTACAATAAATCCAAGCTGCAAAAGAGCCTGCAAAAGTTTGAGTCCACCGGCCTGGTGGTGGGCGAATTCCCTCTGGCCACCAAGGCGATCATCGACGGCGACACCATCCGGGTGGACGGACTCCGCACGAGCCTGCGGCTGCTCGCCATCGACACGGAGGAGACCTTCAAGCGGCCCTCGGAGAAGCGGTTGTTCTCCACGGGCTGGAAAAACTACCTGAAGGTCCTGATGTCCAAGCGGGTCAAGCCCGTGAAGATGGCCTCGCCCCTGGGCATGGAGGCCAAAAAATGGGCCGCGAAGTTCTTCGACGGCGTGCACACCGTGCGGCTCGAGCGCGACCACCCCAAGGAGATCCGCGGCCGCTTCAACCGATACCTCGTCTACGTCTTCGCCAAGAAGAAAGGCAAGTGGATCAACTACAACCTCGAATGCGTACGCGCGGGCATGAGCCCGTACTTCACCAAGTACAGCTACTCCCGACGCTTCCACAAAGAGTTCGTGGCGGCCCAGGCCGAGGCCCGGAAGAACAAGGTCGGCATCTGGGACCCGAACAAGATGCACTACATCGACTACGACAAGCGCCTCGCCTGGTGGTACGCCCGGGGCGACTTCATCCGGAAATTCGAGGCCGACGCCAAGGGTAAGCCCAACTACATCATGCTCACCAACTGGGACGCCCTACGCCGCCTCCAGGCGCACGTCAACAAGAAGGTGGTCATCCTGGCCACGGTGGGCCGCGTCAAGCTGGGCGACCGCGGCCCCTCCAAGGTGATGCTCTCCCGTCGGCGGGGCGGGGACTTCGCCCTGATCTTCTTCGACAAGGATGTCTTCGGGTCCTCACGCATCGCCCGGTTCAAGGGGGAGTTCGTGCGCGTCACCGGTCGGGTCACCACCTGGTTCAACAAGTATCGCAAACGGGATGAGCTGCAGATGGTCATCACCCTTCCGGGGCAGATCGAGGGCTCGGACAAGGTGCCCGACTTCTCACGGTGGCACCCGGAAAAAGCACGCCCGAAATAACACTACGTAGGAGAGTGAAGATGACGAATACCAATGCCCTTCTTCGCAGCGGGACCCTGGCATTGCTCCTGACGATGTCGGTAACCCTGACCTCTGGTCTGATTGCCTGCAGTGACGACGACGGCAATAACACCTGCGCGGCGAACCTGCTGCCGGGCGACCTGGTCATCACGGAGTTGATGCCGAACCCCGAGGGCGCGGACGAAGGAAAGGAGTGGTTCGAGATATACAACGCCACCTCCACCACCATCGACCTGCAGGGAGTGACCCTCGTCTACAGCCGAGCCGACGGCACCAGCCGTAAGACGCACATCATTGAGTCGGCCACCATCGGCGCCGGTGAGTACATGGTCTTCGGAGGCATCATCGAGGTGGCCATGCCTGCCTACATGGACTACGCCTACGCCGACGATCTAGGCTCCCTGACCAATACCGGCGGTCGGTTGGCCATCGAGTGCAACGACACCCTGGTAGACGACATTGTCTACCTGGAAGGGGCGAGCGGGATCTCGATCGCGTACGACGGGGGAAGGGTACCCGACGCCATCGGCAATGACGTCATCACCGACTGGTGCGACTCGTCGTCCGAGTTCGAGATCGACAACCTGTCGACGCCGGGAGAGGCCAACGACCCGTGTGAGGGAGTCAACCCAGACGGCACCTGCCTGGACGGGGGAGTGACTCGGGACATCCTGCCTCCCCAGGCCGGCAACGTGGTCATCACCGAGGTCCTGCCCAACCCGGCGGCCGTGGACGACACGGCGGGCGAGTGGGTGGAGGTGTACTTCGCCCAGGCGGCAGACCTCAACGGCCTGCAGCTGGGAGACGCCGGCGACCCGGTCTCCATGACGGTGGGCGGCACCAACTGTATCTCCGTGGCGGCCGGCTCCTATGTGGTGTTCGCCCGCAACGCCGACTCGGCCACCAACGGCGGGGTCACGAACGTGGCCTACGAGTTCGGGTTCACCCTCAACAACACCAATGAAACCGTCAGCGTGGGGTACAACTCCGTAGTGCTCGATGCGATCAGCTACGCCTCCAGTGAGGCCGGCGCCTCGCTCTCCCTGGACAGCGCGATCCTGGACTCCACCGCGAACGACGACGCCACCAACTGGTGCGACGGCCTGGTCGCCTTCGGCGATGGCGACCTGGGCACCCCCGGGGCGGCGAACTCGTCCTGTGGGTTCGTGCCCCCCGACAGCTGCATCGACCCGTCGACCACCAACTCCCGGGACCTCGTGCCGCCGGTGGCCGGTGATGTGATCATCACCGAGTTCATGGCCAACCCCTCCTTCGCGGGTGACACCGACGGGGAGTGGATCGAGGTGTACTTCGCCCAGGACGCGGATCTCAACGGTCTGCAGTTGGGAGACGCGTCCAACCCCACCTCCATGACGGTGACCAGCGCCGACTGCATCTCCGTGACGGCCGGCACCTACGTGGTGTTCGCCCGCAACGCCACCGTCGCAGATAACGGTGGGCTCACGAACGTAGCCTACGAGTTTGGATTCAGCCTGAACAACACCAGCGAAACCATCAGCGTGGGATACGCAGACACGGTGTTCGATGAGGTCAGCTTCGCCTCGGTCGAAGATGGCATCGCGACCTCCCTGTCATTCACCGCCTTGGACGTTACACTCAACGACGACGCCGGCAACTGGTGCGACGCCGTTGCCAGCTACGGCGACGGTGACCTGGGCACGCCGGGCGACGCGAACCCGACCTGTCCCTAGGAGTCATCGGTCCAGCATGACGCGTCCCTACTCTGAGTTGCCCCTGTTGGTGCTGCTGTCGGCCATGTGGTTGGTCGGGTCAGGCTGTCAACCCGACGAGCGGTGCGGCCCCAGCCACGCCACCGTGGTGCGCGTCATCGATGGAGATACCGTCGAGCTGTCCGACGGTGAGACTGTACGACTGCTGATGATCGACACCCCCGAGACCACCGGTGGGGCCACGGACTGCTTCGGTCCAGAGGCCAAGCAGTACCTGACCACCGCGCTGCTCACCCAGGAGATCGACCTGGAGTACGACGTCCAGTGTGAGGATCAATACGGGCGGCTGCTGGCGTACGTCTTTCTCAATGGGCACGAGCTCAACACCAGAATGGTGGAGTTGGGCTACGCCCGAGTGCTGCACATCCCCCCCAACGGCGACGACCGGGAGTTGGAGTTCGAGACCCTGGAGTACCTGGCATGCGCCAGCGGCGCTGGCTTGTGGGGTGCCTGTGGAGAGGTGACCTGTGACTAAGAGAATCGTGTCCGCGTTGGTGTGCGTGCTCGCGCTGCTGCACAGCCCGGCGGCCCGGGCCGTGGACTACGGCGTCTTCATCGACATCGAGACCGAAGAGGATCTCCTCGACCTGAAGAACTCCGGGGACATCACCGATCGGTCCTTCGAGACCCTCAAGGAGCTCCTCGACGACGGCGTCAACCTGAACACGGCCAACCGGGCGACCCTGTACACCCTGCCGAACGTCACCTACAAAGAGGTGGACGCCATCCTGGCCTACCGCTCGGAGGCCGGCCGAATCGCCGATCCGGCGGACCTGGTGAAGGCGGGAGCCATCAGCGCCCGAAAAATCGGAGCCATCGCGCCGTTCATCCTGATCAAAAAGCAGGACGTCAAGCTCTTCGCCACCAAGGGGATCTTCAAGTACGGCATCTCCTACATGGTCGGAGACAAGACGGTGCCCTCCATGTATCTGTCGGCCCGCATCTCCACCTTCCGCCACATGACCCTGGGGCTGACGATGGTGCTGACCCGGGACTGGCTGGACAAGCCCGTGTGGGACCCGAATCGCGAAGCCCTGGCCTCGAATCCGCCCCAGATCCGGCTCCACGTACCCAAGGTCTATCTGCAGTACAAGACCCCGCAATGGGAGGTCATGGCCGGCACCTTCCGCATTGGCTTCGGCCAACGGCTGACCTTCGACAACACGGGCTACTACAGCCCCAACGGCATCCGCATCGACGACTCCCTGTACAAAAACCAGACCGCCAGTCGGACCTGTCGAGAGTCCGCCGGCGAGCTTCTCGACTCCCCCTGCGCCGGAGACAACCGCTACCTGTACCACTCCCCGGACTTCAAGTGGACAAACCGACTTCGCGGTCTCGCCTTCGGCGTTAAGAAGATCAAGGTGGGCCAAAAGCACTGGATGCAGGTCTACGGCTTCTTCTCCCACCAGACCCACAACATCTACCAGTACGAGATTTACAACCGCATGCGGTGCGACGACCCGCGTAACGACGACCTGCCCGAATGCGCCGCCCCGAGTGTCTTCCGCATCCGGGACGATCGGCTGGCCTCCACCTCGCGGTTCAGCTTTTACACCCTCCCCTCCATGTACAACGAGATGCTGGGGGGCGGAAATCTCACGTACTTCCTGAGCCGCCGCATCTACCTCGGCCTCACCGGCTACGGCTCCGACGTTAAGTGGCTCGTCGACGGAGCGGACCTGGACTTTCAGGAGTGGAACAAGATGCCCTACGGCGGCCCCTTCGGCGCCATCGGGGTCAACGCCGCCTGGGGAAAGGGCATCGCCGACGTCTTTGCCGAGGTGGCCCACACCTTCGACTCCATGCCCGAGGCGGGCGACGAGACCAAGCGCGTCGGCGGCTTCGGGGCCATCCTGCGCTCGGTGTTCACCATCAAAAAGCACGAGATCGAGGTCGCCGCGCGATACTACGACAGAGCCTTCGCCAATCCCCACGGCCGCCCCATCGCCTCGCCCGACGAGTACGACGGCAACCGCCACCGGGACGAGCTCGGCCTTCGGGTGAAGTACAAAACCAAGCTCAAGGATGTGTATCTGCGGACCCTGTTGGACTGGTGGACCGCCCCGTCGGACTGGAACCGCGTGGACATCGCGGGGGACAAGATCGCCTCCCATAAGCTCCGGGCCCGGGCGCGCGTGGACTACGAGGTCGCCACCTGGTTCAAGCCCGGCCTCTGGGGTGAATACCAGGACAAAGGCCTCGAGGACACCAGTCGGTCCAACTGCTACGCGATCACCGACGAGTACGACCTGGAGGGCGAGCCCATCACCTGCCAGGGAGAGAAATTCGACCTCGGAATGCAGCTCAAGTTCTTGCCCATCAAGAAGCTGAGCCTTACGGCCTACGGCATGCTCCGCTTCGTGGACGACAACAGCTCTCGCTACGACGACAAGTTCCGCAAGGACTTCTCGGCCTGGTTCCTGGCCATGTACAAGCCCATCAAGGATCTTCGCCTCCGGGCCCGGGTGCGCTACCGCATGGAGGCCCTATACAGCAACCAGTACCTCGAGCAGTCCCTCTGGGCCTATCTGGAGGCCTCCTGGTGGTACAAGCGCACCTTCCGGATCAAGGGCCGGGTGGAGCTATTGCACTACCTGGACCAACGGGGCTCGTCTTTGGCCCGCTCCCCGAACCCCGAGGTCTGGGCCCGCGTGGAGCTCGAATACCGCTTCTGATTTCGCATCCAATTAGCGACAGATGTGGCGGAGCTTGTGCTTGCGTGCTGCCGGCACGCAGGGGCCGTTCTCCACCTCGATGGGAGGAGAACCGGCTGGGACAATGGGGCCCGACGCAGCGTTGATGGGTTGGGTGGCTCCCCTGAGGTGCGCCACCAGAGCGTCTCGAATGAGCCGTCCCTTGAGCAGCCGCTTTCGAGATGCCGGTACCGACGACAGGACGCGCGCAAAGCCCACGCCGCCCTCGAGCAAAAAGTCGCTGAGCGCCACGCGGTATAGGCGCGTGTCCGAAAGCGGCCTCCCCCCGACGTCGGTGAGACGGGTCATGCGCAGAGGCCGACCGCAACGGATCCGGTACCGGATCCCCGACACCGCCAAGAAGCCCGCGTGGTCCCGGCTCAGGTAGTCGGTCATGATCTGCGCGAGCTGTCGCCCGGTGAGATCCGCGTAGGCAAGTTGGTTGTCGAAGGGAAAGACCCGGTATATGTCCGCGTAGGTGATGGGCCCCTTGGCCAGCGAGGCCCGTACTCCCCCGGCGTTCACCAGCGCCACATCGGCATTGGGCACACTCGCGCGCATCACGTCGGCCAACAGCGTTCCCATGGGAGACACGCCCTGTCGGGAATGCGGCACGGCGCGAGCAGCCCGGGCGATCACCGTGTCGGGCCGCGGACGGATCCGCGCTCCATAGGCCGCCAGCATCCGACGGACCTCCGCCACGGGTTGGGCGAACCGCGCCAGCAACGGATTGACCACGACCTTCCCCCGGGGCGTCCCCTTGCGCAGCCGCGCCTCGCAGTCCCCCGTGTCCGAAAACACGTCGTGGCACACCGGCAGAGGCGCCAGCGCGCGGGCACGAACACCGTCGGACCCCACTCGGATCTCGATGCGTCCCAGGGCGCGGCCACGGTCGCAGGCCTGCACCAGGGGTACGCCGTTGATGCGGTGCCACATGCACTGGTGACTGTGTCCGGCGATGGCCGCATCCACCGTACCCCGGGGCAACGCCCGCAGGAGCCGGGCGATGGGACCGTGGCAGCTATCCGGCGCCCGGGATTTGCACTTTCCGCCCACGTGGGCCAGCAGCACGATCACCTCGGCGCCGCGCGCCCTCAGGGAGCGGGCCCACCGGGTCACCACGGGCAGGTGCGGCCGGAAGGTCAGATGCCGAATGTTCACCGGGTGGGTTGTGGCCGGGGTGTCCAGGGTCGTGATCCCGATGATCCCCACCCGGATACCCGCGCGCCGGATCAGCATGGTGGGCCGTACGTTCCTCCACCCCAAGGTCTGGCCACTCTTACGCGCGATGGTGGCCGACAACACCGGAAAGCGAGCTCCCTCGGCCCAGGCCTCCAGCGCACCGGTGGGATTGGCTCCACCAGTCCCCTGAGCCCCCACGGGGCCGAAGTCGAACTCGTGGTTTCCCACCGCCGCGGCGTCCACACCCAACCGGTGATACAACGCGCGCACGGGAGCACCTTCGAACGAGTTGGACAAGACGCTGCCCTGCATGAAATCCCCGGCGTCCAGTAAAAGCACCTCAGACCCCCTCGAGCGGCGCAAGGACGCGACCGTAGCCACAAGTCCCTCGGCGCCACCAATACGCACGACTCGCCGGGGGGTCTCGTAGCTCCGCGTACGGATGGGAGCGAGCTGGCCATGAAAATCATTGAGGGTCAGGATGAGCAGAGATCGCGTCGGTTTCGGCTGGGGCCCCGGCGCCCGGGGACAGGCCGCCAGCCCCAGCACCCACAATGATAGGCCCAATCCCAGGCCCTTTCCCAAGCGCCCTTGCCCGGGCACACCGATCAAATATTGTTTTTGTTGTTTATTCTTCACTTCACTACAGTACCCGAAGGGGTCGGGGGAGGCACAACCCTTTCCGGTTTCTGGTTGATTCCATAGCAATGTTACACTAGTATAGGTGTCTCGAAGCGATAGTTGAACTTCGTTACAGGGACTACGAATGACCAAATCCGATTTGATCGAAGCAGTCGCGAACAGCCTGAAGCTGCCCAAAGGTAAGGCGGAGTTGATCATCAACTCCATTTTCGCGAGCATGGAGACCGCGCTGAAGTCCGGCGAACGTATTGAAATTCGCGGGTTCGGCAGCTTCGAGGTCCGCAAATACAAATCCTACGAGGGGCGAAATCCACGCACGGGTGCGCCGGTGAAGGTCGCACCCAAGCGGCTCCCCTTCTTCAAGGTCGGCAAGGAGCTGCGGGAGCGGGTCAACTCTGCCTATCTCCGCCAGCTCGCGCAGGCCGAAGCATCGCCCGTCAGACCGGCGGTGAGCCCCACGACCCCCGGCCCGACCCCGACGCCCAGCTCGGGGACCCCGGGAACAGGCCCCGCCGGCACGTCCGGCCCAGCCTAAGTCTCAATAAGTAGCCCGTTGATCAGTTGAGGCCGACGATGGCCGCTGCGTCGATGACCAGCGTAAGGGCGCCCTGGGGAATGGGGTCCCCGGCGCGAAAGCTCATCTCGGCGTACACGAAGAACTTGAATGTCACCGACGGGGTCCGGCAGTACTCGGAGAGCGCCACGTCTCCATCGGCATCCAGCTGAACATCCACCGTGTGTCCCGACGTGGAGGCCGCGATGGAATCCACGACGCCCACGGAGAACACCCCCGAATCCAGCTCCCGCGGATCCGAGGCCGGCACCCACGGAGAGGCCACGGCCTCCGGGGCGATGTAGAGCTCCACCTCCGGCGTGGCGATGCTGAAGGTGTTCTCCTCCACCACCATGCGCACATAGCTGAACCGCACCTTGGTGAACTGGGAGTTTCCCAGATCCTCGAGCTCCGGAACCTCATCGGCGAGATTCACGGGCGTACTCAACTCAAACTCCACGGTGGCCTGGCAGGCTTCATCGGTCTGGTTGCAGCTAAAGGTATCGCCAAAAAGTGCGCTACAGTCCGAGTCGACGCTACAGGGGATGGTCGGCAGGACCGTGGGGTCGGTCACCTCGCAGTCACCGTCGGAATTGCAAAAGAGGTCCTCGCTGATGGCCGCACAACTGTCGCTCGGTGAGACCACGCAGGCCTCGGTCATGACAATCACCGTGGGAGGCGAGATCTGGGCTGTGTCAAAATGAAAGCTCTTGTCTGGGAGCTTGATCTCAAAGTCGGTTACGTCCGAGCTGATGATACAGCCCCCGAAGAGGGAGCCCGAAAGAACCAGAGCGGTCAGGGCAGGAAAAAACGCAAAAAGTCTAATCATAATCACTACTCCAAATAGGTTAGGTGCGCCAACGCAGCCCAGGCGCCGCTTCAACCAGTGGTCGATCCGGACAACCTGCACCACGGCGTCGCTTAACGCCGTCTATTAATAGGTAGCCGAAAACCCCCCGAGGCTCAAGTCATTGCCTGATAATAGGGCCCGTCCAAGAATAAGGTTTCGATGCAGGGCGTCGAAGCGCCCGGCTCGCGAGGCGCGCCGAGGCGCATACTTATTGATATGCAACGAGAAGCAACGAAGCGAGCCGGGATGCTCCGGCGTCCTGGGCGATCGAGTTATTCTTGGACGGGCCCTTAGGGGTTTCCCATGAGCTCGGCCAGGACCTGCTCGGCGGCCGAATAGGGGTCGATTTCCCGCTCGGCGATACGCTCCACGAGGGCCGAGAGACCGTCACCGGACTCCAACAAAGCCAGGGCGCGCTCCAGAGCCAAGGTTCGCACGAGATCCTTCAGCCGGGTCTCGGCGCGCTCCAACCCCCGCCGGCGTCCCTCGGTCTCGGAGTCGAGCTCCCGCCGGTGTAGGTCCACCGCCTCCACCAACTCCACCATACCCCCTTCCTTGATGGCCACGGCCTTGAGGATCCGCACGGTCTTGGCCCCCTTAGCCCGCAGATCCAGCATCATGCTGAGATCCGCCACCGTGCGATCGGCGCCGTCCCGATCGGCCTTGTTCACCACCAGGATATCAGCGATCTCCAAGATGCCCGCCTTGATGGCCTGGATCTCATCGCCGAGGCCGGGCACCACCACCACCACGCTGGTGTGGGCCGTGGAGACCACATCCACCTCGTCCTGGCCCACGCCCACCGTCTCAACGATGATCACATCGTGGCCCATGGCGTCCATCACCGTGATGATGTCCTGGGTGGATCGACTCAGCCCCCCCAGATGCCCCCGGGTAGCCAGGGACCGGATAAAGACGCTGTCATCGGTGGCGTGGCGCTGCATGCGAATACGGTCACCGAGGATCGCGCCGCCCGAGTAGGGACTGCTTGGATCGATGGCCACGACCCCCACCCGCAGCCCCGCCTCGCGGTACTGGGCGATGAGACAGTCCACGATGGTGGACTTGCCCGAACCCGGGTTGCCGGTGACCCCCACGATGAAGGCGCCTCCCGTGTGCGGGTACAGCGCCTTGAGCTCCTCCAAGGCGCCCGGGATCTGGTCGTCCAGATCTCGCATGAGCCGGGCGGCCCGAACCACGGTCCCCGCTAAGACGTCCTCTACCCGACCTACGGCAACCACCGGCGCTCCGTCGCTGCTCAACCTTCCACCTTAGGCCGGACGTTCGCTTCGATCCAGTCGATGATCTCCGTAGTGGTAGTGCCCGGCGTGAAAAGAGCATCGACGCCGCCTTCGAGCAGGGCCGCCTTGTCCTCCTCGGGCACGATGCCGCCGCCAAAGATGGGCAGGTCCGACACGCCGCGCTTCTCTAACGCCTTCTGCACCGCCGGGAACAGCGTCATATGAGCACCGGACATGATGGAAAGGCCCACCAGATCTACGGCTTCCTGGACCGCCGCCGCGGCGATCATGTCTGGGGTCTGGTGCAGGCCGGTGTAAATCACTTCGTAGCCGGCGTCGGCCAATGCGCGGGCCACGACCTTGGCCCCACGGTCATGCCCGTCCAGGCCGGGCTTTGCCACGAGGATCCGGATTTTCCGCTTCGTGCTCATGGGTTCTCCTTCAATAGTGTTTGCTCGTTGTAGGCCTACATCAGGCGATCCTGCCGCTTGAGCAGCTCCCGCGCGATGACGATCCGCTGGACCTCGGAAGTACCCTCGTAGATGCGCGTGACCCGTGCATCTCGGAGATATCGCTCGATGGGGTACTCCTTGACGTAGCCGTACCCGCCGTGGATCTGCAGCATGCGGTCGCAAGCGCGCCAGGCCGCCTCGGAGGCGTACACCTTGGCCATGGAGGCCTCTAGGGTGAAGGGCCGCTTGTTCTCCTTAAGGAAGGCCGCCCGAAGGATCAGCAACCCGGCGGCGTCCAGCTCCGTGGCCGTATCCGCCAGCATCCACTGCAACCCCTGGAAGGTAGCGATGGGCTTGCCGAACTGCTTGCGCTCCAGGGAGTAGCTGCGCCCCTCTGCCAGGGCGGCCAGGCCTATGCCCAACCCCTGGCTGGCCACGCCGATGCGACCGCCGTCCAGGGCCACCATGGCCAGCTTAAACCCATCCCCGAGATCGCCGAGCACCGCGCTGTCGGGCACGAAGCAGTCCTCAAAGGTGAGCGACACCGTGGAGGAGCCGCGCAGGCCCATCTTGTCTTCATGGCGGCCCACGGTGAACCCCGGTGTGTCCTTCTCCACCAGAAAGCAGGTGATGCCCCTGGGCCCACTGGCCGGGTCGGTCTTGGCCCAGACCACCGTGACGCCGGACGTGTCCCCGGAGGTGATCCACTGCTTGGCGCCGTTGAGCACCCAGCCACCATCTCCGGGCTCGGCCCTCGAACGCAGGGAGGCCGCGTCGGTGCCGGCCTGGGGCTCACTCAACGCGAAGGACCCGGTGAGCATCTCTCCGTCGGTAATGCCGCCTACGTAGCGTTGCTTCTGATCCTCGGTGCCGAACTGACAGATGACCTCGGCGACCATGTTGGTCACCGCCACCGCCACCGTGGTGGCGGCGCAAGCCTTGGCCAGCTCGGTGATCACCAGGCTGTAGGCCACCACGCCGGCCTCCATGCCGCCGTACTCCTCAGGCACGTTGACGCCCAACAGGCCGATATCGGCCAGCGCCAACAGCTCCTTTTTGGGGAAAATATCCTGCGCGTCCCGCTGGGCGGCAACGGGCGCCAGCTCCCGCTTGGCGAACTGGCGGGCCGTGTCCCGGATAATCTCCTGCTCGGTGGTGAGGTCCAGGTCCATTGTCGTCCTCCTACGTCTGGCCGGTCCCCGCCAGGTCAGCGGCTGAAAAACCCTTTGCCGGCAGGCGCCAATCTAATCCACTAGTAGTCGTAGGTCGCTCGGGCCACCGAGCCCAGCGGATCCGGGAAAGTCTGCCCCACCACCACCTTGGCCACGCACTCGGCGAAGCCCGCGGGCAACAGCGCCCCGGAGGCGACGCCCACACTCTTAACGCTACCGCCGGGCAGCACGTAGAAAGTCAGCGTGAAGTGCTTGGGTTGGCCCCCCTTCCGGCAAGCGCGAAGGGCGCGCCGTTTCTTTTTGAGCGTACGCTTGGCCTTGTCGGCGTCCCAATTCTTGGCGTCGGTGCCGTTATTGGCCAGCGACATGGTGTAACGAACATCGGCCTTGCCGCCCTCGGGCTTGACGAACTTGAGGCTCCTGGCCACGCCGAGGATGCACGCCTCCATCTCCCAGTGACCTAGCTGGGACTTCTCCAGCACCACCTTGGTGGGCACGCCGTCCATACCGATCACGAAAAAGAGCGTGACTTCGCCGCCCACATAGCTCAGCGAACCGATGTGGTTACGCCGGCAGGCTGCCATGTCCCGGGTCTTTTTGCCCAGCGCCTTCTCCACGGCCGCCGCGTCGATGGTGCCCTTGAGGCCGGTGATGGCGATGCCGTCTGGACGACGGGGCGGGGGCGAATCGGTGTTGTTGCTGTCATTTGTGCCGGCACCAACATCGCCATTGGTTCGGCGGGGCTTGTGGGTCTCCTCCTTGGGTCCGCAGCCACCCACTCCGAGACCAACAACAACCACAGCGATACAGATCACGTGCATGGGAAATCTCATCTACAACGGGCTCCTTCTGTGCCTACAACTCTTCGAGGATCAGGGTGGGGAACGAGTAATCCATCCAGCCACCCCAGGTCGGGAAAATCCACGCTCGGACCTTCTCAAGGAAACACTCGTTGAGCTTGGGATCTTTGAACGTATTTTTGAGGAACCACACTTTCATCGGGTTCCTCCTGTAGCCGATGCGCACAGCGACGGTGACCCTGCCGCGCAGCTTGGTATTGCCGGTCTTGCTGACATGGTCGTTGTAGCACCGCTCGAGCTCCCCTTTTTGGGCCGTGAACACCGCGTCCACCTGGGGGCGGGTGTCAGGGCTCATGAGCTTCTCCGGCGGCCCATTCGAGCGCGAAGGCGGATCGTCCCCCACCACCCCATCGGGCGTGGTCTCCCTGGCCTCCTCCTTGGGGCCACAGCCCAGGACCAACATCGCCATTAGAACCGTCAAAACTGAACTGCTTATCGCGACTCTCATGTGTCCTCCTCCGGTGGAGACTTGGCTCCACCGCCCTCCCCCCTGGTGGGTTCAGCCCTTCAACAGGGCGCTGGCAATCACGAGACGTTGGATTTCGCTCGTGCCCTCGTAAATCTCGGTAATCTTGGCGTCGCGGAAATTCCGCTCCACATGATACTCACGCAAATATCCGTAGCCCCCCAGAATTTGAATGGCCTCCCGGGCCACATCGTTGGCCACCTCGGAGCTGTATAGCTTGGCCATGGCCGACTCGCTGGAATGGCGTACGCCCTGGCCCTTGAGAAGCGCCGCCCGGTAGGTGAGCAGGCGCGCCGCGTCCAGGTTGGTGGCCATGTCGGCCAGCTTGAACTGAATGGCCTGGTGGCCGCTGATGGGCTTGCCAAAGGCCTTGCGCTCCGTGGAATATTGAAGGGACGTCTCCAGGGCGGCGCGGGCGATGCCCAGCCCCTGGGCGGCGATGCCGATGCGTCCGCAGTCCAGCGTGTACATGGCCACACCGAAGCCCTTGCCCAACTTGCCCAACAGAGCGGACTTGGGCAGCTTGCAGCCATCATAGACGATCTGGCTGGTGGAGGAGGCCCGGATCCCGAGCTTGTCCTCCTTGGGCGTAAGGGAGACTCCCTCGGTTTTCATCGGAGCGATAAAAGCCGAGATTCCACGGTGGCCCTGGGACCGGTCCGTCATGGCCATGACCACGCAGACGTCGGCCTCATGGGCGTTGGTGATAAAGTTCTTGGTGCCGGTGAGCTCCCAGTGGTCGCCACAATCCTCGGCCACGGTACGTTGGGCCGCGGCGTCGGACCCGGCATCGGGCTCGCTCAAGCCAAAGCAGCCGAGCTGCTCCCCCGAGGCCAGGGGAGTAAGAAACTCCTGCTTCTGCTCCTCGGTGCCGAACTTGAGGATCGGGTCGCACACCAGCGAGTTGTTCACGCTCATGATGACGCCCGTGGAGGCGCAACCCGCCGAGATTTCCTCCATGGCGATGACGTAGGACACGGGATCCATGCCGGCGCCGCCGTACTCCTCGGGTACGGTCACCCCCATCAGCCCCATCTCCGCCATCTGGGAGATCAACTCGGCCGGATAGCGATGGTCCCGATCGAGCTCCTCGGCCAGGGGCGCCACGCGGTTGCGCGAAAAGTCGCGCACCATGCGCTGAAGGATCTGTTGCTCCTCGGACAGGTCGAAGTTCATGGAAAGCTCTCTATGACAGATATGGGCATAGATATAGGACGCCCCAAACGAATTGTCTATGGGTATTCGCCCTTTGCGGGCGGGTATTCGCCCATTGGCGGACGGAGTTCAGCGCTTTGGGGAACGCAGTGGAGTCGGGTCGGGTCCCAGATCAGACACGGGCTCACCAGGGCAGTGCGGCGCGCCGGCCAGGGCCGCGCCCCTCCAGTGCAGGGCCCGCTCCGAGCGGGTGGGCTGTAGGGCTTCGGCCATGACATCCACGGCCAGATCGATGTCGATGCGATCCCCACAGGTGAAGTAGTCGATGGCCGCGTAGCCGTGCTCGGGCCAGGTGTGAAAGGACAGGTGGCTCTCGGCGATGATGACGACACCGCTCACCCCTTGGGGCTCGAAGATCTGGAAATGGTGGCTCATGATGGTGGCGCCGGACCGCTCCACCGCCTCAAGGCTCGCCCGCCGAAGGACCTTGAGATCATTGAGCAACGCGAAGTCACACCCGTAAAACTCTGCCAGAATGTGCTTGCCGAGCCCTTCCATGATCTCTCCGCGGTCTCTGGGTCTGGAGCCGTCCAACCACCCTAATTCTAAGGACCTAGGCCCAAGTACGCTCACCAATAATCCGATTGTCACCAACCGTCAAGGGATGTTCTGAGGCTCCGGACCATTCCCTGCCTGTACTATCCGCACACAGAAGGATCTTTTTTAGTATGCGGATACGTGCTATACAAATACTCGTTTACGCACATAAGAGGTCGTTGTTCTGTGTGCGGAAAAGCCCTTCCGGAGGTTTTCATGTTCGTTGGACGAAAGCAGGAGTTGTCCGCACTGCAAGAGGCACATCGCGCGCCGGGAGGGCAGTTGGTAGTTCTCTACGGTCGTCGCCGCATTGGCAAAAGCTCGCTGGTGGATGAGTTTACCAGGGGAAAGGCCCACGCATTGTCCTTCGAGGCCGTGGAGGGCGAATCGACTTCCGCACAAATTCGACACTTCCTGTCACAGCTGAGCGCTCAGGTGGACGAGCCATTGATCGCCACCGCTCCGGCGTCCGGTTGGAAAGAGGCCTTCGACCTGCTCACAGAACGTGCGCTACCGAAATCGCCTCGCCGCGACAAGCCGATTGTATTTCTGGACGAGCTACAGTGGATGGCCGCGAAACGTTCTGGGCTCATCAGTCTGCTCAAGTTCTTCTGGGACCGGCACTGGAAGCCGCGGGGGGTCACCTTGATTCTATGCGGCTCCATCGCCTCGTTCATGATCGACAAAGTCATCCGCTCCCGTGCGCTGTACGGCCGGATCACGCTGGAGTTGCTGCTACGCGGGCTCGCACCCCATGAGGCGACACAGCTATTTAGGGGCAAGCGCAGCTCCGAAGAGATACTCAAATATCAGCTCGTCTTCGGGGGAGTTCCCCGGTATCTGGAGGATATCCGGCTCGACCGCTCCTTCAACCACAACCTGAACCGCCTCTGTTTCGCACCCGGTGCGGTGATGCTCCGCGAAATGGAGCGCATCTTCTACAGCCAGTTTCGGGAGCACAGGACCTACCACGCCATCGTGGTTCAGCTGGCGGACGGGCTCCTGTCACTCGCGCAAATCGGGCACGCCATCGGCATGCCCTCCGGTGGAGGACTCCGGCGCTATCTTCGCGTACTGGAGGATGCCGACATCGTGACCATCCACATGCCCGTGGACCATGGAGCAGCGTCAAAAACCAAGAAGTACTCGCTGACAGACGAGTACCTGCGATTTCACTTCAAGTACATCGAGCCGAACCGACGAGCCATCGAACAGCCAGGGGGCTCAGCCAAGCTCTTCGAGCGACTCACCGCAGGCAGCTTCGAGCCCTGGCTGGGGCTGGCCTTCGAGCGCTTCTGCCTCAAACACTCCACGCAGATCGCCCGGATCATGGGGTTCGCCGATGACGTGCTCCACGCGGCGCCCAGCTTCCGCCGTAACGACGAGGCCTTTCAAATTGATCTGGTCTACCGCCGCGCTGACAAAGCCATCACCGTCTGCGAGATCAAGCACTTCGCGGACCCGGTGGGTACCAAGGTCATTCCGGAGGTCCAACGCAAATGCAAGCTCCTGAAAATCCCTCGCGGCTACGCCCTGGAAACCGCTCTAATCTCGTTGCACGGCGCAAGCGAACCCTTGGTTGACAGCGAGTTCTTCGACTACGTAGTCACCTTAGAAGACATCTTAGGGAAGAGCCCACTGAAGTGAGGAGACGCAGGCTGATGGAGTCACTTCTTGTCGATGTAGAAGGAGCTGGTGGAGCCGCGCACGTCGCGGTTTTGACCCGAGAAGCGGGTGAGCTTTCGGTTGAGGTGGCCCGCGAACCGGTCCAGGTTGTAGCTGCTGTTGGAGCTGTTGGCCGAGAGCCGTACGCCTCGCATGAGCATGGTGGTCCCGGTGAAGGTGATCACGAACTGCTGGACCACCCATGCGCTCCCCCTACGCGGGAGGTTGTACGTGATCCGGAAGGTCCCCCGACACGCCTTGCCTTTGCTGAAAATGCGGCCGTCCAGGAAGTGCAACGGCCGGGCTTGCAGTACGCCCTTCCAGCGGCCGATGACCAGGCGACAGAGGTCTCGCGGGTTGTTTTTGATGCACCGATCCGCGAGGCAGATCCGCCCCTTGGAGCACCTGCCGCAGTGACCGCCGCAGCCGTCGGTACCGCAGCTCTTGCCGCGGCAGTTGGGGATACAGCCGGCTCTGCCGCCCTTCGACTCCACGGCCGAGGGTCCGGAGGAGCTCCCGAGAGGCGGCACAAAGGCCACCGCACCAGATCCCTCGCAGCCCCCAGAAACCACCGCCACAAACAGCATGAGTACGCCCAGGCCAACCACCGGCCTCCCCGGCGCCCCGGTCCGGGAACCCTGCGAGCTGCTCGTCATGACCACATCATATCGCGTGGGGGACCTTCCGCAAGGGATTGGCAGGAGCGGGACCGGCCGGAGCGGGTACTTCCAGTGGAATTAGAACGCTCACTGGGCAGAAATCACGCAGCCAGGAGGGGAAATCCAACCGGGCCGACAGGTATCGGATTCTGCTACTGCAGTGAAATCCGACAGCGCCGCCGCACCAGGATCCAGGCCAGACAAAGCAGGAACAGCACCGGGGGAAGCCCTGGAGAGGTCCCCGCGGCGGCGCACCCACAACCGCCGGGCGACAAGCTCGGCGGCACCTCACAGACGTGGCGACCGCAGACCAGGCCGGCGGCGCAGTCGGCATCGACGACGCACTCGACCTCGATACAGGCCCCGTCTTCACAGAGCGCGTCCCCTACGCAGTCGGAGTGGATCAGGCACTCGGGCTCACCGCAGGTTCCGTCCCGGCAAACCAGCGCGTCGGGGCAATCAGCGTCCACCGTGCAGTCCACCCCCACGCAGATCCCGCCATCGCAGACATAGCCCACCACACAGTCCGTTCCAGACACGCACGAGGTGGCGCAAATATCCCCGTTGCACAGGTAGGGCGCGCAGGAGCTCGTCTCGCTCGGGGGGCAGGTGCCGGCACCGTCGCACGCCGCCAGCAGGGTGGCCACGCCCGCCGCGCACCCCAGGGCCCGGCAGGGGCTGATCTCGCTGGGATAGATACAGCCACTGCGAAAAGAACCGTCGCACTCCCCACCGCAAACGGACCCATCGTCCACACAGGTGGGGCGAGCGCCGTGGGGCGCGCCGTCCACGGGCCTACAGTTGCCCACGGAACCGGCAATATCACAGGCTTCGCATTGCCCATCGCAGGTCTCGCTGCAACACACCTCGTCGACGCACAAGCCGCTGCCACACTGACCCCCCACGCCGCAGGGCATGCCCAGCGAGCGCGTACACATGTCGTCGCCGGCGCAGACGGTGGGGCAAGCCGTGGCGCAGACGCAATCGTAGATGTCACGGTAGAGCTCATAGCCTGCGAGATGATCGGCGGCGCAACCTATGACGCAGGTCTGGGTCTGGCACTGGTTGATGCAGCCGGCGTACGCGTCGCAGTCCACGTCGTCGTAGCAGGACTCCACCACCCCCGCGCAGGTGTCGGTGCCCGAGGTGGCGCCCGTGAAGCACTCGGTGCAGGTCATGGTGATGGGTGTGCCATTGATAAACGGCAGGATGAACGAGTCGTACACCGCCGAGACACGCCCGCTCAAGCCGTACTGGCTGCAGGTCTGATCACCACCGGAGATCACGCCGACCACGCGCTCGGTGCCCCCCACGCTCAGGGCAGCGCCGCCGCTGTCACCGGAGCAGGGACCGGAGGTGGGTTGGAGGTAGTCGAAGTAGGACACGGCGATGGTGTTGATGGTGTTGATCGTCTCGTGCCGCTCGGTGGTATAGCCGTTGGGATACGACGTGATCCCGTAGCCCACGTGGCGAACCTGGGTTCCCACGGCCAGGTTGTCCTCGGCTGGAGTCATGGCCGGGATCACCGGCGTGGACGCCGTGGCGCCGGTGATCCGCACCACCGCGAAGTCGTATAGCCCCCCCGGTCCGCCGTAAGCCGGATGGTAGGCATAGTCAGCCACCGGGTAGATGATCACCGGGCTGCTGTGGTCGTCTCCCTGGGCCACGGACTGGGGGGCACTGGGCGTCACGCAGTGCGCCGCGGTGAGCACCCACGCGTTGGCCCCGTCCCGGTGAATGATGGTGCCGCTGCAGACACCCATGCCCAAAAAGACGGCCACCACCGCCCCATGGGTGGTGTCCAGGTTTCCATTGATAATGGGCGCCTGGAGCTTCTTTGGCTCCAAGGTTTCGGAATCACTGAAATCGCAACCGCCAGCCAGAACCCCCAAGACCCCCAAACACAGCAGCAGAACCCCACCAATACGCATTGAATACACCTATTGTCTCCTCCTAAGGTGGACAGCCGCCCTCTTAAGGTGGACAGCCGTCCCAGCAGCTTACCGGTGGGTACATCTGGGTGTCAATGAGACAACATCCATCCACAATAGCTCTGTGGCGTAGAGCGCAAAAAAGACAGTGATTGACTCCCACCTATAGATAGCGGGATGTTATCTGCTCGAAAGTATCGCCTAACCCGAAACTGGAGGACGAACATGACACGTAAATCAATGCCGCGCCTGGCCGCACTGTGGGTGCTCCTACCCGCGTTGGCCCTGGGTGCCCCAGCCTGTTCCGACGACGACGGCGACGTCTGTGACAACGTAGTGAACCCCTGCGACACCGTGGACACCGTGTCCTGTCTGGGGAATACCGTTCAGACCTGCACCGAGAACGTTAACGGGTGCCTGGAATGGGCCGACACCGAGACCTGTGACACCGGCGACACCTGCACAGACGGCGAGTGCGTGTGTGCCAATGAGTGCGCCACCGGCGCCAGCCAGTGCGACGGCGACATGATCCAGCTCTGCGCCATGGGCGCCGACGGCTGCTACGAATGGGCCGACGACACGGATTGTGCGGACTCGGGCGAGTCCTGCGACGACACGTCCGACGCCATCTGCGTGACCGGCGCGGGCTGCGGCAACGACGTGAGGGAGGGCACCGAGCTCTGCGACGGCGACGACCTGGACGACCAGACCTGCGAGGACGAAAACTTCGGCCCCGGCACCCTCGCCTGCAACGACACCTGTGACGGCTACATCACCACGGGCTGCTCCGCGGCGGCGGACTGCGGCAACGACACCATCGAGTCCCCCGAGGTCTGCGACGGCACCGACCTGGACAGCGAAGACTGCACTGACCACGGCTTCGACGAAGGCACCCTCGGCTGCGCCTCCAACTGCGGCTCCTTCGACACCTCGAGCTGCACCTACTTCGACCCGGGCATCACCTGCGCCGCCGCCACCGACATCAGCAGCGCGACCTTCCCCTTCACGCTCACCGGCACCTTTGACGACGATCCCACGGTCGGTTTCAGTTGCGACGCCTCCGCCACGAACGTGGTCTGGTACGAGTATACGCCGACAACCACGGGAAATTACTCCATCGACGCGACGAACAACACCACCGATTGGGCCTATTCGCGTCTGGTCGTGCTCGATGGTACGGGTTGCGCGCCCTACGACACCGAGCTTCTCTGCCTGGAAGTCGAAGACTACGTGGCGAACGGAAGCATCTCTCTCACGGGCGGAAACACCTACTTGATCGCCTTTTTCACCGACGGCGACGACTACTCGATGACAAATCCGGAGATCCACATCACCTACTATCCGTCCATCCCGGGCGATACCTGCGCCAACGCCGAAGACCTGACCAGCGCAACGTTCCCCCACTCGCTCACCGGCACCTTCCCTCTTGAGCCCGCCACCGGTTTCAGCTGTGACACAACGGCCACGAACGTGGTCTGGTACGAGTTCACACCGAGCACCTCGGCCATCTACACCATCGACGCGACGAACAACAGCGCCGATTGGGCCTATTCGCGTCTGGTCTTGCTCGATGGTACGGGTTGCGCGCCCTACGACACCGAGCTTTTCTGCGAGACGAGCTATTACGAAACGGCGAGCGGAAGCACCTTCCTCGAGGGCGGAAACACATACTTGATCGCCTTTTTCACCGACGAAGCCTACATCTCGATGGAAGATCCGGAGATCTACATCTCGTCGGTCGCTGTCGACGCTGGTGACGTCTGCCAGGCGCCCATCGACATCAGCTCCGAGACCTTCCCCCATCAGGTGAGCGGTACTTTTGATGAAGATCCGACCACCTCATTCAGCTGCGGAATCCCGGCCACCAACACGGTTTGGTTCGAGTACACGCCGACGACCACGGGCGACTACGCAGTCGGTGCCACCAACGCCACCACGGATAACGCCTGGTCCCGGTTGGTGGTTCTGGAGGGTACGAGCTGCGCTCCCTACGACACCGAGCTCGCCTGTGTCGTCGACAACACAGGCCTAAGCGCCATGACCACCGTGACTCTCACCGCGGGCACCACCTACCTCATCGCGTTCTTCACAGACGATGACGAATACACCATGGTGGACCCGACGATCACTGTCTCGCCCTCGTACACCATCGGCGGGTGCAATCTCCAAGACCCGGTGACCTACACCGGCGACGAGTACACGTCGGTGATGACCTATGGCCAGCTCTACATCGCCGGTCTCACGGACGCCACCACGGGTCCGGACGCCAACGCGGCGATCATCGCCGAGGTGGGAGCGGGCCCGGACGGGTCGGATCCCACGACAGACTTCGCCGACTGGGACTGGTACCCGACCGTGATAAACACAGCGTACGTCGACAGCTCCGACGACGAGTACATGGGGAACCTGATCCTGCCCGCCGGCGCGGGCTCACCCTATGACATGGCCTATCGGGTCTCCGGCGACGGGGGGCTCTCCTGGACCTACTGTGACACCGTCGACACCCCCTACACCATCGCCGACGCTGGCGACCTGACCGTCACCGTACCACCTGACACACTGATCATCAGCGAGTACATCGAGGGCAGCAGCGACAACAAGGCGCTGGAGTTCTACAACGCCACAGCAGCCGACATCGATCTCTCCACCTGTCAGGTGCTCTCGTACGTCAACGGCAGCAGCACTCCCGCGGCGACGGTGTACACCTTCCCGGCGGTGAACCTGGCCGCAGGCAACACCTATGTGGTCTGCAACACCGCATCCAACGCCACCCTGCAAGCCTACTGCGACGAGCTCAACCTCGCCGCGACAAACTTCAACGGAAACGACGCGATGGAGCTGTACTGCGGCGGAGTGCTCGTGGACTCCATCGGCCAGGTTGGCGATAATCCCGGGGCCTTCTGGGGAACCGCTCCCACCAGGACGCTAAACGCAACGCTGCGCCGCGACGGTTCGAGAACCTACGGCGACACCGACTCGTCAGACGCCTACGATCCAGCCACCGAATGGTCCGGCTACGCCCAGGACACCTTCGACGGCCTCGGTACGCACCCGTAGCGCATCTCCCCCTGCCGGCCGCCCACGCGGCGGTCGGCGCCCCTCGCTCCCCTCCCCCTACGCCTCGATTCACTAGGAGTTGACCCCACCCGGCGGCCTGGCTAGGCTCCGTCCCGTCCCGGCTCGTTTTGGGCCCTTACACCACGGAGCACGGAGGGTGAAGCCATGCCGAAGATCATCGTTCTGGGAGCCGGCCGGGTGGGCCGGGTGATTGCGCGGGACCTGCACGAGGACCCGGACCTGGAGGTCACCGTGGCGGACGTGCGCGAGACCACCCTGACCGAGCTGGGTGAGCGGTACGGGTTCGCCACCCGGGTGGTGGATCTGGCCGATCCGGCCCGGGTGCGTGAGGTCGTCGCCGCGTTCGATCTCGCCGTGGGCGCCCTGCCCGGCTCCCTCGGGCTCCAGACCATGGAGGCGGTGATCGAGGCGGCCACCCCGTATGTGGACATCTCCTTCATGCCCGAAGACCCGCGTCCCCTGGCCGACCGCGCCCGGGACCAGGGCATCGTAGTCCTGTACGACATCGGCGTGGCGCCGGGCATGAGCAACGTGCTGTTAGCCCGGGGCGTGCGGGAGGTCGCCGGGGCCAGGTTCGCGCGGTACGTGGTGGGCGGGCTGCCCGTGGTGCGGCGCCTCCCCTGGGAGTACGAGGCGCCCTTCTCCCCCATCGACGTGGTGGAGGAGTACACCCGACCGGCGCGGTTCGTCAGCGGCGGCGAGCCCCGAGTACGCCCGGCCTTGTCGGACCCCGAGCGGTTCGACTTCGGCGAACTGGGCACCCTGGAAGGGTTCCTCACCGACGGGCTCCGCTCCATGCTCGACACCATCGACTGTCCGCACATAGAGGAGAAGACCCTGCGCTACCCCGGACACGCCGACCGTATCCGGGTGCTCCGGGACACCGGCTTCTTCGACGATCGCGAGATCACCGTGGGCGGCCACTCCGTGAACGTGCGGGACTTCACCTTCGCCCTGCTCGATCCCGCGTGGTTCCAGCACGAAGGCTCAGAAGAGTTCACCGTCATGCGCGTCGAGGTGGAGGGAGGAACCGCGGATCAGCCCCAACGCGCCGTGTGGGACCTGCTCGACCGCGGCGACCCCGAACGGGGCGAAACCTCCATGGCCCGCACCACGGGCTTCCCCGCGGCCATCTGCGCCCGCCACATCCTCGACTCCACCACGCCCCTATCCCCCGGCGTACACCCCCCCGAGTCCCTCGCCCAAAACGACGCCTACGTCGACCGCCTCCTGGCCGCCCTCGCCCACCGCGGCGTGCACTACCACAAAGCAGACGGCTGATTTCGCAAGCTGCTCGGCCACCACAGTCGAAGCGGTCACAGTCCGCCGTCCAGTAAGGGCCCGTCCAGAAACCACGCAACCCAATCTCGTGTCGGCCGATAACCCAGAGATGAGACCGGAGGTCCCCATCGTGTCACATCTCGCGCAACATATCCGCACGCGTCTTCTTGACGGCCGCCCAATCGCCACCACCACCCAGGAGCGTCGGCTCGCCATACGCTCCATATTCCGGTTGGCTGCCGACAGCCATCTGCTCGCCGTGGCCCTGGTGGACGCGCATCTCCATCTGCTCGCTCGCTGCTCATCCAAGGCCGCGAGCTCCTTGGTGCACGCCATCGAGGCCAGCCTCAGGCAGCGGCTCGCTCTACCAGTGGGGTTCGCCATGTATCCGCATGAGCCCGTGCGAGATGCCCGTCACCTGCGGTACGCATTCGGCTACGTCGTGACCCAGAATGACCATCACGGTGTACAGTCGGACCCCTATCGGGAGTCGACCAATCTCCCCGATCTACTGGGTCTCCGGTTGATCGGTAGTGCCACACACGCCAACGTACGGCGCTATTTGCCCCGGGTCTCCAGGGCGCAGCTCCTGGACTGGCTGGGGGCACCAGACCTGCAGCCCGCCGACGAGCCGACTGACATGGTGATCGAGGCGGTGCTGGCCGCCGCGTGCCTGGACAAGCTTCACGGAAGCACACGACCAGCGCACGAGGCGCGACGCGCGGTCCTGGCAGTAGTCGGCCACAAATACCCGGTGGCAGAGTTGGCGACACTGCTGGGGGTGCAAGAGCGTACCGTATATCGGCTCAAGCTCCGCCCCGCGGACCCGCGCCTCGTGCAAGCCGTGCGGCTCCAGCTCGGGTTGCGAAAATATCCCTGAGCACGAGCAGGACGATTCCCCCAACAATCGTTGCATATCCGTACATACCCGGCGTGGCCGGTCCGCGGAAATATGTCAGAGACCTCTTGGCGGACACCTCTCCGCGAAACACCGAAGAGCGAGCCTGGTGACACAATCCATGGACGTGGCGAGCACGTGCGGCGAAAGTGTCAGTCCTACGCCCCTATGACTGACACTTTGGAGTAAGGTGCTCGGCAACCCGGAACAAAAATGTCAGTTCTACGCCCCGGCGACTGACATTTCTGGAGAGCCTGACGATCACGTACAGCACAAGTGTCAGGTTCGCGGCTTCTTGCCTGACACTTTGGAATAGGGTGCTCGGCCACCCTACTCCCAAATGTCACTCCGACCTCCTCTCAGCTGACACTTCTGGAGAGCCTGACGAGCACGTACGGCACAAGTGTCAGTCCGCTTTTCAAAACCCACGCAACCCAGGCCGGCATAAGCCTGCAGGCCGGCGTCCGCCAAGCCCGACGCCGACAGATCCGACAATCCCGGGAATAGGGAACGAACCAAATAGTCCACTTCTGGGGTAGGAACGTAAGTTCATCCCCCTTCTCCCGCGAAAGCGGAGCTCCAGAAGCGAAGTGACGTCGCCAGGTCGCGAATCACGCCGGTGCCCGGCAGCAAACGCCGGCGTGTGCTCTTTACGCTGGGGCGTGCCTGGGTTTTTCTTTGAAGGTGAACTTGCCCCGGCATACGGTCTTCTCCGGATTCCTGTCGTAAAAAAACCTCCCCACTGCACGAGGCCAGCGACAGCTGCGCCGTGCGCGTCGCCGCCACACCCCCCCCCCGCTTTCGCGGGGGCAGGCTCTGCGGGGCGTGGCGACGTCGCCCGGCGTCAGCCGGGGCGAGAGAGTGATCGGACGTGACCGCCCCCCTTCCCCCCTTCGAAAATCGAACTACATTGTGCTACGATATTGTCGGATAGATATCTTGAGAGATATGGCGGTCATATGGCTACTCCAATATTGCTGGTTTTTCGCCACGAAATTCGCCGCTCCCGGCACCTGATTCCAACGCTGCTGGCCTTGGGCCTGGTCTTGGCTGCCAACGGTTGCGTCTTCGATCAGTCCGGGGCCCCCTACGACGTGACCGGCGACGCTACCGTGGGCCCCGACACGGGTGATGGAGGAGCGGCATTGTGCGGCAACGGGACCATCGATCAGGGCGAAGATTGTGACGGTGATGAGTTCGACAACCAGACCTGTGGTTCCTTGGGATTTCTAGGCGGCGAGCTGACCTGCGCGGCCGACTGTCTGATCAGCACCGCTGGGTGCTCCAACTGCGGAAATGACCAGCAGGAAGAGGACGAGCACTGCGACGGTGTGGACCTCGCGGGCCAGACCTGCGTGGGGTTGGGATTCGATGGCGGCAACCTGTCCTGCGGTCCGGACTGCACCTTCGAAACCAATCTCTGCACCGGCTCAGGGTGCGGCGACGGCGTCATCGACGTCGGCGAGGAGTGCGACGGCATAGACCTGGGCGGCTCCACTTGCGCGAGCCTGTGGCATGACGGGGGCAACCTCGTCTGCGCCGCGGACTGCACCTTCGATGTTTCGGATTGCACCGACTGCGGCGACGGCGTGGCGGAGGGGAATGAGGCCTGCGACCAGGCGGACCTGGCCGGCAGGGACTGCGTGGACGAGGGTTTCGAGGGCGGCAGCCTCACTTGTGACCTCAATTGCGCCTTCGACACCACCAGCTGCGCGACCTGCGGAAACAACCAGATTGAGGGCAGCGAGGAGTGCGACGACGGCGGGGCCAACAGCAATACAGTGCCGGACGCCTGTCGTATGAGCTGCACACATCCCACCTGCGGAGACGGGGTTTGCGACACAGGAGACCCGAGTGGATGTCCCCAGGACTGCAGGGTGATCCTCTTCGCCGACGACTTCGACGGTGCCTGGCCCAACGGCTGGTCCACGGGAGATAACCTGGAGCACAGTTATGAATCGGGCGTGGACACCTGGGAACCGGCCACCAACGCCGCCCACAGCGGCACCTACTCTCTGTGGTGCGCCGGAGAAGGCAACCAGAGCTCCAACTACGACAACTATATGGAATCCTGGGCCGTCCACACCGTGGATCTGAGCTTCGCCACCGGAACCATTCACTACGACCTGTGGCTCTGGCTCGACCTCCACAACGACTTTGACTACTTCGTCGTGACCTACAACAACTCAAGTGGATGGGGTAACCTGGAGTCTTTCGACGCCGACAACGGCGGCTGGACGCACCTTTCCTACGACATCTCCTTCGGTGCCGGAAATCCGAACTTCCAGATTGGGCTCTACTTCGATTCGAACTTCACCAACAACAGTGGCCACGGCGCCTACGTGGACGACATTGTGGTCTGGTACCAACCTTAGGCGTTGCGGATCTCCGGGAGGTCGTCGAGGGTGTGGAAGCCGTAGCGTTGGGGAGCGAAGGTTTCGGACAGGTCGGGGCCGTCCAGGGCGCCGTCCACCAGGTACTGCTTACCCATGACTTTTTGGCACCACCCCAGAAGTCGATCCACGGTGGGGATCTGGACGTCGCACAACAGGGCGATTCCCTTGAGAGGCACGAGGTTGTGCGGCACGTCCTCGGTGAGGTATCGCGCCTCGAAGTCGGGAATGAAGGCGTCGCCGGCGTCTTTGCTTCCGGGGGCCGGGACCATGGGACAGGTCAAGCCCACGTAGGCGCGGTTCGACGAGAACCGGGTGCGCAGGGTGGAGTCGTCGGTGATGTACTTGCCGTAGGCGCGTGTGCACCAGTCCCACACGTGATGCACTACCGACAGGTCGAGGGAGGGCGCGTGCTTCTCCAGGGCGGCGCGGACGGCCTGGATCTCGTCGGAGACCCGGCTCATGTTGTCGGCGGCCTCGTCGCTAAGACCTTGATAGAAAAGGGGGATTTCGCCGTATTGGGTCTTGCCGTCCCAGTCGGCGAAGTTGTCGTACATCACCGCTGGGTGGATCACCTGGGTCATGTTGGAGAGCCCCACCCCGAGAAAACCGCTGGCCACCGGTGGGCAAGGGACCCGGATCAGGCGACCGAGCACCTCGGACAGGTCCCCGAGCGCCGACGCGGGTCGCCCCGTAAGCTCCATGAAGGGCTTGGTGCCGAGCACGTCCGCCGCCACGCCGTACTCGCTGGCGCGGCAGGCCCAGGGCAGGTTCTGCAGGGCGAAGACCGTATAGGAGTCCGGCGACCGTCCCGCCGCGGCCATGGCGTCGTCCACGCACCAGTCGAAGCCGTTGGAGGCGCAGATGGTGCCGATGGCCGCCCCTTCGTCCACGTAGAGGGCCGCCGCGCGCACGTTCTCCTCATAGGCCTGGGCCGGTAGACACAGGATCAGCACCGAGCAACCGGGAACCACATCCTTGGCGTGCTTGGACACCTTGACCGGGCTCCCGTGCACCACGAGGTTGTCGTCGTCGTTGCCGTAGCACACCCGGATCCCGCCCTGGGCTATGCCCTCTCGCCACAACTGAGCCCGGTCCTTCCGCGGCGCATACACGTGACACTCCCAATCCGGAAGGCTCGCCACGAGCCCCGCGGTCACATGGGCCGAGTTTCCCGCTCCCAACACACAGGCTCTGTTCATTATTCTGGAACTCTCTTTCAGATCATGTAATCCGCTCGGGAATCATGATATACATAGCGTTTCCTTGTTTCAAGGTGGCGAACAAAACAGCATCGGGAGTGAAGCATGGCGAAAGTGGTGAAGTGTGGTTTGATTCAATGTGCCAACGCTCTGGACACTGGCGAGTCGGTGGAAAAGATCCGCACGGCGATGATCGAGAAGCACCTTCCCTTCATTGAGAAGGCGGCGAAGGAGGGGGTTAAGATTCTCTGCCTTCAGGAGGTCTTCAACGGACCGTACTTCTGTCCCAGCCAGGACGTGAAGTGGTACGACCTCGCCGAGGAGGTCCCCGGCGGTCCCACCGTGGTGCTGATGCAGGAGCTCGCCAAGAAGCACTCCATGGTGATCGTGGTGCCCATCTACGAAAAAGCCATGACCGGCGTGTACTACAACACCGCCGCCGTCATCGACGCCGACGGCAAGTATCTGGGCCGCTACCGCAAGAAACACATTCCCCAGGTGGCGGGCTTCTGGGAGAAGTTCTTCTTCAAGCCCGGCAACGAGGGCTACCCCGTCTTCGACACGGCCTACGCCAAGGTCGGCGTCTACATCTGTTACGACCGCCACTTCCCCGAGGGGGCGCGTCTGCTGGGCCTCCACGGCGCCGAGATCATGTTTAACCCCTCGGCCACCGTGGCCGGTCTCTCCCAGTACCTGTGGCGGCTCGAGCAGCCCGCCCACGCCGTGGCCAACGGCTACTATGTGGGCGCCATCAACCGCGTGGGCACCGAGGCACCTTGGAACATCGGTAAGTTCTATGGCGACAGCTACTTCTGCGATCCCCGCGGTAAGATCATCGCCAACGGCTCCGAGGACAATGACGAGCTCGTCTGCGCCGAGCTGGACCTGGACGTCATCGAGGAGGTGCGCAACACCTGGCAGTTCTATCGGGACCGCCGCCCGGAGACCTACGAAGACATGGTGCGACAGCTACCGTAAGGGGCCACAAAGGGGAACAAGACATGCAGTACGAGCTCGTGATTAAGGGAGGCCAGGTCGTCTCCGCGGCCGGTACCGTCAAAGCCGACGTGGCCATCAAAGGTGAGAAGATCGTCGCGGTGGCCGAGGGACTCAGTGGCAAAAAAGAGATCGACGCCACGGGAAAGCTCGTGTTGCCCGGAGCGCTGGACGTACACACCCACTTCCAGCTCCCCTTCTGTGGCACCGTGAGCGCCGACGGCTTCACCAGCGGCAGCCGCGCCGCAGCCCTGGGAGGCGTGACGACCTTCATCGACTTCGCCATTCAGTCCAAGCCCGCCACCCTGATGGAGACCGTGGCCGCCCGGCGGGCCGAGGCCGACCCGAAGGTTTGCGTGGACTACGGCCTGCACGCCGGCATCACCGACTGGAACGACGAGCGCGCTAAGGAGATCCCTGCCGTCATCGAGGCCGGCCTCCCCACCTTCAAGATGTTCATGATCTACAAGGGTCAAGGGTGGCAGTCCAACGACGGCGACCTCTACGCCGCCCTACGGGAGACCGCGAAGTACGGCGGAATGGTG
Organism: Deltaproteobacteria bacterium; assembly: GCA_029938605.1. GTDB lineage: Bacteria > Myxococcota_A > Polyangia > HGW-17 > JAJRWW01 > JAJRWW01. Next base: position 20,291 of record JAOZUO010000038.1, on the reverse strand, counting down.
GGCGTCCACGCCGAAAACAACGACCTCATCGAGCTGCTCCAGAGCGAGGCAGATCGCGACGGTCTGACCGGCTGCTACACCCACACCATCACCCGGCCCGACATCACCGAGACCGAAGCCATCGCCCGGGCCATCAACCTCGCCGAGGCGGCGGGGGGCACCCTGTACATCTTTCACATGTCCACCGGGGCGGCGGCGGATATCCTACGGGACGCCCGGGCCAAGGGGATCAACGTACACGCCGAGACCGGGCCCCACTACCTGCTGCTCGATGACGAGCTATTCAAGCGGGAAGATGGCCACCACTTCGCCACCTGCCCGCCCATCCGCAAGCCCGCCGACCAGGCGAAGCTCTGGGAACGGATCACCGACTCCACCCTGGAGGTGCTGGCCACCGACACGTGCACCTTCAACTCCGAGCAAAAGGCCACGTGGAACGGCGATTACAAGGCCATCCCCTTCGGCATGCCGGGCATCGAGGTGCTGCTGCCGCTGACCTACACCCACGGCGTAGGCGCGGGGCGGTTCAGTGTCAACCATATGGTGGCCATGCTCAGCGAGAACCCGGCGCGTCTCTTCGGGCTAGAAGGGCGCAAGGGCAAGATCGCCGAGGGACACGACGCCGACATCGTCCTGTTCGATCCCGACCTGAAGCACACGATCAGCGCCGAGACCCACGCCACCAAATGTGACTATGAGCCCTTCGAAGGCATCGAGTGCACGGGCTGGCCGGTGACCACCTTGCTGCGTGGCAAGATCATCGTGTGGGACCGGGAGTTCGTGGGCAAAGCGGGCGACGGCACCTTCCTGAAACGCAAACCACCGGTGGCCATCCGGTAGAGCAAAGCCAAAGGCAAGCCAAAGACAAGCCAAAGGCAAGCCAAAGACAAGCCAGAAACAAGCCAAAGACAAGCCAAAGACGAGAACGAAAAAATGGACTACAAAACCATCATGAGCAAGCACGGGGAGTTCCTCTTCCCGAGCGTCATCAACTACCACGCCGAGCCCATCGCCTTCGCCAAAGCCAAGGGGCTGCGCTTAACCGACGTCAACGACGTGGAGTACCTGGATTTTTTCGGCGGCATCCTGACGGTGAGCCTCGGCCACTGCCATGAGGGGATCAACGCGGCCATCATCGAGCAGATGCAGAAGCTGGGACACACGTCCACGCTGTATCCCAACGAAATGATCGTAACCATGGCCGAGAAGATGGCGTCGATTCTGCCCGAGGGGCTGAACCGCTCTTTCTTCGTCAACAGCGGCACCGAGGCCGATGAGACAGCCATCACCATCGCCAAGACCCACGCCGGCGGCAACCACGACATCATCGCCCTGCGCCACTGCTACTCAGGGCGGTCTACCCTGACCATGAACCTATGCGCCCACGCGGCCTGGCGCGTCCTGCCCACCCAGGTGCCGGGCATCAAGCATGCCCATGCCCCCTACTGCTACCGATGCGCCATGGGGCTGACCTATCCCGAGTGTGACCTGCGGTGCGCCCGGGACATCGAGGAACTGATCCAGACCGAGACCTGCGGTCGCGTCGCGGCCTTCATCGCCGAGCCCATCCTCGGCGTGGGTGGCTTCATCGTGCCCCCGAAGGACTACTTCAAGGTCGCCACGGAGATCGTCCGCAAGTACGGCGGCATCTTCATCGCCGACGAGGTCCAGACCGGCTTCGGCCGCACGGGCACCCATATGAACGGCTTCGAGCACTACGACGTGATGCCGGACGTGGTTACCTACGCCAAGGGCATGGCCAACGGCTTCCCCATCGGCTGCACCGTGGCCACCGACAAGGTCGCCAAGAGCTTCGAGGGGCTGACCATCTGCACCTTCGGCGGCAACCCCCTCGCCATGGCCGCGGCCCTGGCGACCATCGAGACCATAGAGGCCGAGAACGTGCTCGAGCGCTCCACCGAACGCGGCGCCCAGCTCCGAGCCGGCCTGGACCGACTCGCCGAGACTCACAAGTGGGTGGGCGAGGTTCGGGGCATGGGCCTCATGCTCGCCATGGAGCTGGTGGAAGATCGAGCCACCAAGGAGCCGTCCCCCGCCAAGGCCGTGGCGCTCATGGAGGCGGCCAAGGCCGAAGGGCTGCTCATCGGCAAGGGCGGCCTCTACGGCAACACGCTGCGCATCGCGCCGCCCATGCTCGTCAGCGAAGAGGACATCGACGAGGGACTGAAGAAGCTCGGCAAGGCCATGGATCAGGTCAACTGATCCACGGCCGGCTGCCCCACTGCCCAAAAAGATTTGCAACTAACGAGGCGTGCACCGCACGCCCGCGAGGAGATCGCAATGAGTGACAACAAGAACCTGCTGCCCGTGGTCAAAGAGCACTACGGGCGGATGCGCAACTACATTGATGGAGAGTTCGTGGAGTCGACCTCGGACCGCGCCGGCGACGTGATCAACCCGGCCACGGCCGAGGTCATCGCCACCGTTCCCCTGTCGACCAAGGACGAGGTCACCACCGCGGTGGACGCCGCCCAGGACATCTTCGAGGAGTGGCGCGAGACGCCCCCCAATATCCGGGTCCAGCCCATCTTCCGGCTCAAGACGCTCTTCGAGAAGCACTACGAGGAGCTGGCGCGCATCGTCACCCAGGAGCACGGCAAGGCCATCGACGAGGCTCGCGGATCCGTGCGCCGCATGGTGGACAACCTGGAGTTCGCCTGTGGCATCCCCAGCCTGATGATGGGCGAGAACCTCGAGGACGGCGCCGCCCCCGGCATCGACGAGGAGTACATCCGCCAACCCCTCGGCGTGTTCGCGGCAGTGGCTCCCTTCAACTTCCCGGCCATGGTGCCCTTCTGGTTCTGGCCCTCCGCGGTGGCCTGCGGAAACACCTTCGTGGTCAAGCCCTCCGAGCAGGTGCCCATCACCATGAACCGCATCTACGAGATCATCGACGATGCCGGGTTCCCGCCAGGCGTGATCAACATGGTGCACGGCGACAAGGAAGCCGTCGACACCCTGCTGGACGACGACCGCGTCCAGGGCATCTCCTTCGTGGGGTCCACGCCCATCGCTCGGTACATCTATGAGCGGGCCGCCGCCAACGGCAAACGCGTACAGTGCCAGGGAGGCGCCAAGAACTTCCTCACGGTGATGCCTGACGCCAACCTGTCGGCCTGCATGCCGAACATCGTCAGCTCGTGCCTGGGCAACACCGGGCAGCGCTGCCTCGCCGGCGCGGTGCTCGTGCTCGTGGGAGACAACGCCGACGCCATGGTGGACCAGATCGTGGCCGCCGCCAAGGAGATGACCGTGGGCAACGGCCTCGACGAGACGGTCCAGATGGGCCCCCTCGCCGCCAAGCGCCACTACGACCGCGTGGTCGCCATGATCGACGCCGGCGCCGCCGAGGACAACAACCTGCGCCTCGATGGCCGAGGCGTTCGGGTGGAGGGCTACGAAAACGGCTACTTCGTTGGACCCACGGTCTTTGACCACTGCGATCCCAAGTCGTCGCTCATCCAGGAAGAGATCTTCGGCCCAGTGATCTCCATCGTGCGCGTGCCCGACCTGGACGCCGCCATCGAGCTGGCCAACTCCAGCCGCTACGGCAACGCCTCCTCCATCTACACCTCGAGCGGCAAGGCCGCCCGCCAGTACCGCTACCACGTGCGCGGCGGCAACATCGGTATCAACATCGGCGTGCCCGCGCCCATGGCCTACTTCCCCTTCGGCGGCTACAAGGAGTCCTTCTTCGGGGATCTGCACGGCCAGGGCAAAGATGGCATCAACTTCTTCACCGAGCGCAAAGTGGTCATCACGAGGTGGATGTAGCCATGGGTATCGAGTTTCCGGAGATCATCTCCTTTGGGACCCTGCTCAAGTTCGCGCTGGCCCTCGAGGAAAACACCGCGGCCCTTCAGAGCCAGGCCGCGGACCTCGAGTCCTGCGCGTCCCACCAGTCCGCGCTGGCCGCCATGGCCAAGAAACACGCCCGACGAAAATCCGACCTGGAGCGGCTGGCGCGGGAGCGGCTCAACGAGGTGACCCTCCAGCCCCTTTCGGGCATGGCGCGAGACGAGTACCTGCCGGCCACCGGGCTTCCGGAGGGAGACGGGGACGCGACAGTGGCCATGTTGGCCGAGTTGGAGGAGGGATCGGCGCGATTCTACGGTGACTCCGCCGAGCGGGCCTTGAACCTGCTTGGGGGCCTGGACCGCACCTTCAAGCGCTTCGTAAAAGAGGACCTCAAACGCGCGCAGAAGCTGAAACAGCCATAGAAGGGGAAACGAGCGATGGAACAGGGTTTCACGATGAATCAAGCGCTGGCCGAGGCGTCGCGCTGCCTGCTGTGTCACGACGCACCATGCGCGGCGGGTTGCCCTGCCTCCACAGCACCAGACGTGTTCATCCGGAAGCTGCGCTTTCGGAACATCAAGGGCGCGGCCAAGGTGATCAAGGAGCGCAACATCATGGGGGGCGCCTGCGCCGTGGTCTGCCCCACCCATGCGCTGTGCGCCCAAGGCTGCACCGCGGCCGGACTGGACAAGCCCATCCGCATCGGCGAGCTCCAGCGGTTCATCGTCCAGTACGCCTGGGACGTCGGGTTCCAGCCCTTGAAGGCCGGACAGCCCAACGGGGTTCAGGTCGCCATCGTCGGCGCGGGGCCGGCTGGGCTGACTTGCGCCGCAGAGCTGGCCAAGGCGGGCTTTGGGGCGGTGGTGTTCGAAAAGCGGTCCGCCGCCGGGGGCATGTTGCAGTGGGGCATCCCCAACCACCGCATGAGCCGGGAGTTTTTCGCCCATGAGCTCGAAGACATCCGATCCCTCGGGGTGGAGTTTCGGTTCAACACGCCTGTGGAAACCCAGGCGGACGTGGACAAGCTCCGGGCCGACGGCTTCGCGGCCGTGTTCGTGGCCACGGGGGCCTGGCGGTGCACCACCCTGGACGTGGAGCACCGCGAGGGGTCGGGTCTGGAAGACAGCATGTCCTTTCTGGTGCGGGCCAAGGATCAACCCGACGCGGTACGCAAGGAGCTCACCGGCGCCGAGGTCCTGGTGGTGGGAGGCGGTGACACCGCCATGGACGCCGCGGTGTCGGCCAAGCGTGCCGGCGCCCGAGACGTGTCCATCGTCTACCGGCGCTCCTTCCAGGAGATGCCCGGATCGCCGGAGGAGAAACAGGCCGCCCTGGATGCCGGCGTGCACTTCGTGATCCTCACCCAACCGGTGGACTACGTCATCGCCGACTCAAAGATCACCGGCGCCCGGGTCGTTCGAACGCGCCTGACCACCGAAGACGCCAGTGGTCGCCGGCGACCGGAGAACCTGCCGGACACCGAACACGTGCTCGCAGCGGATCTCATCATCGAAGCCATTGGCCTCTCCCCGGACCCGTCTGTTCGCAAGCTCGACGCCCTCACCATCGGCGACGGCGAGCGGATTGTGGTCAGCGAAGGTCAGCGGGCATCGACGGACCTGCCCCTGTACGCCGGCGGTGACGCCGTGAGCGGCGCCTCCATCGTGGTCAAGGCCGTGCGAGACGGAAAGGCGGCCGCCGAGGCCATCAGGAAGGAGCTCGGCCGATGACCCAGTACAAACGACTCGAAACGACCTTCCTGGGCGTGAAGTTCGAAAACCCCGTAATGCTCTCATCCTCCCCCGTGTCCAACACGGGCGAGATGGTGGGGCGGTCCTTCGACGCGGGCTTCGGCGGCGTGGTCTTCAAGACCATCGGCGCGGGCAAGGAGAAGATCATTCATCCCGGCCCGCGCATGGCGGGCTACAACTACCACAACCACCGCTTGGTGGGGCTGCAAAACGTGGAGCAGATCTCCGATCGCCCCATGAAAGACAACCTCGACGACCTGGCGTACCTCAAGAAAAACTGGCCCACCAAGATCATCGTCTCTTCCATCATGGGCTTTACAAAGCAGGAGTGGCGGGACCTGGCCAAGGCCTCCGAGGACGTGGGCGCGGACATGCTCGAGCTGAACTTCTCCTGCCCCCACATGACCGTGGAGGGCTCGGGAATGAAGGTCTCCCACGCCCAGGCCCTCGTAGGTGAGTTCACCGCTGAGGTGAAGAACACGGTAAAAATCCCGGTGCTGGCCAAGCTCACGCCCAACATCACCGACATCACCGAGACAGCCAAATTCGCCAAGGACGGCGGCGCGGACGGGTTCACAGCCATCAACACCGTGCAGGCCCTTTCGGGCATAGGCCTGGACGACTACATCCCGCGCCCCAACGTGGCGGGCAAGGGCGCCATGAGCGGTTACTCCGGCCCGGCGGTCAAACCCATCGGCCTGCGCTGCATCGCCCAGCTCGCCCAGGCCCCGCACCTGGGGCTGCCCCTGTCGGGCTGCGGCGGCATCGAGAACTGGATCGACGCCATCGAGTATCTGCTCGTGGGCTCGGGCACACTGCAGATCACTACGGGGGTCATCCACTACGGCTACCGCATCATCGAGGACATCCTCGAAGGCATGGACCTCTACCTCGAAGAGCGCGGCATCGACCACCTCGCCGACCTCGTAGGCAAAGCCGTACCCAACATCGTGCCCACCGATCAGTTCGATCTCACCAGCCAGGGCGTAGCCGAGTACGACCAGGATCGGTGCGTAGGCTGCGGCCAGTGCTACATCGTCTGCCAGGACGCCGCCGGCCAGTGCCTCACCTGGGACGACGCCAACCGCCGCCCCGTCATGCACGAAGACACGTGCCTGGGCTGCATGATCTGCTCCTTCGTCTGCCCCGTATCCGACCCGCCCATGATCAAGTACCGCGTAGTCCCCGGCAAGTCCGAGATCCTCCCGCCCGTCTCGCGCTAGAGTTTCGTCCCTATTCCTTTTCCTTGGCCCTGTCCTTGTAGCTGTGCCGGACCGGCCAGAGCCAGGTATGGGTCCCCAGGAGCTTGAGCACCGCGGGGAGGAGCATCATGCGAACGAGGGTGGCGTCAAGGGCTACAGCCAGGGCGAGGGCAAAGCCCATCTCCTTCATGGGCAGCACGGTGCCGGTGATGAAGGCAGCGAAGGTGATCACCATGATCAGGGCCGCGTTGGTGATGATGCCACCCGTGCGGGAGAGCCCCTCTCGAATGGCGGCGCGGTGGGCCTCTTCGCGCTCCTCGTGCGTCGTGGCGTCCTTAACGAGGCGGTGATACGCCTCCTGGATGCGGGTCATCAGAAAGACCTCGTAGTCCATGGAAACCCCGAAGATAATGCCGAACAGCAGGATCGGGGTGGCCACCGATAGCGCACCCGGCACCCCGCCATGGTAGCCCAGCAGCGATAGCCCATAGCCGTGCTGAAACACCAGCACCAGGATGCCAAAGGTGGAAAAGAGGGACAGCGCGTTGAGCAGAAGCGCCTTGATGGGGATCACCAGGGAGCGGAAGAAGAAGGACATGAACAAAAAGGCGCTCACGGCGAGCACCGGGAACATGATGGGGATCGCCGCGTTAATGCCCTCCATGGTCTCGTAGAAGGTGGCCTGCTGGCCGCCCACGTAGGTGCGCAGCCCCTTGTCGCTCGCCATGAGCCGGGGGAGCTCCCTTCGGAGCTTGGCTACAAGGCGGTTCATGAACACATCCGAACCGTCCTTGCCGTAGATGTCGATGGAGACCAGCTTCTTGTCTTTCGAAACGAACCGCGCCGCGAACCCCTCCCCCCAGCCCAACAGGCCCCCCGTGATCTTGGTCATCATGTTGGCGCTGTTGACCTTGGAGACCTCGGGCCACTTCTCGACCTTGGCGAGCGCCGCCAGGAACCGCTTTCGTCTCTGCTTGTCATCCCAGGTGCCACCGTCTCGGATCTCCACCATGATCTCGAGTCGGTACAAAAAGGCCTCGCCCTTGATGTCGATGAAACGATCGATGCCGCGCCGGGACTCCAGGGTCGGGGGAACGGCCTCATGCCGCGGGTTCTTGATCTTGAGCTGGAACAGATGCGGGCCACAGATGCCCACCACCACCAACCCCAACCCCAGCAGGATCACCGGAATCCTCAGCACCGTCCGGCTCCACCACTCCCAGAACCGATCCACCCTCCGGTGGCTCGCCAGGAACCAGCGCCACCGGGGCCAGTGCATGGTCGGGTGCCAGAAGCTGAGCAATACGGGCAGCAGGCTCAGGGTCGCACACAGGGCGAAGAACACCACCAGGATGCCCCCCAGCCCCACGCTTCGCGGGAACTGCAGGTCGGGAATGAGCAGTCCGCCGAAGCCCATGATCACCAGGACCCCCGAGCCCGCGATGGCCTTGCCCGCGGTCTGGGCGGTGCGGGCGATGGCGTCCACCGGGTCCAGCCCACGCTCCAGCTCCTCTCGGAACCTCGAGACGTACAGCAACGCGTAGTCCAGGCCCAACCCCAACCCCGCCATGGACGAGACGACAGACACATACATGGACAGCTCCACGTGGTCTGCCATGAAGAACACCACGGTCAAGCTGCCGGACACCGCGATCAGCGCTGTAATAAGGGGCAAGAAGGCCGCGCTCGCGCTCCGGAGCATCCACATGAGCAAAAACAGCGCGACGATCCCCACGATCAACTCCGCCCGCTGGCTGTCCCGACGCACCAGCCGGCCCACGTCCACGTTGATGGCCGAGGTCCCGGACACGAGCACCTCGAGGTCGGCGAGCTTCCAGCTCCTCTTCGACGCCTTCACGCCGGCCCGGATGTAGTTCACGCATCGGAGCGCAGCGCCAAAATCGTTCCTGCCCACCTCCATCTCGATGAGCGACACCTGGGAGTGGCCATCTTTGGATACGAACAGCGACGGCAGCGGCAGGGTCTCAAAGGACGTGAGGGACTTGATGCACTTCACCGAGCCGAGCCGGGCGTGCACCGCCTTGGCCGTCAGGGCGAAGTCCTCGTCGTCGTACTTGCTGCGGTCATGGTGCATAGTCATCAGCAACATGAACTGCGACTGACCGGGGAACCGATTGGCCTTGGCGCGATGCACAAAGGTGGACTGGGCGTCCTCGGTGGTCTTGACGATGGTGAGCAGCTTGGCGCCGACGTTCAGAAACCCGTAGAGGAACAGCGGAATCAGCAGGGCCCAGAAAACCACAACCGCGACGCGATGGCGCACAAGCCAGCGAGTCAGTCGATCGAGCGTGGATTCCAGCATTTGTCAGTTAGTCCCAGTGGCAGTCCCAGTGGCAGCCCCAGTGTTTCCGAACCACCAGTTTAGCCTCTTCCGAATCGAATAGGGAAACTGTCCGCCCCAGGACCCAACGCCCAGGGGACGGTGGGTGATCCAAACCCCACATCCATTGCAGGCCTGCTTCATGACTAAGCAATCTCCATGCGTTACACCCCCGATACGAGTTGGCACGCATCTGGCTTATGCATCCGCTCGAAGCGAACGAAACAACACAACCCCTCTCAAGGAGAACGAACATGATCAAAGCCACCAAGTACATCATCCTGACCGCGGGCGTCATCGGACTCATCAGCTTCTTCATGCCGCTCGTCTCGGTGAGCAAGGGCGGCATCTCCGGAGTGCTGAGCGCCTATCGCATCGTGAAGGGCATCGACTCGGTCCAGGACATCGTGGGCGAGGCCGGCAAGAACACCTCGGACAAAGCCGACAAAGAGATAGTCGCCGACGCCAACAAGGCCCTGGGCACACTCAGGACGTTCGTGCTCGCCCTCTTCTTCCCGTCGATGATGATCTTCCTCTTCGGCCTGGTGGGGACCCTGCGTAAGTCCTTCGGACGCGGCCTGGCGATTCCGACTTTCCTCTTCGCCCTGGTGGGCCTCGCCATCTCGGGCCTCCTCACCGCGATGGCCTCGAGCGACGGCGGTCGATCCGTGGCCGGATCGGGCATGTACATGCTCCTTTTCGCCAGCATCGCCGGCACCGTGTTCAGCCTCATCGGCATCATCAAGCCCGACCGCAAAATGGTCGCGCAACCCGCCGCCCCCGAGCTCGCCGCGAGCTACGTGTAAACGCTGAAACCTCTCCGAACCCTTTTTCGCCAGACCCACTTCGCCAAACCCACTCCGCCAGACCCTCCACGCCAACGTCTCGTCGACCTCACCCAGACGCCGAAACACCAGGTTGTCCTCAGGGTTTGAAGCAGCCTCGATATCGCGGATTCTTGACTATGGTCTTCTTCCAGGCGGCCATGGTTCTCAGGCAGGTTTTCCCCAAGCCCACCAGTGGCGTTTCGGTTGCGATCTTCTTCCAGGCCGTGAAGGTCCGCAACAGGACGTTGAGGGCGGATCTCTTTTTGCGCCCAAACGTTCTGCTGATATAGCAGGCAAAGGCGACCAGGTACCGGTCACAGGTGGGTACCCTGAGCCTCGCCACGCCAACCTTCGCCAGGATTTTGTCCTGCTTGATCGCCGTTAGGGCGTCTGTCGCCGCCTTGGAGATGACCCTCCGGCGCGACCTCTTGAGCCGGATCAGGACCCGCACGGCAGACCTACTACCGAGATCTCCCAGGGCTCCGATGGCCACCAGGCGTTCGGTCTTTGCGCCGCGCCGAGCGAGACGGGCCAGGGGCGCCAGCGCCCTGGGATCCCGGATGCGCCCCAGGGCCTTGATGGCGACCTCCCGAAGCTCCCCCAAACGACTCCCGAGGGCCACGACCAGCGCCCCAACCGCCGCGGAGACTTTGCGCTCACCCAACTCCTCGGCCGCCAACGCGGCGGCATCGCCTTTGCCCAGTACGAGCGCGCCAAGGAGAAGCCGATTGGCAAGATCGCCAGGCTGCTTCATCGCAGCCAATACCATCGCCAAGCGCTGGTCGCGCGTGCCGCTCTTGAATCTGTGCGACAAGGCGATGAATGTCTTCGCGTTCAGGTTCCTCACGAGCGCCCCGATGGCGGCCTTGCTCACACCAGGGGCCGGATCATTCAGGGCCGCGACCAACACACCGGTGGCCCGAGGGTCTCGCATCTCCCCGAGAAGACGCGCGGCGATTGCACGCGCGCCTGCCCGCTTGCCGCGCCGGCCAAGCAGCTCCATCAGGGGCTTCACCGAGGCGACGCCCAACTTGGACAGAGTTCCGGTCGCCAGGACGTTTTCACCGTAGCTCTTGCCAAGCAGGGCGATCATATGGGGGATCGCCGCCTTGCCGAGGCGGTGGAGGAGGCGGGGCAACAGAAAGACATACAGGGTGACGCTGTGAACGCCAGACACGCCGACGCGAGCCACGGGGAGGACCACATACAGGACGTTGGCTCCCATGTCCGCCAATGCTCGACAGGGGCCACTCCGACACGCCCGATCATTGCGCCGCGTATAACTGATTCCTCTACGCTGTTTCCAATTGCCCGACGGGACCAGGGACCTGTTACGCTCGAAACGGTTGTACAAGGCGCGCAGCAGCGCCCGTATGCCCGGCACAAGGGCCGTGTATAGACGCCTGTAGCGATGACTCTGGCGGGGATCCAGCTCGGCTACGAGGATCCCGGTACCGGCCTCTAGATCATGGACCTCCTTGGGTGGCATCGCCGCAAGCGCATCGGCCACCTCGGGACGGAGCCACATGGACGCACCGTCCAGGCCATCGAGGATCGCCACCGCCGCCGCCCGGGTTCCCACCCGAGCCAACGCCCGCACCGCTTGGACGCGCACCCTCCGATGGGTGTCAGCGAGTCCCTTCTCAAGGGTCGGGATCAGCCTGGTGCTCCGATGCACGCCGCAGGCCCGAACCACCGCCAGCCGTACGCGGACATCCCTATCTCCCATGGCGCCATGGAGCAGCGTCACGGCGTGGGGGTCGCGCGTGGCGCCAAGGGTCCGCACGGACGCGACCCGCTTCCGCCAATCTCCATGCCGCAGCTGCGTCGCCAGGGCCGCCAGCGGCTCCCCCCGGGGCCGGAGCTGCGGTCCGTTGACCCCCGGAAAAGCCCCCGAACAGGCCGCCGTTGCCATCCAGACCAGCGCCGCCGCCCAGCAGGTCCAACGCCAGACTCTCGATCCATACATGAGGTGTGCTCCTGGAGATTCGTCAGCGATCGAGACCACGAAACAGCTCTTCGGTGGAACGCGATGGCCCCGGCCGATTCTCGTACAGATGGCCCGCTCGATCCACTGGGAGCTCCCCCCACCATACGCCCCTTGACCCTGCCTATAATGATTCATCATACTGCACCCGATCCCAATCGTCGTCGATCTGGAGGACTCATGCTAACGACGTACGAGACCATTCTGGCCATATTCTCCGCGGCCGGCGCGGTGCTCCTCGGTCCGCTACTCATCGTGCTGGTCATCGCCGCGTGGAGACGCAGGGTCAAACGCCGAGATCACGCCTATCTGAAGCGTGAGTTGGCCAAGATGGACCTGACTCTGGAGGGGTACAAGGTCAAGCTCGATCTCCCGAGCGGCGAGGTGCTCTTGATTGTCCATCCGGATCCGCACATCAAGCAGAAGCTCGGAGTGGAAAGAGGCTGGTCCGACAAGGATATCTGCCCAAGTTTTGACTCACAATTCAAGGTGTTTGGGTCAAAGAAACTGCTGGCCAACCTCAGGGCCGACCCCTCTCGATTGATTCCCTTTTTCGACTTCGTGATGGCCTGGTCAAAAGAGGTCGAGATCGACCATATCAACAAGGACCGAGCCTGGTTGAAGTTCCGGGATGGAAACAAGGATCCAGCCTCTGTGCCGGTGGATCTGCTGCCGGACCTACTGAAAGATGCCTCGGTCGCCTTCCGAGCCTTTTTCCAGGCCGCAACCACTCCTTCGAGCCCAAGCAAAAAGAGAGAGACCGCGTTTCCGCGCTGGCTTTTTGATATCCGCAGGCTGATAGACAACAGATTCCTAGTCCTCCTCCTGAGCCTGGTCGCCGCGATGATCTCCGCCGGCCTCCTCACGAACCATTTTTACTCCACCATGAAGGACCGACAGGCGATGTCCTGGCCTTCGGTCAAAGGAAAGATGATCACCTCCAAGGTGATCCACAGGACCCAGACCACGGGAAGGCTCTCCGACAAGAGAACCAGCCACAGCTACCATGCAGACCTCGCGTACCGATATACGGTGAACAATCAAACCTATGTTCGACACCGCTATTCATTCTATCGGAAGTCGGTCGGTGGAGAGGTGGACTCTTACAACGTGACCTCAGACCATCCCAAGGACAGTACGGTACGCGTCTACTACAATCCCAATGAGCCGGGCACATCGATCATTCGACGCCATGGCAAAAAGCCGAAGGTCCTGTATCTGATCCTGTGGACCTTGGCGTACCTGCCGTCGCTACTGATACTGGCGCTATTCTTGCTGCTCGGGTCCATCGTTCAGGGCGCCCGACGTCGTTTGCGTGAACGAGGTGAACGCGACAAATCGCTGTCCCCTGCGAACAAAAAAGCCTCTCCCAAACGGGCCACCGGGGCGGACACAAAAAAGAAGACCTCTCCACAAGCCACCGACGATTCGGATTCGGATTCGGATTCAACCATGGCCAAGGAGCTGTTCAAAGAGCTCAAACAAGGGGGCTTACACAAGGGGAGAGGTGAGTTCACCCTCGAGCGCGGGGAGGCCCGGAAGAAGTTGAGCCGCTACCAGCTCGCGGACCCGCACGAGTTCGTGCTGGAGTTGGTCCAGGCCGCCGTGCTCAAGGGCTCTACCTTCGTAGACGTCAGGGTGCGGGCCCACGCGGTGGACCTGCGCTTCGATGGGCGCCCCTTCGGGTTCAAAGAGCTGGACTCGCTCTATGACCTGGATCCCGCCGCCGCGTCGGCGGATGCGGACGTGCGCGCACGACAGCAGCTCGCCCTCGGGTTGGTCGCCGCCGAACGACTGGAGCCACGCCAAATCCAGCTTCGCTCCGGGGATGAGACGGGGGTCAGCGAGCTACACCGACAGACCGATGAGCCCGATCGGGTCAGAACGCTGGAGGGCGACTCCGCAAATAATCTTCATCCGGCGACGACCACCCTCCACTTCCAATTTGCCCGGCGCCGGAAGTCGAGCAGCCTGCGCCCGGTGGCCGACCACCTCCGCCGCGCCTGTCTCTACGCCGAGATCCCCATCCGCCTAAACGGCAAGCGGGTGTCCGAGGGCCTGCACGTGCGACAGGATCTCGCGGCGGTGGCAAAGACGTCCATTCAGGGCACCGGGCTGGGTGGTGAGCTGGGATTCACCCCCCTGGGCGACGGCGCCACGGTGTACCTGATTCAAAATGGGGTTCTGCTGTCTGAGCTCCCGCTCAAAGACCAGGAACCCGAGCTTGTTGCCGTGGTGCGGGCCGAGAATTTGCATCTCGACCTCTCCCTTCGGAAGTTCGTCCACGACGACGCCATGACCGCGGCCCAGAAGGCCATCGTCCAAGCTCGCAAGCGCGCCAAGAGCAAGCACGATATTCCGGCGCTCCTGTCGGCGGCGCAAAAGCCCATCGTCGCCGCGGAGATCAAGCGAATCAAGCGCTACACTAGACTGACGGTAATGTCAGCCATCGTGCCCTTTATCTGCGGCACCGCCTGCGCCATCCTGGGTTCTTTTATCCGCTTCATTGCCACCGACAAAGACCATCAGATCCTGCTCACGATTCTCTTGTGGGTCGTGGGACTACTCAGCTTCGCAGCGACCGTTGTGCTGCCCTGGATCTTAATCAATCGCGGCCATGACGCTACGGGGACGCGCATCCCACCCAAGAGCGCTGCTGGACGCAAGGTCGAGCATCGCATGGAGTAGCAAAAGAACGAGAGCTGGTTTCCATGACTTGGCGGGGAACCCTCAGATCAAAAAGCTCGTGGACATGAACCACATGACGCCGTGGGGGGTGTTGCTGCCGGCCAGATCGATCTGTACGCCCTGGACCATCAGGATCCGCCGGCTCAGTTGGAAGGTGAGCCCGAGGTTGAGCGAGAGCTTGTGCTGGTACGGGTGGTCGGCGCGTGGCACCGCGTGCATGGACCAGGCGACCTCGAGGGCGGGGGTGACCTGGCGAAAGAACCCCTTTCGGCTCACCCACGCCACTCCGACCTCCGTGGCCAGGCCCCAGGTGGCTACAGTTTCCAGCTCGGAGTCGCTGACCCCCGCGGTGCCGCCGAAGGTGGTGGACCAGTCCAGGGTCAAGCCGTCTACGGGGTTGGCCGAGAGCAGGATCCCGGTAGTCAAGCGCGTGTTGCCGTCACCGGTGCCGGCGGCCTGATCACCGGTGGGTACCCCCACCCCCAGGCCCACAGCCAGCGACCAGTCCCGCTCCGCGTAGACCCGCACCTTGAGACCTATGGGAATGTCGCCGAGCCCCACCGCCGACAGACTCTCGTCCGTGGCGCTATTTTGGGACCAGGCAAAGACGATCGGTAACACGGTGCCCATCTCCAGGCCGACATACTTGGTGTCCAACAGGCCCACGATGGTGCGCACACCGAGCACGGCCCGGGTCGACAGAAGCTCCGGATCCTGACTGCGCCCCTGATGATCAAACTGATGGGCGTACCAGCCCATGCGCCAGGTGGTAGTGAGCTCCAGCTTGCCCTCGGGCACGGAGTCAGCGCCGGGAACCAGCAACCGGGTCACCGACAGGGCCCGAAGCTCCGTCTGCGCCCGCGCCACACGTCCGGGGATCAGCATCACCAACCCAAGAATCAGAAGTACGCCTACCGGGATTTTATTGCTCATGGTGATTCTCCGTCATTGAACCCTACGGCGTCACCGTCACGCGGACGGGGGCGGCCCAGGTCTTGTGCTCGTCGGTGTAGTACAAATACGCGCTGGAGGCGGGCCCCCAATAGGTACCCGGCACCACCGTGGTCAGGTCCAGATGCAGGGTCTTGACCTCATTGGGCCGTAGCTGCCGGAAGTACAGGATGACCTCCCGGGGCGTGGTCTCATAAAAGGCGATGATCCCCTTTTTGCGGAGCTCGGCGAGCTGCCAGGTCTGGAAGGTGAGCCCCCCGCCGAACCCCACCCGCGCCAGGGTCATGGGCTGTCCACGTCCCGTACGATTTCGAACGGTGACGGTGAGGCGGACCGTCTCGCCCATTTTGAGGCGGCCCGACGACAGGGACGTCGTGAGGCCCACCACCACTTGGGGGCTGGAGGCGGGCAGCCGGGTGCGGTACGCGATGGCGACGGTGTAGGGCAGCGCAGCCTTGGAGCGATGACGCACCTCGATGAGGTTGGCCCCCCGGCGGAAGTGGCGGCCCAGGCGGGCCATCACCAGCGGATCCCTATGCCCGACACCATAGTCCAACGCCGCGGCCGATCGTTGATTGACGAGCACACGCAATCCGCCGGCTGATCGGGTCCGGGTGTGGGCGCTGGCGTAGGCCACCATGGCCTTGAGAGCCAGCACGGTGGCCTGGGTGGCGCGCCACCGCCCCGAGCCGTTGCGACTCTTGCGCAGCCAGGCGATGGCCTTTCGCACCTGACCTGAGTGGCCGCCCACTTTGAGCAGCGCCATCACGGCCAGGGCCGTGGTCTCGATGTGCAGATTCTCCCCCGTGGACCGCGTGATGCTATGGAGCGCCTTTTTCCAAGCGCCAGAGGCCGACTGGTGGACCACCAACCGCGCGGCGGCCAGGCGAGCCTCGGATCGCCGCCCCGGGGTGTTCGACAAGGTGTTTGTGGCCAACGCCAGCAGGTAGCTGTCCTTGGTGCGTTTGGCCAGGGCGGCCTGCTTGGCGATCTCGTCTGTGAGCCCCTTCTGCCCCGCCGCGCTGAGGCTGTAGGTGATGTAGGCGTCGGTGACCTCCTTGGAGGCGCGGCCGAAGGTGTCCAGGGCCCGACTATTTCGCAGGTAGCCGCCGCTGCCATCCCGGCGAGATCGTAGCCACGCCGCCGTGCGGGCGATGACCTTGGAGCTCACCCCACGGTACACCCGGCGCATGTCCACGAACTGCAGCAACCCGTACGCGCTCAAGGCTTCGTGCCCCGGATTCCCCCCAAACCACTCGTAACCGCGATCCTTGCTCTCGTACCCCGTGAGCTTGAGGTACCCCGCCTCCAGCAGCCGGCCCGAGCGCGCCAGGACGCGCGGATTCTTCACCCGATTCTGTTTGAGGTAGCCCAGCACCATCACGTTGGGATAGTTGGCGCTGCTCGCCTGCTCGAAGCAGCCCGAAGGCTGGCGTAACATGGACTCCATGCCGCTCACCATGGTCGCCTCGGGGCTCGGGTACAGCCGCACGCTGGCCACAACGCTGCCCGGAACTGCCCGGCTCAGGTCCACCCGGTGAGAGACCGCACCCAACACCTCTCCTCCGAAGGAGACCTCCCGGGGATAGCCCAGGGGCACAACCCGGACGCGCCGCTCGAAGGCGTCGGACAGCGCCCCGGCCCGGGCCGAAATACGCACCCGACTGTAGCCCATGGAGCCGGTGGCCTTGACGCGGTAGCTCAGACTGGCGCGCTGGCGGGCGCCAAGCCGCAGAGTCCGGCGACGGCGCTGGGGCTGGCCCACCACGGTGAGCAGCTTGCCGAAGTCAGCGTCCACGGTGACCGACAGGGGCTCGTGGGTCTCGTTAGTGAGGATCAAAGGCAGCCGCAGCTCGTCGCCAGCGCTGACCTCCACCGGCAGCTTCACGCTCATGCTGAAGGGCAAGCTGGACTTGAAGACCTGCTCGACACGCCCACCTAAGCCGGCGCCCACTCCCTCGGCGAACACCCGGAAGGAGGTGACGGCGTCCGACAATTGGAAGGCCACCGTAGCCTTGCCGTCAGACCCCGTGCGTACCCGCGGCGCCCAGAAAACGGTGTCGCGAAAGTCAGTCCGGCGACCAGACGGAACGTCCCGGTGATCCGGCTCGGGAAAGACGCGCACCCGGGCCCACTGAACCCGCTCGGCCTGCCGGGCCCGGCGACCCGAACGTTGGACCTTCCGGTCTCGCGCCCAGTTCCGCCAGCCACTCCGGCGCCCCACCGAACCACGGTACCGCCCACGTTGACCACGCCAGGACCGGTGCCGCCTCTGCCCGCTCCGACCTCCCCAACGGCGTCCACAGCAGTGGAGAGCGCGCGGACCGGCCCGCGCCCCCTCGGGCTGTAGCACCTCGGGGGCCGCATCATCCCGCGCGCGGACCGGCGCGGCCGGTGCGCGCAGCGCGGGTTTGAGCGCCAGACGTCGCAGCTCCACGGGTCTGGCGCGAGGGCGCGGTGATGGATCGAGTGCTGGTTTGCCACGCAGCGCGTGGGCCACCTTGGGTCGTGCCAGTTGGGGCCGACCGGCTCGCAGACGCCGCTGCCGCCACTGTCCGGGCCGGCGCCCCTGTCGACGATCCGCCGGCGCGGCAGCCACTGCCTTGCGCTGGGCTCGTCCTCCACGGGGCGACCGCCGCCCGGACCGGACCTTCGGCCGGAAGGCGTGCCACTGCCGCCACCGCCCACGGTGGGCCACCTTGGGTGCGGGTTGCGGTGGGCTCAGGATCTTCACCCAGGCGAAGGCGCGATACCCCTGGGTCCCCAGGAGTCGGTCCAGGGCCAGCCCGGCTTTTTTGTTCTTGGGGTCGAAGTACTTCTTGGGCTCATGCACCTTCTGGGAGAGCTCCGACTCCAGGTAGAGCCGGCTGAGTAGATGGCCCGCCTTGTCGTCTGCGAAGCTGACCACCGTGTCATCCACCACCGACAGGGCCAGCTCCGCATCCACGGGCTTGCCGTAACTATCGGTGACCGTGGCGGTCAAGATTACCTTGCCGCGCGGCGTGTAGCTGCGGCGGTGCGGAGTGATCTTTACCCGGAGCCGGTTGTGTCGGTTCCGATAGACAAGCCGCTCGGCCAGGGGCATCAGCTCGTCGTCGAAGACGGTCACCCGGGCGACGCCCTGGGCGCGATTCAGTTGGCGATCCCGACTGCGCAGGTACACCACCGCGGGACGGCCCCTCAGCGGTTTCACCCGCGCAACGTCGATCAACCGCTCACGCAGCATCGCCGAAACGATCACCGTGCGCGGCTCGGCACAGGCCACCCGGACGACGAGGGCCGCCCGGCCGCCGCCCGTATCGTCAAAGCTATTGAGCACGCAGCCGGTGAGCTCCGCCTCCGGGAGATGGAACCGCTGGACGAGCCCCACCGGGCGCGTGAGCTCCACATGATAGCGCCGTCCTCGGCGGGGGCGCAGCTCAAACCGCCCCATGCCGTGGAACTCGCTGGCAAATCGCTCCACTATGCGCCCCTGGTCGTCCACCACCCGCCCGGCCACGTCCGCGGGCTTGCCCAGCATATTTTTGGCGGCGAAGTAGATCCGCGTCTTGAGGCCCGCCACCAGCGAGCCCCCCTCGGGATACAACTGGAACCGGATCCGCTTGAGCACGATGGGGATGCGCCTCGAGATCGACTCCGTCACGCCACCGTCAGTCACCATGACCGTCAACATGCCGTCGCCCGTGGCGATCTTCTGTGGCAGGACAAAATGAATGGTGGCGTCCCCGCGCCCGTCGCTGGAGGCCGACATGCGCCCGATGGCCTGGCCATCTAGCTGAACGACCCCGCGCAGGGCGTGGTTGGACAGGGGCTCACCCGTGGGCCGCTTCACCGAAACCGTTGCGCTTACCTCGTCGCCCGGACCGTACGCCTTGAGCACAAACTCCAGCTTCTTCTTGATACGGGGCGCCTCGTAGGTCCGTACAATCACGGACCGCTCGGCCCGGTGACCGTCGAAGGTCACCACCCGCACCTTGTACTCGCCGCCACGCAGGGACGCCGGCAAGGCGAAGTCGTTGGTGGACATGCCGGCGTGAACCTGCACCGTCTTGCGGTAGAGCACCGAGCCCCGGGGGCTGATGAGCTGGTACCGCACCCCTCGGTTTTTGATCTTGGTCTGAGTCTTGGTCTGGATGTTCAACGCTCCCCGCAGATCCCGGGCCCGCAGATCCCAGACCTTGATCCACACGGTCTCGCCGGGCCGGTACAGGGGCTTGTCCACCTGGACATAAAGCCGCCGCCCCACGTGACCGGCAAAGAAGCTCCGGATCCGCTTTCGTAGCATGGCCCCGGAGGCCGCAATCTTCAGCCGCCGGCTCTGTACGGGAGCCTTGCTCGCCACCCACTCCCCACGATCTCCCACACCCACTCCCACTCCCGGATCCCCTCCGAGCCCCCCACGCTCCAGGCCCACGGGCGCGGCGCACCCCGAAATCCCCAGCAGGATCACTCCCCCCACCAGACCAAACACCTCGGATCCGTGACCCACGCGATTCGGCGACATGATGACCTCGACGACAGCCGGTTGTTACTTGGTTCCCACCCATGGAAACGCCCACCGCGCCCATCGCTTACACCCCCTCCTCTCCGGCAGCCCTTTGGGTCCCTTAGGGTCCGCGAATGGACAACTCAGTCGCCCTAGCCGCCGATCCATCCCGCTGGGCGGCGTCGCTCGTCGGTTGCATAGGCACCGCTATGCGCCCTCCTCGCTCCTTGCCCAGC
Organism: Deltaproteobacteria bacterium; assembly: GCA_029938605.1. Taxonomy (GTDB): domain Bacteria; phylum Myxococcota_A; class Polyangia; order HGW-17; family JAJRWW01; genus JAJRWW01. The sequence continues at coordinate 3 of JAOZUO010000038.1, read as the reverse complement.
GGG
>JAOZUO010000143.1 GCA_029938605.1 Deltaproteobacteria bacterium | reverse complement strand
CCACATCACCCGGATACACACACCGCCGCGTATCGTGACACAGCATATCCGAAGGGCAGTACCAGTCCTCGGCCCCGGCCTCCCCCACGCCCACGCACCGCACCGACTCAATTCCCGAGCACCCCACCACAAAGCCGAATGCGAACGCAACTGTGAGCACTATTGCGAGGGGTGCAAGAACACAGAATCGGGCCAATTTTAAAAAGCAGCGCATGGGCAGTAACTGGGCAAAGAACTTCAAATCAGACAGTATCATACACTCCAACATTTTCACTCCGTGTTCCTGCTACGAAGCACTGAGGTTCGTCACGAGCACAGGCACGGTGGAGCTCGCGGTGGCTCCGCATCTCGACGCTCCAACTACGGTGCACCCAGGCCGACTACCTGAACCGGGATGGGGGAGTCCGCGGTGGAGCCGCTTCCAAGGCGGCCGCTGTCGCCCCTTCCCCAGCACTGGGCCGTACCATCGTCCGCCCTCGCGCAGCTATGCGCGGCTCCGCTAGAAAGGGCCCCGATAGTCGTCAGGCCGGTCACCGGCACCGGGACGGATGAGTCCGCGGTGGCCCCATTACCCAGCCGACCAAAATCGCCATCTCCCCAGCAAGAGACCGCGCCGCCGCTCAGGATCGCGCAGCTATGGCTCTTCCCGGCCGAGACGGACGCGGCGCTTGTCAGGCCGACTACCTGAACCGGGACGAGTGAGTCCTCGGTGGACCCATTACCCAACTGACCATTGTCGCCATATCCCCAGCACCAGGCCGTGCCGTCAGTCAAGGTCGCGCAGCTGTGGCTCTCCCCAGCCGAGATGGACACGACGTCTGTCAGACCGGTCACCGGTACCGGGGGAGAGAAGCCCATGTCGGAGCCATTGCCCAAGCGACCGCTGGAGGCCAATCCCCAGCACCAGGCCGTGCCGTCGCTCAGAGTCGCGCAGGTGTGATTCTTCCCGGCCGACACCGTCAACGCGCCCGTCAAGCCAGATGTCTGAACCGGAACGGGGGAGTCCGTGTTGGAACCATCGCCAAGCTCACCATAGCTGTTTTCGCCCCAACACCAGACCGCCCCATCGCCTTTCACCGCACAGCTGTGAGTAGCTCCTGCCGAAATAAAAACAGCGTTCGTCAGACCGGATACCTGCACCGGGATGATCGAGTCGACGGAAGCTCCGTTGCCCAGTTGCCCCCGCTCCCCAGCACCCCAGCACCAGACAGTCCCGTCGCTCAACAGCGCGCAGCTATGAGAAACCGCCGACAGTTCCACCAACACATAGTATCCGCCGACCGAGATGCGCGAAGCGTTCACCAGGAGCAACACCTGCACCGGGACGTCGGAAGCCGCGGTGGAGCCGTCCCCCAACTGACCGCTTTGGTTGCCGCCCCAACACCAGACCGTGCCATCGCTCACCACAGCGCAGCCGTGGTTGTGCCCCGCAGAGATGGACACACACCCCGGACAATCACCGACGCAGGTAGCGAAGGTCTCTCCATATCCCGGTTCACAGACGCCGTCGCCGCAGGAACCCAAGCACCCCGACTCATCGACCGTCAGGCAATTCGTGGCGCAGACCAGGGTGCCTGTGTAGTAACTTTTCACCTGGCAGGAGTCGCCGCCGAAATCCAATCCATCGCAAGTCTCCGAGCCGTTGATCTGGCCATCGCCGCAGGTCCCGGAGCAGCCCGATACATCAACGGTCAAACAATCCGAGGAGCAACCCAGAGTCCCCGCGTAGAACCCCTCGGACTCGCAAGTCTGCCCCCCCACATTGTTGCCGTCGCAGACCTCCGGGTATTCAATACTCTCATTGCCGCACAGCGCCTGGAGGTCACAACCGGACGTGTCATAGTGTCGGCAGTCCGGCAGGCAACCCAGGACGCCACCGCCCAACCCCAGGTCAGCGCAAGTCTCCCCCCCCAGGTCGCCCCCGTCGCAAGCCTCATCGGGCTCACGCTCGCCATTGCCGCAAATGCTGTGACAATCGCTCTCGTCGAACTGACAGTACACATTGCATACCACCGTTCCGCCCCCCAAATACCCCAAGCTCGCGCAGGTCCCACCGCCCAGGTTACTGGCATCGCAACGCTCTGCGTTTCCCATATCCACATAGCCGTTGCCGCAGGTCTCATCGGACCGGCAGTCGGCGCTGCACCCGTCTCCCGACACCCGATTGCCGTCGTCGCACGCCTCTCCCCGTTCCGCGTCAACGTCACCGTCGCCGCAGTTCACGATCACGATGCACACTCCGTCTTCACACACCCCCTCGGCCACGCTCGGGGAGGTACAACTCGCACCGTCGTACAATCCCTCGCAGGCCTCCACATCTCCCGGATATACGCACCGCCGCGTGTCGTGGCACTGCATATCCGAAGGGCAGTACCAGTCCTCGGCCTCCCCCTCCCCCACGCACCGCACCGACTCGACGCTAAAGCAGCCGACCCACGCACCGGACACAAACGCCAGGATCGTCACAACCGGCACAAGCGCCGAAGAGCAGGAGCGGTGCCATGATGAAAAACCGCGCATGAGCATATCCAGTTGACCTATTCCGCGAATAGTATCATGCCGCCCCCAAATACAGTGGACTGCTGCCTACGGAGCACCCGGAGGGTTCACCGGCACAGGCACGTAGGAGTCAGAGGTGGAGCCGTTGCCCAGTCGCCCCCTGAAACCCCATCCCCAACAGTGGGCAACGCCGTTGCCGGCCAACGCGCAGCTATGCCAGCCCCCGGCAAAGACAGCCACAGTATTCGTCAGACCAGAGACCGGCACAGGGACGCTCGAACTTGCGGTGGAGCCATTGCCCAGCCGACCGTTGTCACCCTCTCCCCAACACCAGGCCGTGCCATCGCTCAAAACCGCGCAGCTGTGATACATCCCAGCCGAGGCAAAGACGACGTTTGTAAGACCGGAGACCGGCACCGGAACGCTCGAATCTGCGGTGGATCCGTTGCCCAGCCGACCATTCTCCCCCACACCCCAACACCAAGCCGTGCCGCTACCTGTCACCGCGCAGCTATGAGACTGTCCGGTCGAGATAGAAACTACGTTTGTAAGACCAGATACCGGCACCGGAACATAGGAATCGGCAGTCCCTCCATTACCCAGCCCACCGGCTCCACCATTACCCCAGCACCAGGCCGCCCCGCTACTTGTCACCGCGCAGCTACGAGACGATCCGGTCGAGATGGAAACCGCGTTCGTAAGACCAGACACCTGCACTGGAATGCTTGAGTTCGTGGTTTCTCCGTTGCCCAGCTGACCGAAATATTCTCCCTGACCCCAACACCAGGCCGTGCCATCGCTCACCACGGCGCAGCTATGATAGTCCGCGGTCGCAATGAAGACAGCGTTCGTAAGACCAGATACCGGCACCGGGACGCTCGAATCCAAGATGGATCCGTTGCCCAGTTGCCCAGGATCCCCCATACCCCAGCACCAAACCGCGCCATTATCGGATATCGCGCAGCTATGTTGTCCCCCGGCCGAGATGAAGGCAGCGTTCGTCAGACCGGAGACCGGCACCGGGACGCTCGAATCCACAGTGGCTCCGTTGCCCAACCTACCATTTGCCCCCATACCCCAGCACCTGACCGTGCCGTCACTCACCACTGCGCAGCTGTGGTGCCTCCCGACCGAAATGGGGTCATATACCAAGCAGTCGACAGCACAGGTGGTGTTTGTCTCTCCAAATCCAGAATCGCAGACGCCGTCTCCGCACAACCCGCTGCAGTCGGAGCCATTGATCGTCGTGCAGTCAATAGCGCAGGTCAGACTGCCCTCGTAATACCCCCGAGTCTGGCAGCTGTCGCCGCCAAAGGTCGCCCCATCGCAGACCTCTGGACCATTGATCTGTCCGTCGCCGCACGCGCCGCCACAACCCGACGTATCGAATTCGGAGCAGTCCGGAAGGCACGCCAGCACGCCGGGATACAAGCCCCGAACCTCGCAGGTCATGCCCCCTACGTTGTTGCCGTCGCAGACCTCTGGGAACTCAATGGACCCGTTGCCGCACACGGCCTGAATGTCACAACCGGACGTGTCAAAATGGCGACAATCCGAGCGACATTCGAGAACGCCGGCGCCCAGGCTCAGACTCTCGCAGGTCTCGCCCTCCAGGTCGCCCCCGTCGCAAGCCTCGTCGGGCTCACGCTCGTCGTTGCCGCAGATGCTGTGACAATCGCTCTCGTCGAACTGACAGTACACGTTGCATACTACCGTTCCGCCCCCGGAGTAGCCCAGACTCGCACAGGTCCCTCCGCCCAGGTTGCCGGCGTCGCAACGCTCTCCCACACCAAAGTCCACATAGCCGTTGCCGCAGGTCTCATCGGAGCGGCAGTCGGCGCTGCACCCGTCCCCCGAAACCTGATTGCCATCGTCGCACACCTCCCCGAGGTCCACGTCGACTACCCCATCGCCGCAGTCCACGATCACGGCGCACACCCCGTCTATGCACATCCCGCTGGCCACGCTCGGAGAGGTACAGCTCTCGCCGTCGTACAATCCCTCGCAGGCCTCCACATCGCTTGGAAAGACGCACCGCCGGGTGTCATGGCACAGCATGTCCGACGGGCAGTACCAGTCCTCGGCCTCCGCCTCCCCCGCGCACCGCACCGACTCGACGCCCGAACAGCCGCCCCAAGAGGTGAACACGACCGCCAGCAAGAGCAACACCGACAAGCTCGCCCAAGAGCTGGAACTGGAGATGGTGCTGGAGATGGACAACCGCTGAGATGAGCCGTGTTTAGTGGGTACCATCGGCAGACCTTTCACGGAACGCTTGGAGCCATTACCTCTACCGGGAGGGCGGAATCCGCGGAGGTCCCGTCCCCCAGCCGGCCGTTGTCACCGTCTCCCCAGCACCGGGCCGCACCGTCGCTCGTCAACACGCAATTGTGATACTCCCCAGCCGCGATGGAGGTAGCGTTTGCCAAGCCTGCCACCTGAGACGGTCCATAGGAGCAGGTGTTGTCAACAGAGCCGGCGCCCAACTGGCCGTGATCGTTTCCTCCCCAACACCGGACAGTACCGTCGGCCAAAATCGCGCAGCTGTGAATCGCCCCTGCCGAGATGGCCACAGCGCTCGATAAAGTCAGCACCTGCACAGGAATGGAGGTGTCATCGTAGCCGGTGCCCAACTGGCCGCATGTGCCAGCTCCCCAGCACCCGGCCTCGCCGTTGCTAAGCACTACGCATCCATGGGACCCTCCGGACGATAGAGACACAATGTCGGAGAGGTTCAACACGTGCACCGGGACGGAGGAATCCACGGTGTTTCCGTTCCCCAGCGCGCCCGTAACCCCCCATCCCCAGCACCAGGCCACACCGTTACTTGTATGCGCACAGCTATGGGACATCCCAGAGGAGATACTAGCAGTGTTCGTCAAACCTGTTACCTGCACCGGGACAGTGGAATCCGCGGTCGCTCCGTTGCCAAGCTGGCCGACATGCCCCTCCCCCCAACACCAGGCCGCGCCGTCGCTTTGCACTGCGCAACTATGTTGTCCCCCGGCCGAGATGGCCACGGCGCTCGTCAGGCCGGTCACCTGCACCGGAACCAGGGAGTCCGCCGTGGAGCCGTTGCCCAGTGCGCCCACACCACCCAGTCCCCAGCACCACGCGGTCCCGTCGCTCACCACCGCGCAGCTATGGGTGGCCCCCGCCGAGATGGCGAGAACGTTCGTCAACCCCATCACCTGCACCGGGACGGAGGAATCCCCGGTGCCGCCGTTGCCCAACTGACCGTATCCGCCAAATCCCCAGCACCAGGCCGTGGTGTCGCTCGCCACCGCGCAGGAGTGCATATTCCCGGCCGAGATGGCGACGAACCCCAGGCAATCGCCGCCACAGGTGGCGTACGTCTCTCCATGGTCCGAGTCGCAAACTCCGTCGCCACAGACCCCCCAGCAGCCCGACAGTTCAAAGTCCAGGCAGCCGACGGTGCAGGTTAGCATGCCGGAGTAAAACCCCTCGGACTCGCAAGTACGTCCCCCCAGGTTGTTGCCGTCGCAAGCTTCCGGGCCGGTAATCTGCCCGTCGCCACAGGTCTCGGAACAGCCCGACGAGTCAACAATCAGGCAGCCGGTGTCGCAGGTTAGTGTGCCCGAGTAAAACCCCTCGGACTCGCAAGTGCGTCCCCCTAGGTTGTTGCCGTCGCAAGCTTCCGGAGGCTCGATGATCCCGTTGCCGCAGACCACGGTGACAATGCACACACTGCCCACGCACACCCCGCCAGCCACGCTCGGAGAGGTGCAACTCTCGCCGTCAGACAATCCTACACAGGCCTCCACATCGCTTGGAAAGACGCACCGCCGCGTGGTGTGACACATCATGTCCGAGGGGCAGTACCAGTCCTCGGCCTCCCCCTCCACCACGCACCGCACCGACTCGACGCCCGAACATCCGAGCGCCAAGCCAGACAGTGCCGCCAGGACGAACGCCAACCGCCCACACACCTTTCCAAAGCGCGACGGGAACCGGCGTTCATGGGCATACGTGACGACCGAGTTGACCACTCTCTGGAGAGAAGCATCAAGATACTGGGACATTCGCTCAACTATGGAGGAGATGTGATGGTGGATCAAGCGGTGCGGCCCAAACGGTCAGGGTGGTCGCAAAGTCGTGATTGGCCCGCTTGCCGACGGTTGTCATTCCGAGCGAGCCAAAGGCGAGTTGAGGAATCGCTCCTACTTGCGTAGGTGAGAGATCCCTCCGCTTCGGTCGGGATGACACCATTATTCCGACTTTGCGACCGCCCTGCCCAAACCGTGTGGCCCAAACGGTACCCCGGAGACCTGGGCCCCAATGCCCCAATGCTCCAATGCCGCACCGCCACACCGCCGTATCGCCGTACTCCCATGTCAGGGGCACGCCTGGGGCTTGAGGTGTTTTTTCTGGCGTCCGGCGCGGTAGTCGAACAGAACCACCTCGCCGGCTCTTGGGGGCGCGAACACCACGGCCAGGTCCGAGCCCGGCAGCGACACGATTGCGGGCGTGGAGAACTCACACGGCACTTCGGTTTCCAAGTCCACCTTGTCGCGCAAATGCGCCAACGAGATGGTGCGCACCATCGACGCTGTACCAACGTCGTGAATGACGATGTCTTTTCCGCGGATCCCAATCCAGGCCCAGAGCCGACCGCTCAGATACACCGGCGCCTCTCCGTAGGTATTGAGCTTGTGCGCTCCGCCGATCCAGGTACGACGGGCGCCTGTGTCGGGGTCGGCCAGCCAGGATTGGCCACTGGGACCAGCGCACACGTCGCTGTTGACCAGGAGCGCATCACCCAGCCACCGGACATTGGCGCACTCGTCTCCCGAGGGCTTGCGCCAGAGCAGCTTGCCCTTGGGAACGTCGTACACTGAGACCATGCGGACGCTGTTCGCATTCTTGCCGGCGATCACAGCCAGACGGGTCCCGGCCGGGTTGAGCGCCAGGTCGGACCGCGCGGGAGTGACGCCCTTGGGTGTCGCGCTGATCCGTCGACACCGGGTGGAGCCGAGGCACACCTCCACCCCGCCCGCGAAGGGCCGCAGTCGTCCATCGGACGCCGGCCTCGGGATCAACGGCCGCCGGACCCTGGTGATCCGATGACGACCGGTGGCGATGGTGACGAGGCGACACAGTGGTCGTCCCAGGTCCCGATCGATGCCCAGACAGAAACCCAGGCCATCCGCTGTCGCCCAGGTCTTCGCTACCTGGGGACACTCGCTCCTGGGAAAGCTCGGCATACAAGCGGTCGGCGGCGCTCCAGGGCGACCGCTGCGAGGGGAGGTCCGCTGGGGACCCACGCCCGACGACTCGGGGGAGGCACACGCCCCGACGCTCAGCACCAGCACCACCAGTCCGCATATCCATTGACGTTGTACGCGCATTTGAGGGCTCGTGGCGGACTCCACTACCGGGTGAGGGTGATCGCGATGGCCGTCCGGAAGATCCGGCCGGGGGGCAGCGACAGGATCCCGGGCTTGTGATGGAGCTCTGTGTCGACGTCGGCGGGATCGTCGGTACCCCACCAGGGCTCGATGCAGACGTAGTCCGCGCCGGGCTTGGCCCAAAGGCCCAGGTCCGGCGCGCCGCCGGTGTCCACGCGCACGACGCGCCGACTGCGCCGACACTTCACCGAGACCGACGAGGACCGGACTGACTTGAACACCAGGGCGTCGTCGTCAAACAGGTGCGGCGTGAGGGGAATCTCGCGCTCGTTGTTCAGGAAGGGCTCGGAGGTCACCGACAAGAGACCGTCCACGATACGGTAGCGGCCGAGGGTCTCGGGCTCACCCAGCTCCACGTAGTAGCCTTCGGGGAAGTCCTCGGGGGCTCCCTCGTCAAGGGGTAGCCGGATGGCCGGGTGGGAGCCCAGGGAGAAGTACATCTCGGCATCGCCGGCGTTTTCGACCTCGTAGGAGATACGCAAGGAACGCACGCCCAGCGTGAATGTCACCCGGAACACGAAGGAGAAGGGATAGCTGGCCCGGGTAGAATCGTCGGCTTGCAAAAGGAACGTCACCCGGTCGAGCCTCCGCTCCGACACCGCGAGGCGGCGGGACCGCACCAGGCCGTGCTTCGCCATCTCATAGCGCCGCCCGCCGTGGGAATAGCCTCCCCCCTTGAGCCGCCCGATGATGGGAAACAGAACCGGCGCGCTTCCACTCCACACCTCGGGCCGGGACTGCCAGATCACCTCGTCACCTCCGAGCACCAGGGAGCAGAGCTCCGCCCCCTGCTCCCGGATCACGGCGACACCGCCTCGATTTGCAATTTCAATCATAGGGTTCTGAGAGTATCCCCGGCGCACGGTGGAATCAATCGCCACACTTACCCCGGCTTCGTAATGGGCCTCGAAATGGGCTCGCCTCACGGGGAAAATCCCAGTATCATGTTCTCTTTATGCCAAACCTCAGATCGAGCCTTCGGTATCTGACCTCAGGTGGAGCCTTTTATTGATCAACGTAGCCTGCTGTATTGATGTCGGCAGCACATCCACCAAGGCAGCCTTCCTGGACGACCAGGGGGAGATCCTTGCGGCACACTTTGCCCCCACACCGGGCGCCCTGGGAGAGGATCCGGATCACGCCCTGGACGGCGACGCGTTGCTGGAAACGGTCCACGGACTCATCCGAAGACTGACGGCGGAGGCGACCGACAGCCGGGTGCAGGCGATCTGTGTCACCAATCAACGGGCCACGGTGCTGGCCCTGGACAAGGCCGACCGCGTCCTCGCGGCTTTGTCGTGGCAGGATCCTCGCGCCGGGGAGGCACGGGCCGACCTGGCCACGGAGCTGGAAGAGGCCGCCTTCCAATCCATCACGGGCCTGCCGCACTCCACCATCTGGACCCTGACCAAGATCCGCTGGCTCCAGCAAAACAGACCTGCCCTGGCCGCCGCGACCCGCCGCTACGCCCTCGTGCAGGACTACCTGCTCGGGCGCCTCGGCGCCGACGATCCGGTCATCGACCCGTCCAACGCGTCCCCTACAGGCCTGTGGGACCTGGCGAACGCACGCTGGAGCCCGGAGCTGTTGCAGCTCGTGTCACTGGATGCGGCCCTCCTACCCCGGGTGGTCCCCGCCGGCACCGTCGCCGGCTCCCTCTCCCCCGCCTCCGCCGAGGCCACGGGGCTGCCGACCACCACCGCGCTCATGGTGGGAGGAGGCGACCAGGCCTGTGCCACCCTGGGGCTGGGCGTGCTCACCCCGGGACAGGTCGGGCTATCCCTGGGCACCGCCGCGGACATCCTCTCCCCTGTTGCCAAAATCCCCGAGCCCCGACCGGGCCGTATCTGTACAGCGCACGTCGTCCAAGGACAGTATCTCCTGGAGGGATTCCTTGGATCCTTCGGTGCGTCGTTGCACTGGGTGAAGAGCTTGCTCAACACCACCGCGGACCGGCTTCCAAACCCCGGCTCCTTCGCTATTTCGGAGGATGCGCCGATCTTCCTGCCCTTCCTCTCGGGCGTGGTGACACCGGACTTCAACCCGGCCGTGCGCGGAGCGCTGGTGTCCCTTTCGACGTCCGACGGCCCCGACGATATTGCGGCCGCGGTCCTGGACGGCATCGTCCTGGAGCTCCGTCGAATCCTGGACTCCCGGGTCGCCTCTCCCGAGGCAAAAGAGCTCATCTTGACCGGCGGCGCCTCCACAGTCCCCGGCCTGCTGGGCCGGCTCGCAGACGCGACGCAGTTGCCCCTGGTGACGTACGACACGACGGAGACTGCGCTCACGGGTGTGGCCTGCATCGTGTGGACCGCCCTGGGACGATACCCGGACCTTCCCGCAGCGGTACGGACCCTCGTCGGAAAGCCAACCACCCGCCACGCTCCCCAGATGTCCGCGGCCCAGGTGAAACGCCGCTACGACCAGTACTGCCGCTGGGTCGCCGCGCTGCTCGCGGCCACGGAGCCCCCATGACCACGCGCCCCCCCAGAGAGATGCTCGAGATCCGCCGGGAGCTGATGGCCTTCGCCGACATCGGGATCTACCGGTACACCATGGACGGAACCGTGCTGCACATGGATCGGACGACCCTGCGTATTCTGGAGCTCGATGACCGCTTCGCAGACCCGGCGCAGGTCGTGGGCAAAAACATCGCGGACCTCTTCGAGTACGAGCTGCCCCCCGGCGCCCTGCGGAAACAGGTTCAGGAGACCGAGGAGGTGCGCAGCTACGAGTATTCCTTCCGCACTCTCGACGGGACCTCGAAGTGCTGCCTGCACGACTCGCGCATGGTGCATGATCACGAGTCGAACCAGGACACCATTCAGGTGATCACCCGGGACATCACGGCCCTCAAGCACGTGCAGGACCAGCTCACCGAGACCAACCAGGATCTCGCCCAGGCCAACGCCGAGCTGCAGTCCCTCGACGAGCTAAAAAACAACCTCCTGGCGAACGTGTCCCACGAGCTCCGCTCCCCTCTGGTCTCGGTACGCGGCTATGCGGATCTCATCATGTCCGGCTTGTCCGGACCGGTGAACGTCGAACAGAAGCGGCAGCTCCAGATCATCGTCACCAACGTCGGACGTCTCACGGCCATCGTGGATGAGCTGCTGGATGCCGCGCAGCTCGATCGCTCGGGCTCCGTCCTCCAGGCCAGTCCATGCGACATCAATGGCCTGGTGGAGGCGGCCCTGCTGACCGTAACCCCCAAGTCCAGTCAACGCTCCATCGAGTTGGAGCCCGACCTCACCGGGGACCTCCCCCGAATCCTCGCCGATCCCCGATTGCTGAGCCAGGTATTGGTGAACTTGTTGACCAACGCCATCAAGTTCAGCGAACCCGGCGGACACGTGATCGCCTCCACGTCGGTGACGCCCGACGGTGGGGTGTGCATCGCGGTAGCCGACAACGGCATCGGGATCCCCGCCAAGGACCTCGAACGCATTTTCGATCGCTTCTATCAGGTGGACTCCTCCTCCACCCGTCACTACACCGGGTTGGGCCTGGGTTTGACCCTCTCCCGCGACATCGTGCACCGCCACGGCGGCACCCTCACCGTTGAGAGCACGGTCTCGGAGTCAACGACCTTTCGGGTGGTGTTGCCCCCAGCCCCGTCCAAAGCGTTGGAGCCCGAGTAGATTGGGGTCCCATGTCCATTGACACGCCCCTCCACAAGCGAGCCCACCACAAGCAGGCGCGGTACGACCGATTGTTTCAGCGCTTAGATGGCCTCTGTGAAGGAGAGTCGGACACCATCACGTTGATGGCGACCATCGCGTGCGAGCTGAACCTGGCCTTCGAACGATTCCATTGGGTGGGGTTCTACCGGAACATGGGGGACCGGACCCTGAAGGTGGGACCCTACCAGGGCGGACACGGGTGCTTGGAGATCCCCTTCGATCACGGCGTCTGCGGCAAGTGCGCCCGGGAACAGACGTTGCAGAACGTACCGGATGTGGCGCACCTGCCCTTCCACATCGCCTGCTCGAGTACCACGCGCTCGGAGCTGGTGGTGCCCGTAACCGACAACCAGGGCCATCTGTTGGCCGTGCTCGACATAGACTCCGACCTGCCCGACGCCTTCGACGAGGTAGACGAACGAAATCTGGCGCGCATCGCCTCCTATTTTTCCCGGGTCTCCCGATCTTGACAGCCCCCCCCCGGTGCCATTGCACAATCCCCACGGTTCTCAGGAGGTTCCATGGCCACCGTGCTCGAAGGGCGGGTGGACGCGGTTTTGCTCACCGGCGGCCTGGCCCACGACGAACCCCTGGTGACCGCCTTGACCGCTCGGGTGGACTGGATCGCCACCGTCCGAACCTATCCGGGCGAAGAGGAGCTCCCTGCCCTGGCGGCCGGGGGGCTGCGCGTACTACGCGGCCAGGAAAACGTCCGGCTCTACGGCTCCGTAGAGGACGACTCCGAAGTCCTGATTTGAGCACCCAGATCTGGTAGAATTGCCGGAGCAGAGCTCGACCCACCTTCGTCCCCCGAAAAGGAGCGAAGGTCCATCCACGAAAGGGGCAATGACCCTTCTATGTCGCCGTACCGGAAAACGAATCCCGAAGCGCTGACTGCCTTCCTCGACTACTACGCCGCCTACGTCGTCGAGATACTACAACCCACCCAGCGCGAGATCAAAAAGATACTCTCCGCCTGGCAGGAGCCTACGTACTGGTCCAAGTACCAGCGCACCAACGATCTCCCCATCCCAACGCCCATCCGTGCCGCCAGCTCGCGGATCAAGCGGCCCGAGCAGGTGGTGGACAAGATCTTCCGAAAGCCCACGAAGTTTCCGGACGGCCACGTCCCGCACAGCTTCCACACCATGTATGACACCATCGGTGTGCGGGTGGTGGTGTACTTCCTAAGCCACTTGCCGCTCATCGACCGGGAGCTGCGCAATAACGACCAGGTGGAGATCGCCGAGATCGATCCACCCGAGGTCTATATGAGCGCGCAGCAGGCGCGGATCCTCAGTCTCGACCACATCGACCACAAGCAGAAGGAGAGCGGCTACCGCTCGGTGCACTACAACGTGCGGTTGAAGCAGTCCTCCATTCCGGAGGGCCAGCGCCCCATCTTCGAGCTCCAGGTGCGCACCGCGTCCATGGATCTGTGGAGCCAGCTAGAGCACCACCTGGGCTATAAGCCCCTGAAGCGGACCCGATCCGTGGCCAAGAAACAGCTTCGGATCCTCAGCCAGATGCTGGGTGCCATCGACGAGAACTTCAATCTGTTGTACGAGGAGCTGAGTCGGTTCCAGGAAGAGCACTCCTACGCGCCCAACGATCCCCTGACCGCGGAGAAGCTGCCCGGCGTACTCGCGGAGATCGGCATCAGCTGCGCCCAGCGCGACATCAACAACATCCTGGTGTTCCTCTATAGCCGCGGCATCGAGGTCGTACAGGACGTTTTGGACATCGCCACCCCGCGCCGCATCGAGATCATCCGCAACACCTACCTCTCCACCCTGGGCCGGCTTCCGTACAACCTCGAGAGCATCGCCACTCTTGCCGCCATGCGCGGCGCCGCCAACGAGAGCGAGGAGATCCAGCGCATTAAGCTGCAGATCGCCTACCGCGGCGCCTGGGACAACATCCGCCAGGAGTTCGTACACGAACAAGAGGATTAGGGCCCGTCTCACCCGTCTCACCCGTCTCACCCGCTCAGGCACCCGCACTTACTCCTATTCCAAGGAGTCCGGCCGGAACCGCCTCACGCTCTACCGCTCCACCGCCGCGCATTGACCCAAACCCGGGATCGGTTGTCGTCGCGCCCGGGCCGGTGTAAAACTGGGCCCGAAAGCGGAGGTACGATCCCATGACTGACACCAGCGACATCAAAAAACAACGCACTGCCTGGGAGTCTGCGACCCTCAAGAAGGCCCTCGACCGGTTCCCGGAGCGGAGGGAGCAATTCGAGACCCCCAGCGGTCAGGAGGTAGCGCGCCTCTACGGCCCCGAGGACATCGACGAATTGGACTATGTCAACGACCTCGGTTTCCCGGGGGACGCCCCCTTCACCCGGGGAGTCCAGCCCACCATGTACCGGGGCCGCTTATGGACCATGCGTCAGTACGCGGGTTTCGCCACGGCGGTAGAAACCAACCAGCGATACCGCTATCTGCTGGATCGCGGCCAGACGGGACTCTCGGTGGCCTTCGATCTGCCCACCCAGATGGGCTACGACTCGGACCACGAGATGTCCCAGGGCGAGGTGGGGCGCACGGGCGTGGCCATCGACAGCCTTGAGGACATGGAGACGCTCTTCGACCAGATCCCCCTGGGCGACGTGTCCACGTCCATGACCATCAACTCTACCGCGGCGGTCCTGCTGTCCATGTACCTGGCCCTGTGCGAGCGCCAGGGTGTGGAGCCCAAGAAGATCCGCGGCACCATCCAGAACGACATCCTCAAGGAGTACATCGCGCGGGGCACGTACATCTTCCCGCCCGAGCCCTCCATGCGGGTCATCACGGATCTGTTCTCCTACTGCAAGGACAACGTGCCGTCCTGGAACCCCATCTCCATCAGCGGCTACCACATCCGCGAGGCGGGATCCACTGCGTCCCAAGAGGTGGCCTTCACGCTCATCGACGGCATCGCCTACGTGCAAGCGGCCCTGGACGCCGGATTGGCCGTGGACGGCTTCGCCGGGCGGCTCTCCTTCTTCTTCGCGTCACACAACAACCTCCTGGAAGAGGTGGCCAAATTCCGAGCAGCGCGGCGGCTCTGGGGGCACATCATGCGGGAGCGGTTCGGCGCCGAGAAGCCCAAGTCCTGCGCCCTGCGCTTCCACACCCAGACCTGCGGCCACACCCTCACGGCCCAGCAGCCTGACAACAACGTCGTGCGCGTAGCCATCCAGGCCCTGGCGGCGGTGATGGGCGGCACCCAGTCCCTGCACACCAACAGCTTCGACGAGGCCCTGGCGCTGCCCACCGAGAAGGCCGTAACCACCGCCCTACGCACCCAGCAGATCCTCGCCCACGAGAGCGGCGTAGCCGACACGCTGGATCCCCTGGCGGGGAGCTACGCCGTGGAGGCCATGACAAACCGGATCGAAGCCGACGCCAAGGCCTACATCGACAAGGTGGACGAGCTGGGCGGCGCCGTGAAGGCCATCGAGGCCGGGTACATCCAGAAGGAGATCGCCGACGCGGCCTACCGCACCCAGATGAACATCGAGAAGAACCAGCAGATCATCGTCGGGTTGAACAAGTTCGTCGAGGAAGAAAAAGCCGGCGGCGAAAAGCGTGAGATCCTTCGCCTGGATCCCAACATGGAGCGGTCCCAGGTCCAGCGCCTACAGGCCGTGCGAGCCCGACGGGACGAGGCCGCCCACAAAAAAGCCATGGCCGCCCTGACCCAGGCCGCCAAGGGTGACGAGAACCTCATGCCCCACATGGTCACGGCCGTCAAAGCCTACGCCACCGTGGGTGAGATCTCCGACGCCCTGCGTGAGATCTTCGGAGTCTACCGCGCGAGCTGATAGCGTCACGGGATCCCTCCCAAAAGATCAATTGGAGAGCATCATGAGCCTGATCAAACAGATCGATCACATCGCAATCGCCGTCAACGACATCCAAGAGGCCTCTACGTTCTTCGTGGACGTGCTCGGCCTGGAGGTCAGCGCACCCCAGGACGTTCCCGAGCAGAAGACCCGCGTGGCCTTCGTACAAATCGGCGAAGTACGCATCGAGTTCGTGCAACCCATGAGCGACGACTCCCCCGTAGCCAAGTTCATCGCCAAGCGCGGCCAGGGCATTCACCACGTGGCCTACGAGACCGGTGACATCGTCGGCGCCCTGGCTACCATGAAGGCCAAGGACGTCCCGCTCATCGATAAAGAGCCCCGCGTCGGCGCCCACGACGCCAAGATCGCCTTCGTCCACCCCAAGGGCGTCTCCGGCGTGCTCACCGAGCTCTGCGAGCCTAAGAAAAGCTAGTTCGTGGTGCCGGTGGCTTCTGCTTGACCAGACGGCATCGACGGCGCACTGTGCCGCCGATGCATCAACCTCAACGCCGAACGCTGCCCGATTGATCCCTTCCTCAGACAGCCACGGGGAGCGTGCGGCGCAGGCCGTCCTGGTCTCCTTACAGCTTCCGGGAGTGAGCAACGCCGAGCTTGAGGCCTCGCTCGACGAGCTCGAGCGGCTCGCCGGGACCCTCGGATTGTGCGTCGTCGCGCGGATCACACAGCGGCGTAACCGCTCCGGTGGCGCGGCGGTCCTCGGGGCTGGCAAGCTGAGGGAGTTGGCCCGACTTACAGGTGGGCCGGGGCGGGTGCCGCTGGGAGCCGCGAGGCGGCAAAAGGGGGCAATGCCGGCCGACGACCCGGATCTTGACGCGGAAGTTGGGGCCGATTTCGAGCTGGATTTCGCGGCGGAGGCGGGCGACGATGACCGGGATCTGGTCGACGAGGATCCGGGTAAGAAGAACCGCCCGACGGTTGTGCTATTCGACCACGATCTTACGCCATCGCAGCTCCGCAACCTCGAGGGGGCGACCGAGGCCCAGGTGCTCGACCGCTCCTCGGTCATCCTCAGCATCTTCCAAAGGCATGCCCGCACACGGGAAGCACGTCTTCAGGTCGAGATCGCGCGCCTCAATTATCTCGCGCCGCGGCTGCGGGGGAGCCACGTCAGTGGCGACCGCATGCGGGGAGGTATCGGCGGCAAGGGGGCTGGCGAGTCGGCGCTTGAGCTCGATCGGCGCCGCGTCCGCGACCGCGTCGCCGAGCTTCGTAAGGCGCTGGTCGATGTGCAGCGGGACGCCGAGGTCCGCCGGGCCCGAAGAAGCCGGGTCGACGCCGTCGCCCTCGTCGGCTACACCAACGCGGGCAAGTCGTCACTCATGCGGGCGCTCACTGGAACCGATGTGCTGGTCGAGGATCAGCTCTTCGCGACACTGGACACCGCGACCCGCATGTTGCAGCCACCGACACAGCCGAAGATCCTCGTTTCCGACACAGTCGGGTTCATAAAAAAGCTACCGCACGACCTCATCGCGTCGTTCCGTTCAACACTCGAGGAGGCTCGCACCGCGACGTTGGTCCTCCACGTAGTGGACGCCGCGGATCCAGAATGGCGATCGCAGTTCCACGTGACGCGGACGGTGATGGGCGAGCTGGGTGCCGGTGAGAGCCCCTCCCTGGTCGTGCTCAACAAATCCGACCGACTCGACGCCCAGGCGCGCGTCGCCCTTGCTGCTCAGATGCCGAACGCCCACCTCATGTCGGCGCACCGCCCCGCAGATGTGGCGGGCCTACGATCCCGCATCATTGCATTCTTCGAGCGAGACATGGTCGAAGCAGATCTTTTTGTCAGCTACAGCAGCCAGATGCTGGTGCACACCGTGTACGAAACTTGCCGAGTGCTCAGCGAGTCGTACGATGAGGAGGGAACGCACCTGCGCGTGCGTGCCCCGAGCACGGTCGTAGAGGATCTGCAAGGGATGCTGACCGCCACGCCCAAGGCATAGAGCCCGTCGTGTTGTCGTGGCTACCTTGCGGATCTGACCTATTGAGGCGCACGTTATTGACGGATGGTATTTAGGTCCGCTAACGTGCCAATAATAAGGCCAATATGTGTTACGGAATTTTACTGGCAGACGTCTATCGGTGGGATAGTCGGATGGACGTCCCGGTCAAAGGCGAATCGCCATGACCGTCACCCGAGACGAAGCGTGGACGCCGCTCTGCGAGAGCGCACGGTGACCTGGCTGTGCGAGCGCGGCGAAGCCGATCTTCGGAGACATACCATGGACCGGAAAGCTTGTTGGCGCAGGCCGTCATTTACCCTGATAGCCATACTCATGGCGAGCGCGAGCTGTCGCTCCGTGGAGTCACATAACGCTAAATTCAGACAGACTGCCAAAGCTCCGAAAAGTTCGATAGCACGAGGCAAAGGAATAAATAACGGCTCGGGTTCATCGCGCGCCATGCATCTCGAGCGGTTGGACCAGATCCAGACGGTGCGTATTATTGACGCTCGACGAGTGCAGCTGGTCTCTTCCGGGTGGAAGCTAGAGCTGATCGTCGACGACCGGTTGGTTGGTCGCGGTCATTTCATCGACGCCAAAACGGGCGCGTTGCGGCGGGACTACACCGCCGAGCTCCCAACGGAGCTTACCCTGGTCGCGGGTCAGACCTGCCGTGCGAGAGGCCATCGCGTTCAGTACGACTATCGGCTGGAGCACGTCCAGGCGGGGCGCGCACTCTTCAAGGTCAGCCACATCGACCGCCGTGGACGCAAGAAGAACGAGCTCGTGGCCGTGAAACCCTATGGGCTCGCGCTCTTCCTCAAGACAGACAAGCCGCGCTACGGACGCAAAGAGACCCCGAGGATCCAGCTCACCTACAACAATGTTGGATCAACGTCGCTGCTGATTCAGATCGACGGCGCCTCGAAGCTGTGTGGAACCCGCTGTCCCGATCCGCCACCGCTT
The DNA here is from genome assembly GCA_029938605.1 of Deltaproteobacteria bacterium. Lineage (GTDB taxonomy): Bacteria > Myxococcota_A > Polyangia > HGW-17 > JAJRWW01 > JAJRWW01. The sequence continues at coordinate 2,895 of JAOZUO010000143.1, read as the reverse complement.
TACACCCTGCGCTGGCTCGATGTCATCGAAGTCGATCCCGCTGGCAGCGCGCGACAGGTTCGGCGCGTCAAACCGCTCCCGTCATCGAAGTTCTTGACGCCGGGGTATCACGAACTCCCCGGTGGAGCATCCCATACCGAGAACGCCACGCTATATACGTCCTTCTGGCGATTCGACAACAGCAAGCCGCTCGAACGCCTCAAACCCGGCCGCTACGTGCTGCACGCTGAATACCGACAGGACCCTCTTCCGCAGGCAACAATCGAGGCTGCCAAACGTTTCTTGCGCCGGCCCAAGCCTACCGCGGAGAAGTTTGCCCAGGCCGGCATCCGGGACATCTCTCTAGCGAGCGCCCGATGGCTGGACGCACGCCAATGGCGGTTGTGGGCTGGAACGATTCGGGTGAGAAGCCCGGTGTTCACCATCCAGCGCTGAATCGGTCTGCCTCGCTACGCCAATGAACCGCTGGCTGCCTTTAAGGAGCCCATTGGTGGATGGGTAGCAGCTCTTTTTGTCGTAACCCTGCTCGCTGGAAGCGGTTGCGAAAATCAACTCGGCACCTGTTGGCTGGAGTGCTATCCGGACTCCGGTGGCTTTGAATCCGAAGGCCCGGAACGCCTTTGCGGGTCGAGAAACTGTCTAGTTCGTCGTGCCGGTGGCGCCGACGGAGCCCGCGTTTCCCGGGGAGGTGCCGCCGTTGCCGCCAGAGCTGAAAAACAGGTTGTTGCCGGTGAGGGCCACGGTGGTGTTGTGCCGGTAGACTGAGTAGGAGGGGCCACCAGCACCGCCGCCGCCACTGCCGCCCTGACCGCCACCGCCGCCGCCGCCGCCGTTGCCACCACGGCCGACCTCGCCGGTGCAGGTACCAGCGCCCGAGCCGCCGGTCCCACCCGAACCGCCGCTGCCGCCGGATCGTCCAACACCGCCGTTGCCGCCGTTGCCGCTGGTGATGTCGTTGTCGATCAGGGCGATTCCGCTGCAGCCCACCAAAAACAGCCCGAACGAGCCGCCGCCGGCCGTTCCGCCGGTCCCGCTGGTCCCGCCGCAGCCACCACCACCACCACCACCACCGCCATTTCCCGCGCCGTCATCTACCCAGAACCCGCCCTGGCCGCCACCACCACCACCGCCGCCGCCGCCGTTACCGTCATCGCCGACATCGCCGACATCGCCCCCCTCGCCTACCCAGTAGTTGCCGCTCACCACCCCTCCGCTGCCGCCGGCGCCGTGGGTGCCGATGGAGCCGGTGGCGCCGACATTGCCATTGCTACCGGTCCCCCCCGTGGTGCCTCCACTGCCCCCCGCCCCGCCCGCGGTGCCTCCGGTTCCGGCATACCCCACCTGGCCAGCGCAGGCGCAGTCGTCACCACCATGGCCGCCCGTTCCGCCGGCCCGGCCGCAGGCGGAGGCTCCGCCGCCGCCGCCCGTGCCCCAACTCGAGCAGTCGCAACAGCCGGGGTTGCCACCGGTTCCGCCAGAACCGTTCGAGCCGACGCCGCCCACGGTACCGTCCGCCCCGGGGCCCGCAGCTCCGGAAACGATGGTCAGGCCCCACAGCTCCAGCCCGGTGCAGCCCGAGCAGTACAGAGCGTAATTTGACGCACCGACCTGGTTGGTGGATCCCGTGGTGATGGAAAGATCGCCGACGACGGTCGGGGCGGAGACACCCGAGCCCGAAACCCCGACGAGACTCCCGCTGGTCAGAATCGTGTTGTGGATGGTGACGGTGTAGGAAGTGGAGCGCTCCCAGTTGTTGGTGCGGGAAAACCCACCCCACATGGAGACCCCGTTCTTGAGGGTCACAGCTTCGTTGTAGGTGCCATCCGAGATGTAGATGTGCTCTCCAGCCGACGCCGCGCCGAGGGCGTGCCCGATGGTTCTGAACGGGAGCTGATAGGTTCCCGGATCCGTGTCCGCGCCGTCGGTAGCCACGAACCAGGCGATGGAGATCTGGCCATCAATCCCGTCGCAGTCAGCGTCTACAAAGGCGTTGTCGGGATCGTCGGTGGTGGCCGGTGGCTCGCAGGTTCCCCAGCCCGAAGCGCCCAGACATTCCCGGCTCGCCGGGCAGTCGTTGCCCAACGTAGTGGGAATAACGCAGGGAGAGGTGATCCCGGTGTTGTCTTCGTTGCAGTCGCAGGAGCCGCTGTTCGGGAGGCACTGGTCATAGTCGGTGCCCCCCACGTTCACGATCTCGCAGGTGTAGCCTTCGGGGCAATCCGCCCAGGCGCAATCCCGGCTGCAGTAGGACAGCCCGTTGTCTCCCTCGAGGCAGAGATCGTCTCCAAAGAGGTTACACTCACTGTCTGACTCGCAGACGGTGCAGAGCTGGTTGCCGCTCATGACACAAACGTCGGAGACCACCCCCTGCTCGATGGCGTCGAGCACCCCCACGCAACCGTAGCCCTCGGGACAGGTACCCGCCTGGCAGGACTGCGAACAGAACCCGCCGGTGCCAATGAAGATACAGATGTGGGACTCGCACTCGCCCTTGTCCATGCACGGCTCGGCGAATCCCTTGAGGACTGCGGCGTCGACCACTTCTGAGTCGCTGCTGCTCGCACCATCCGGCCCGGCATCCGGATCACCAGTGTTCACGGCCACGCAAACGAGGTTGTCGCACCAATACCCTCCGGGGCAGTTGGCGCTGGTCTCGCACTCGCAGACCTCCGTGGCGGGGTCACACAAATAACCAGTTCCCGACGCCGCGCAAGCGCTCAGCGTGGTGACTGCAAGAATAACCAAGACAGACCTAATATTCCTCATAACTACAGATGGTAGCACTTGGTCGCCGCGTCCTCAACAGCCGGTTCGGCCCCCCCCCCCTCGCCTCGCTCGGCTCCTGCAACCCCCTATCCGTTAGCAGCAGTGCTTGGATGACGCATTTGTGGACGC
>JAOZUO010000284.1:2017-6293 GCA_029938605.1 Deltaproteobacteria bacterium | reverse complement strand
TCAAACTGTGAAGGCCTCCCCGGCAAAGCCGGGGGGACTCCTATATTGAGCTAGACTCGTCAGCCGGCGGCTGTGACCGCGCTGGCGTTGGCGGCCATGAGCTGCTGCAGATAGGTCGTCTGTTCGGCGGTCAGGTCCGTGAACTGGACGCCGGCGAAGAAGTCCCGCTCTCCCCGCTTGCGACTCCAGGCGATCTGGCCGGTGAGCTGCAGGGGTGTGGTGCTCTCGTCCTCGATGTCGTCCACCACTACGAACAGCTCGATGGAGATGGGTGCACCCTCGGGCAGGGCCCACTCGGTGTCCACACCCACGCCGCCCAGGCTCAGGTCGCGAGTAACGCAGGTCATGGGCTCCCCCTGAAGCAGGGTGACCTCAGCGCTGACCCGGATATCGTATCGTTGGTGTTCGCGGGTTTCCTGCATTAAGCGAACAGGCCTTTCTTCTCGAGCTCGTCGTCCTCTTCTTCGTCGTACTCCGACGCCTCCCCATCCTCCTCTATACCCACACCCTTGGCCAGGAAGTTGAGGAACATCTGGAGATACTCTCTGGTGTCGGCTCCCATGGGGCTGAAGGCCGCACCGATCTGAAACCCCGTATCCGTCGGGGTACACCACACGACCTTGCCGGCCAGCTTGAGGGGCTCGGACATGCTGTTGGCCCCGAGCACCAAAGACAACGCAATGTCAAAGCTCGAGCCCACGGCCATGGGCTCTATCACCTCAAAGCAGGCGCCACCCCGGCTGACGTCCCTGGTGATGGCCCTGAAAATCCCCGCAGCGGAAGTTACCGTCGAGTCAATCTCGACGCCAAACCGTTCATGTACACGCCGCCCGAGCTCAATTTCGTCATCATGCTGCGCCGACATCAATGGGCCTGTTTCCACCAATTTTCTGACATCCCACTGTAAAACCAATCGCGTTGAAGATCAAGCGAGGCACACGGCATGAATGCCAGGATCTTACCGGTGAATTGCTGATCCGTCACTGCGCCGAACAGGTACACCGGCAGCTACTCCGGGATCACAAGCGTCTCGGAAGCTCGGTCGTAAAACGGAATGTCAACATCCTCTCGTCCGAACCGGTGAAAGGCGATGCGATACAACTGGAACGCGCAACGGTCAGGATGTTCCAAGATATCTGGCAGCCCGAACCGGAGAGGGGCGCCAAGCAGCATGTCTTCGGTTTCGAAAGGCGGGATCTGAGCGTAGACCCATTCCAGCGATTGCGGGTAGGAGCTCAATGTCCGTCCTCGCACCCCGAACAGAGACAGGTCTCCGAAGACGTGTGTGTCGGTTGGGGCCGGATCTCGGAGGTGGTGTTTGAAAAGCACGCTGGCGAGGCGAAAAAGCGCCGTGATGTGCTCAATGATTTTTAGAGGGTGTAGCTCCTGAGTGTCGGTGAAAAAAAGCCTATCAAGCGGTATGGATAGATCGAGTCGACCAGTATCCCAGAGCGTGGCAACGGGCGGATCGCCCCAGCCGGCTCCAATCGCGCGCTCAGATTCGCGAGGATCGACTTTGCGAGGATGGACATAGGGACTCACAAAGTTGAATCCACCTTCTCTGTTCCCGGTCTTGTCCCATTGCTGGAATAGACCGGCGATGGAGTCGGAGTGGATCTTCACACTCAACTCGGCGTGGGGCTGCAAGTGCAAAAAGAGGCCACGGTGGCCGGAGTCCCGCCTCTTCTCGCGGACCTCCATTATTTTTTTCACGACAGCGATCCGCTCCGCGTGATGCGGCTCGGTCGCATCCCCGGAGCGGCGGAAATCTTCCTCCAACTCATGCCGAGCCATGGGTCTATTTCGAGCACCAACGCGTCGCACGAAGGAGCGTCGGTGTCGACTCAGTTGAGCATAGGGGCGATGGGCTATTTGGGGAGTGACATCGATGCAGATCACCACCGTGTCTTCGACCGGCACATCCGTCAGCTTGACCTCAGTCTGCGTTGGCGAAGGTTCAATGGTTTCGGTGATGACGTCCCCAAGACGTCTGCGCTCGATAACGGATTTCTCTATGTGCTCCAGCGCCACCGCGATCTCGTTGGATTCCTCAACTCCAACCCAGATACTCCCCCCTTCAGCATTCAGCATCCCGACGATCGCCCGGACGATCTTCGTCGGTTTTTTGAGGGCCTCACGGCACTTGAACTCCAGATGCTGGCCTTCGAGCAACGTAAGCGGGGAGCGTCGAGTCATGACACATAACCCTCCAGAACCGATTGCGGGCGAAGAAGGAAGCGATGAAACGGGAGCAGATGAACACCCGATACCGTGGCGATCTCGACTCCTCCGTAGATGAGCACTCGCAAATCCATGCCCAGACGGTCCCCCGCGGCGTTGAGTCGACCGATCTTGCGCCGCGTAGGTGCCCGACCAGCAGTTACCTCGATGACTGCAGCCTGCGTCCCAGCCTGAACAACGAAGTCTGCCTCAAGATCGTCTTTCACCCGAAAGTAGGACAGATCCACATCCTCCCCCAGAGTCCGCAGGTGACGATACACGGTGGTCTCGTACAAGCGCCCGCGAAGATCTGGATCTCGTGCCGGCGAGGGTCCAGGAGTGAATGCGTTGACCAGACCGTGATCGGCCGCGTAGATCTTTGGACGCTGCCTACCGCCCATCTTGGAGCGAGCCCCTTTCCCGTACCGCCCAAGAACCCGCAGCAGACAAGTATCCACCAGGTGATTCTGCCACTGACGGATTGAACGGGCATCAGCCTGCAGTGTGTCAGCCAACTTCCTAGCGTCGAAAATCGAACCCGATTCCTGGGCCAGGTAGACAAACAGATCCTTGGCACGGGTGACGTCGATACCGGTTCGAGCCAGGTCCCGCATAATGGCTCGCTCTGCAATGTCCTCGCGCAAGCGGCGGCCCACCAGCACCGAAGATTCAATCCCGGTTTTGAAGTGCTCTGGAAAACCACCAATCGTCAGGTATCTCTCCAGTGTTCCAGGCTCTTGGGCAAAAACTCGCTCGGGGTCCTTGTTGCCACCTTCCAGAAGTGACAGGTATTCGGGGAAACACATAGGTTCGAGGAGAGTTTCGTCCCAACGCCCCAGACCGGACTCACGACCGCGGCTACGTAAATGGACCGCAGACGAACCCGTCAGCACGAATTTTGCGCGGTGCTGATCCACTGCCTGCTTCAGGTACCGATCCCAGGAGTGTGCGTACTCGACTTCGTCTAGAAAAAATACGGGCTGAGCCCCACCAGCGCTCGCTTTCGGCCGCGCAGCGACAACCTCCCGTGGAGACAAATTACCCAGCAGTCGGTCGTCGGAAAAGTCAAAGTAGATAACCGCCTCGGGGGGATAACCACTTTCGAGCAGGTCGTGCACCAGTTGAAGAAGTAGAACGGTCTTGCCGACCTGCCGGGGTCCGAAAATGACCTGAGCTCTGCGGTTGTCCTTCGCAACAAGCCTCTCAAAAACAGTCGATTGGAGCTGCCTCCGAACGGGAGGCACAACTGGACGCAAGCTCGGTGTTCGCCACCAAGGGTTGATTTCTTCGAGTATGGCCGCCAAATACATTGCAACGTCCCCTTTTTACAACAAATAATACATTACAATGTTACCAAAATCAACACGGGCGAGATTATTACACTATTTTCCTTTGGCCTCGTTGCATCACTCAATTCCCCTCATGCACGCACCTTAGGGCGACCACTCGATGGAGCGCAGGATCCCATATTGACTGAATGTCTGTTCAGGATTATACTGCCCGGAGAGGGTTCCGGTATGAGGAGGCCACCCATGGACAAGCGGAGGATCCTTTCGGATGAGGCCTACCGGGCGCGGCTGGTGGGTGGGGAGGCGGAGGTTCCTTCCGACACCGCCCGGAGGGTGCTGGAGCGACGGTATCTTCGGCGGGATGATCTGGGGGAGATCTGTGAGACACCCGCCGAGCTCTATGAGCGGGTGGCCCTCCATGTGGCCGGGGCCGAGCCTGCCGGCGAGCAGGCCCGAGCCCAGGAGATGTTCGCCGGCATGATGCGACGGGGTCACTTTCTGCCCAACTCGCCCACGCTCATGAACGCCGGCCTTCCGGACGGACAGCTCGCCGCCTGCTTCGTGCTTCCGGTGGGCGACTCCATTCCCGAGATCTTCGACGCCGTGAAGAACATGGCCCTGGTACAAAAGACTGGCGGCGGCACGGGGTTCTCTTTCAGCTCGCTGCGGCCGGCGGGGGATCTCGTCTCCACCACCAAGGGCGTCTCCTCCGGCCCCTTGACCTTCATGGAGGTGTTCAACACCGCCACCGACACCATCCGGCAGGG
>JAOZUO010000284.1:0-1917 GCA_029938605.1 Deltaproteobacteria bacterium | reverse complement strand
GGGACGCCTGGAGGCCACCAACCCCTGCGGCGAGCTGCCCCTTCTGCCCTACGAGTCCTGCAACCTGGGGAGCCTCAACCTGGGGCGGTTCGTACGCGACGGAGACCTCGACTGGTCCGCCCTTGGCGCCGCCGTCCGCTGGGGAGTACGCTTCCTCGACAACGTGATCGACACCACGACCTTCCCCCTGTCCGAGGTGGCCGAAGCCACCATTCGAAACCGCAAGATCGGCCTGGGGATCATGGGGTTCGCGGATCTGCTCATCCGGCTCGGCGTAGGCTACGACACCGAACGCGCCCTTGCCCTGGCCACAGAGGTGATGTCCTTCGTGCGGCGGGAGTCCCGACTGGCGTCCGAGGATCTGGCCAGGAGTCGGGGGCCCTTCCCCGCCGCCGAGACCGGTAGTCCTGATCTTGGTTCTGGGCCTGGGCAACCCAAAGAGATCCCCCGGCGGAACGCCACCACCAACACCATCGCGCCCACGGGGACCCTCTCCATCCTGGCGGGGTGCAGCGCCGGCATCGAGCCCCTCTTCGCCCCCGCCTATCATCGACGGTTTCTGGACGGCGAGGAGGCCGACGAGGTGCACCCGCTGTTCGCCGAGCGCCTCGAGGAGCTGGGACTGCTCACCGACTCGCTGGTGCAGCGGGTGGCGGCGGCGGGCCACGCCCGGGTCGAGGGCGTACCCGAAGAGCTGGCCCGGCTCTTTGTCACGGCCCACGAGGTGTCCCCCCACCACCACGTGGCCATCGGTGCCGCCTTCCAGGAGCACGTGGACAACAGCGTCTCCAAAACCGTGAACCTGCCCGCCGGCGCCACAGTGGAGAACGTGGCCGAGGTGATCCGCTTGGCTCACACCCTCGGCTGTAAGGGGATCACCGTATACCGGGACGCCAGCCGCCCAGGCCAGGTCCTGTCCACCGCCTCCACCACCACCTCCTCCACCGCCACTCCCCCCGCGCCCGTGCATCGCCCTTCGGCAATCCCAGAGGATTGTCCGGTCTGCGGCGCCACACTCTTGACCGTGCCTCCCACGACGGGGCGGATCCACTATTGCGAACGCTGTGCCTGGTCCCGGTATCAGGGACAGGAGTGATCAGGAGTGCGAGGCTCAGTGAAGTAGCTCGTTTACGGTGGCGGCCTGGAGGACCCGGTCGAGCCAGGTGTTCAGAGTGTCCAGATCAGTGCAGCCGAGGATCCGTGCTTTCTGTTCCTCGGTGATTTGCAGCTTGCGGGCGGTCAGGATTTTGAGCAGCGCTGTCGCCACGCCCTCTGCCTTGCCCTCCGCCTTGCCCTCCGCCCTGCCCCTGGCCTGGTTTCGTAGGGCGAGGTCACTTTTAAACTCGTAGTCTTCGATGCGCATCCACTCCTCCATCTTCTTGCGGGCTGCTTGGCTTACCGCGTGAAGGATCATGTCCGAGTATAGCATACTCGTCTCCCGATCTAAGCCCGCGGCGCCCTGGTAGGCGGCCATTCCCACGTCATATCCCTGGTCGGATTTGCCATGTGCCAGCACGGATAAGAGGGCGAGCTCCGGGCAGCGCCGGGCCTGGTCGGCTTCGGTGACCACGGGCATGGCGCCGGGGCCCAGAACCAGCGGTGCGAAGGCCACGCCCGGTTGTCCCGTGACGATGGGAGTCGCCGCCCACCGCGCCACCGACTCGTGGGGAGTGACCACGAGCAGACAGCAGGGGCAACGTAAGCGGGCCCGCTCGTTCACTTGGTAGCAGGGCCAGGAGTACCGCTTGCCTTCATCGGGACGTAGCTGGACCTCCAACACAATGCTCAGCACCGGTGTTCCTGGTCCAGGCTCGCCGGCCTCTCCGTCTCGCTGTCCGCGTGAACCATGTGAACCACGTACTCCGCACGACCGCAGGATCAGCACCTGGTCGGCGCGATACTCGGTGGGCACGATCT
>JAOZUO010000037.1 GCA_029938605.1 Deltaproteobacteria bacterium | reverse complement strand
CAACGCAGGCAGCCGCGATGGATCGGGTTCCAGATGACAAGGTTATTTGCGCCAGCCTCCTAAGGCTCAGATTTCAGACTGAATTGGTGAATCCCATGACGCCCATCCGCACCCGAGCCAACACTTCATTTCTCAATTCCTTTGTCGCCCTGGCGGCATTGATCGCACCCACCGCTGGAGGGTGCGGGGACTACTTGCCCGGGGACGATCCCGGTCAGCCCTGTGTACGGGTCGATATGGCCTGCACCGATTGCCACGGCGACTCCGACACGGGCGATCCGGCGCCGCCCCGGGACACCAAGGGCAACACCGAAACCACCGAGATCACCGTGGGCGCTCACCAGGCTCACCTCGGTGCGAGCGACTGGCACGCCGAGCTCCGCTGCACGGACTGCCACCGAATGCCCGCCACCGTGGCCGACGAGGGCCACATCGACAACGCTCCGGCGGATCTGACCTGGGGAGTGCTCGCCAGCACCGGCGACGCCTCCCCCGCCTTCAATCGAACCGCCGCAAGCTGTGACGGCATCTACTGCCACGGTACCACCCTGATGCCGGGCGGCAGCAACACGGCGCCCGTGTGGACGGTGGTGGACGGAACCCAGGCCACCTGCGGCTCCTGTCACGGGCTCCCCCCGGATCCGCCGCACCCCCAGAACCCGAGCTGCGCCAACTGCCACGGCATGGTGGTCAACTCCGGTGGAGGCTTTGCCGACGCCTCACTCCACATCAACGGCGAGGTGGACGTGTCGGCCTCGGCCTGCAACGCCTGCCACGGCTCCGGGGACAACCCGGCCCCACCCCTGGACACCAACGGCGGCTCGGACACCACGCAGGTGACCGTGGGTGCCCACCAGGCACACCTTGCCGGCAGCGACTGGCACCGCACGATCCAGTGTAACGACTGCCACCTGGTACCCGCCAACGTGGACGCTCCCGGACACCTGGACGCCTCCCCGGCGGAGCTGACCTGGGGCGGCCTCTCCCAGACCAACGGCGCCACACCGATCTTCGACCGCACCGCCACCACCTGTGACGGCGTCTACTGCCACGGCACGACCCTGGCCGACGCCGCGGCCGGAGGCTCCGTGGCGCGCACACCGGAGTGGACATCGGTGAACGGCACCTGGGACGCCTGCGGCTCCACCTGTCACACGAATCCGCCCGGGGGCACCCACCCGGCCAACGACCAGTGCCAGGCCTGCCACGGCAACGTCATCGCCAGCTACGACAGCGCCGACCCGTCGACCACCACCTGGAACAACGCGAGCCGCCATGTGGACGGAATCCTGGACCTGGGCGGCATGGCCTGCACGACCTGCCACGGCGACACCTCTACCGGAGAGCCGGCGCCCCCCCTGGGCACCGCCGGTGAGACCGCCGTAACCGATCCGGCCGTGGGCGCCCACCAATCTCACCTCGGGGCCAGCGGCTGGCACCGCCAGGTCCAGTGCGCCGACTGTCACGTGCTGCCGTCGACGGTGATGCACTCCAACAGCATGGTGGACTTCGCCTGGGGCGGGCCGAGCAACGCCGACGGCGCCACCTCCAGCTACGACACCGGCGCGCTCACCTGCAGCGGCACCTACTGCCACGGCACCACCCTGGACGGCCCCAACTCCGGAGGCACCGTGGCGCGAACACCCGAGTGGACCACCGTGGACGGCTCCTACAAGGAGTGCGGCGACACCTGTCATACGAACCCACCGGGGGGCACCCACCCGGCCAATGACCAGTGCCAGAGCTGCCACGGGGCGGTCATCGCCTCCTACAATGCCGGCGATCCGGCGAGCTCGGTGTGGGCCAATGCGAGCCTGCACGTGGACGGTACTGTCCAGGTCACCAGCTACCACGACCTGGCGGGCTGGACCGCACCGAAGGGCGGCACCGACCACCACGGCAGCAACTACTTCATGACGAACCAGCAGGCCGACGAGCACTCCACGGACTGCACCGCCTGTCACGGCGCCAACCTGGACGGAGGCACCTCGGGGATCTCCTGCGACAACCTGGGCTGCCACACCCGCGACTGGCGAAGCTGCGACTTCTGCCACGGGACCCTCCCCGGCCAGTCCAACCCGCCCTTGGGCGTGGGGGCCGAGACCGCCTCGGACACCCTGGCCGTGGGACAGCACGGAGTGCACCTGTCGGCCAGCTTCACCCACGTCGCCTTCGACTGCGACAACTGCCACAATATCCCGGCGGCGGGCGACGTAAGTCACGCCCTGGGCTACGTCCCCTCGGCGGATCTGCAGACCGAGGGCCACCACGGCGATGTGAACCTTTCGGGCCGGGCCGTGGGCATGACCTGGGACGTCACCGACACCACGGGCAACCCGGTCACCGCCCGGGGGTCCTGCCTGGGCACCTGCCACTCCGACGGCGACGGCGGACCACCCAACGTCACGCCCTACTGGGCGGGAGGCACCTGGACCGCCGGCGGTTGTAGCAACTGCCATGACGGCTCCCCCACCACTGGCGAGCACGGTCAGCACGTGACTGCGACCTTCTGCAATCAGTGCCACCCCAATCAGTCCACCACCACCCACATGAACGGCTCCAAGGACTACACCGGCAACGCCATCCTCACCCCCGACGGCTGCGGCCCGGGGATCCCGAGCTGCGACGGCATGTGCCACGGCCGAAACCACCAGGACGACTGCTGGTAGCACTCCGCTCGCGTTGCCCCTGCTCGGAGGTTGGCCTTAGCCGCTCTGACCGCGAGGACGCGGCCAAGATCGGCTGCGGTCCAACTCCTTCGCTGGGGGCACCGCTCGCTACGTAGGGGGTGGGAGCAGTGGGGAAAGAACCGTTCTGGACCATTGACTCTGATGCGGTCTTAGGCCCACTGTTGGCGCTAGCCTTCTGCGACGGGGGATCGAGGCATGACCATGAAAACAAAGAAACTGGCTTGCCAGGGATGCGGTGCGGATATTGACCCCATCCCGGGTGAAAAGTACATCAACTGCGCGTACTGCGGCACCACCAACGTGCTGGTGTCAGACACCGTACAGATCGCCCCCGGGTCAGCCCCGCCCCAGGCTCCTCCGGGTACGGGGCAGGTCCCCCAGGTACAGTTTCAGATCCCCACCGGCCCCTCCGGCCCCTCCGGGTCCGAGGTCAAGAAAGCGGGCAAGATCGTCGCGCTGGTGGTGCTGTCGGTGGTGATCGCCTTCGTGGGCATCGGCGCCTCCGTGTTCATCCGCGTCTTCCGGGGCGTATCCGACGCCCAAAAGCAGCACAAGCAGGCCTTCAAAAGAGCCGCCGAAGTACGCCAGAAGGTGCGTGATCGGATGACAATGGCCCAAGAAAAGCTCGAGGGGCGCGTGAAACGGCGCGCGGGCTCCCTCGTCGACCGGGTACGAAAAAATAGGGGTGGTGCCTTTCGCATGGAGAGCGACCGTCCCCTGACAGCGGACGTCAACGACGACGAGATCGCCGATCTGCTGGTGCGGGGGAGCGGCAACCTGGTGGCCGCTATGGACGGCACCACCGCCAAGGTGCTGTGGAGAAAGACCCTCTCGGGTCGCTCTCGAAAGATCTTCCTCGTGGGCAAAAACCTGCTGGTGGCCCACGGTGACCACCTGACGGCCCTGGCCGTCAAGGACGGACAACAGCGCTGGACCACGAAGCTGCCGGACCGGGCCGACCAGGTGGAGCTGCGCAAGTCGGGCCTCGCCGTGGAGACCGGCGACGACGAGCGACTCACCCTGGACCCCGCCACGGGCAAGAAGCGGGGCGGCAAGACGGCGCGGTTCAAGCTCCTTTCCACCGATGATGGCCGCAAGTATATGAGCAACCTCGGACGCGCCTTCCGGCTCAAGGGCCGCGCACGCCGGGCCCGCCTGTACTACTGCCGTCCGGGGCGGATCCTCCGGGGAAAGACCGTGACCCGCCGCCAGGGCCCCTTCACCTCCCGCACCACCACCTACGGCTGCCGGGACAAACGCGCCCTCGTATGGGCCCTGGACAGGCGCGGTAGAAAGGGTTTCATCATCGGCCTGAAAAAGGGGGGCCGCAAACTCTGGGAGCACCCCCTCGCCGGCCGCGCCCAACGCTTCGGCGGAATGCAGCCCGTCATCGGCATACACAGTGACAAGGCCGCCGTGGCCCACGGCGGTGGCCGCCGCCGAGGACGCACCCCCATTACCGTGGAGCTGCTCGACCTCACCACGGGCAAGCCCAAGTGGAAGCACACCCTCACCGGCTCAGACAGCGTGCGCGGCGTAGTGCTCACCGCCAAACGCGTCTTCGTCCGCAAGGGCTCCTGGATCCAAATCCTCGACGCATCCACCGGAAAGCCCCCCTCCACCACCGCCACCTCCAGCACCGATCTCCCCGCACCCTAGCCAGAAACCACCTCGCCGGTTTGTGCCGGCGCACGGGACGTAGTTAACTTCTTAACTTATTTCCATGCAAAACATTGACATTTGGCAGTGAACACATACGGTTGCGCGCCTCCGTACCTCCGTACCTCCGCACCTCCGCACCTCCGCACCTCCGCACCTCCTCACCTCCGCACCTCCGCACCTCCTCACCTCCTCACCTCCTCACCTCCGCACCCCCGCACCCCCGCACCCCCGCACCCCCGCATCCCCGCACCCCAAATGGAGTTCTCTAGTACGAATGTGGCATAAACCAGCTGAAAGCATTATGGATTCTTTCTACCCCAGATCAAAACAAGTTAACAAGTTAACTACGTCCCCTCTTCCTCCGTGGAAAATGGCTTGTGATCAGCGGAACGTTGGCGCAGGCACCCACAAAGGTGGCCACCGGGAAGTGGGAAGTGCTGCTTGCTACCCACGAAGGTTCCGAGCCGCTCAAGCTCTCGTTTCCAGGGGCCTGCGTCTCCGGACGGCGCGTGCGCCCGAGCGCCCGAGGACGGATCACTGCCACCTGTCGGATCAACGACTCCCTCGCGATCGTGGACTGCTCCTTGCGCTGACAGGCTGGTGAGCTCGAAAGGGGGGACCCGCTCAGTCCAGATCGAAGCGCTTGAGCTTGCGGATTAGAGTGGACCGATGGATGCCCAGCTCCCGGGCGGTGTGGGTGCGGTTGCCGTGATGGCGCCGCAGAGCGGCGGCAATGGCGTCCCGCTCTACCAGGCCCAGCATGTCCCTTGAGGGGGGTGACGGATGTGACGACCGCGATGGGTTTGACGAATCGCCGGTTAACGTGGCGGTGGGCAGCGTGAACGACTGGGTCTCGGGGTGACTTTGCACGTTGGGAGGAAGGTGCTCGAACCTGATGATCGGGCCCTGGCACAGGATAAAAGCCCGCTCCACGATGTTCTCCAGCTCCCGCACGTTGCCCGGGAAGGAGTGGCGCATGAGCGCGGCCAGGGCGGACTCGGTCATGGACTCGATGGCCTTGCCCGTGGTGTGTCGGAACCGCTTGATGAAGTGACTCACCAGCAGCGGAACGTCCTCGGACCGGTCACTCAGGGGTGGCAGCCTGAGCTGCATGATGTTGATGCGGTAGTACAGGTCCTGGCGGAAAGAGCCCTCCTCCACCATGCGCTCCAAATCCCGGTGGGTGGCCGAGAGGATGCGCACGTCCGCCCGGGTGGTGAAGGTGGCCCCCAGGGGTTCGTAGGACCGCTCCTGCAAAAACCGCAGCAGCTTCACCTGCAGGTGGATGGACAGGTCGCCGATCTCATCCAGAAACAGCGTGCCCCCGTCGGCCTGGGCGATGCGACCGGGCTTGTCCCGCTGAGCGTCTGTGAAAGCGCCCTTGACGTAACCAAACAACTCCGACTCCATGAGCGTCTCGGGCATGGCCGCGCAATTGAGCGCTACGAAGGGGCGATCCCGCCGGTCGGACTGATGGTGCACGGCCTTGGCCACCAGCTCCTTGCCAGTACCCGAGGCGCCGAGAATCAACACCGTGGAGTTGGTCTGGGCCACCATGGGCAGCAGCTCGAAGATGCGCTGCATGGCGACGTTCTTACTGATGATGTCCTCAAAGCGGTACCGCCCATCGAGCTGCCGTTTGAGGTGGTGCAGCGGCGTAAGGTCCTTCATGACCTCCACCCCACCCAAAACTCTCCCCGATGGGGTGGTCAGGGCCGCGGTGTTGACCGACACCGAAATGGATCGGCCGTCCTTGGCCTTGACGCGCACCCGTCGATCGATGACCCGCTGCCCCAGCTCGATGGAGAGCCTCATGGGGCAACCGTCGACGCACAGCTTCGTACAGAAGATCTCCGCGCACTGGCTTCCAATGACCTCGTCGCCACTGTAGCCGGTGAGCTCCTGGGCCGCGCGGTTGAAGGATGTGATGCGCATCTCGCGATCCACGGTAAAAATCGCCAGATCGATCACGTCGAGTATAAGCGGAAAGTACCTATTGTCTAGTCGTCCCATGGTCTCTCTATAGAGTGTCGCTGCATATGACGCACGACGCAACAGTAAATGCTCCACTGGCGCAGGATGCGACAGTATCGCCCTTATAAATACAGCCAGAATAAATTATTTGCTGCTAACAGCTCAGGGGCCGCCGCAAAATAAATACTCGATTCAGAGCGCCGAAGCGCGAACCTCGCGAGGCGCGCCGAGGCGCATACTTATTGATATGCAACGAGAAGCAACGAAGCGAGCCGGGATGCAGCGGCGTTCTGGGCGATCTAGTTATTTTGCGGCGGGCCCTCAATCGCCCACTGCAATTATCAATCGTTAGCGCATCCCATTTCTGGCTCCCCGAAAGTGGCACGGTCCCTGCTTAGCCGGCTACGGAGAATAATCGTCGCGGCCGCTGTCTCCTTAGACAGGACCGCAACAGGAACCGGAGACGTCCATGGAGTGGGCCGTCGACTTCAGCGCCACCGTGAGCGCTACAGACGTGGAGCAGATGCGTGAAACCCTCGAGGCGAAGCTCAAGGCGGAGTCGGGTCAGCCCGAAGAGGCCGCTCGGATCCTCTGGGAGCTACTCGTACAGGTCCGCCACTTCAAACAGTCGCGTTGGGAGTGCATCACGATGATCCACCTGGCCAAGGTCTACAAGACCCTGCGCTGGCGCACGGCCCACCAGCTCCTCGAGGCGGCCCACGAGTTGGCCGAGAGCATCAGCTTCGTCCAAGGGCGTATGCTCGCCCTGGCCGAGCTCGGTTGCCTCGAATCGGACTGGGCTCACTTTGACCAGGCCCTGGCGCATTTCGACACGGCCTTGCCCCTGGTAGAGCCCGGAGATCTCGAGCGTCGCCGCGCCCTGCTACTGGCACAGGTGACCGCCCACGAAGGACTGAACCAACTCGAGCGCAGCCGGGAGCTGATGGCGGAGATCCTCCACCTGGACGACGAGCTCGACCACGCCGACAGCAGCGCCGATCGGGCACGCCTACAACGGATCCGGACAGCGCTCCGATCCACGACGAGAGACAGGAGCCAGCAATGATTGACCTAGAACAGTCAGAAGTCATTCCAGATATGTGGAAGGACGTCTTCGACAGCGAAGACATCAGGTTCTGCTTCAACTGTGGGAGCTGTATCTCCGTGTGCCCCGCCTCCAACGCGAGTCCCCCTCTGCTCATCCGCCGCCTGGCGCGGCTCGTGCTGCTGGGCCTCGAAGACGAGCTGCTCGACGAGGACACCCCCTGGAGCTGCGTAAGCTGCTCCAGGTGCGAAGAGGTCTGCCCCATGGGCGTGCGCCCCTTTGAGCTGGGGCTCGCCATCCGTCGCTGGCAGGTCAGAAACGACGAGACCCGGATCCCGCCGTCCATCGTGGAGCTCTACAAGGAGGGCTACACCCAGCCCGTGTCCAAGGCCGTCGCCTTGCGCGCGTCGGTGGGGCTGGGCGAGCTGCCCACCATCGACAAGTACCCGGAGATGCTCAAGGGATACCAGGACATGCTCATGGCCACCGACGTCGTGAGCAACAACGACTACATGTTCAAGGGATAACGGGGATAGCGATGTCAAAGTACGGTTTGTTTCTCGGTTGCAATACCCCGGCACTTCGCCCGGATGTGGAGCACGCCATCCGCAAATCCATGCCCCAACTCGGCGTGGACCTGGTGGACCTGCCCGGCTTCGTCTGCTGCCCGGCATTCGGCACCTTCCCCTCCGCCGACGAGGACGCCCAACTGGCCACCAACGCCTGGAATCTCTCCTTGGGCGAGGCCGAGGGCTTGGACCTCGCCGTGCAGTGCGGATCCTGCTACAGCTCCCTGTCCATGGGTAGCCACTTGCTCAAGGACCCAAAGAAGCTCACGCGAACCAATGAGCTCCTCGCCAAGGGCGGACGGAGCTTCAAGGGCGAGTCCAAGGTCCGCCACATGATGGACGTGCTGTACAACGACGTGGGCGTAGACAAGATCTCCAAAACCATCACTAAGAGCCTCAAGGGATTGCACGGCATCGTGCAGTTCCCCTGTCACACGCTGTATCCCAGCGAAGTGGTGGGCTTCGAGCCCGATAAGGGGCCGCCCCACGTGCTGCCGGACCTGCTCGAAGCTCTGGGCGCCACGGTGGAACACTATAGCCTTGAGTACCAGTGCTGCGGCGGCGCGGGTGGCTTCCACAAGGCCGACGCCCCCGCTGCCCACAACTTCCTGAAGTCCAAGCTGGACGCCATCAAAACCGAGACCAAGGCCGACTTCATCGTCGTGTCCTGCATCACCTGCCTCATGTGGATGGACGTCCAACAAAAGCCGCTCTCGGAGGCTGGCGAGGAGACCTACAACATCCCCGTCTTTGATTACAATCAGCTGCTCGCGCTCTGCTTGGGCGCTCCGGCCGAGCAGGTCGCCGCCATCTCGACCATCAACCGGGACGCAGTCATCGAGAAGATCAAATGAGGCGTGACGGGTCCCCTACGGGCACGCACAGGAAAG
Organism: Deltaproteobacteria bacterium; assembly: GCA_029938605.1. Classification (GTDB taxonomy): domain Bacteria; phylum Myxococcota_A; class Polyangia; order HGW-17; family JAJRWW01; genus JAJRWW01. The sequence continues at coordinate 48,025 of JAOZUO010000037.1, read as the reverse complement.
GGAACGAATGAGCTTTCTTAAACGGCTGACAGCAAAAGAATTCGTCGTGCTGGCGGAGATGCACACCCCCAAGGGCGTCGATATCTCTCGGCTCGTCAACGACGGCCGCCGGCTCAAGGGGCGGGTGGACGCGGTCTTGGTGCCCGACATGGACAACGGCATCATGCGATTGTCCGCCCTCGCTGGGGGCGTGCTGCTCCAGCAGCAGGGCCTCGAGGCGATCATCGCCGTCTACTGCCGGGACAAGAACCGCATGGCGCTGCAGGGCGACCTGCTCGCGGCGCACGTGCTCGGAGTACAGAACCTGATTGTGGTCCCGTCCGCGGACATGGCCCAGAGCGACCACCGAGACGCGAAGCCGGTCTTCGACCTCGACGAGGCGGGGCTGCTCAACGCCATCGCCACCCTCCAAGAGGGCAAGGACCTTGGCAGCGCGGACCTGGACGGTCGCCCCTTCTTCAACACGGGCTGCGCGCTGGCCTCCCTGGCCGACGGCGCCCCCTTCGATGAAGCCCTCGAGGCCGTCAAGGCCCAGCTTGCCGCCGGCGCCACCTTCGTGATCACACCGCCGGTATTCGACGTACAAGCCTGTGCCGGCCCCCTGAAGAAGCTCGGCGAGCTGGGCGTGCCCATCATCGCCGCCGTGTTCCTGATTAAGTCCGTGGCTGTGGCGCGGTACCTGGCCCGCAACGACGCCGGCGCCCATGTGTCCGACGCGCTGATTCAACGGATCAAGAAGGCGGCGGACCGCGAGTCCGAGGCGGTGAAGATCGCTGCTGAGATCGTGCAGGCGCTCGGGAGCGTGACCCAGGGAGTGCTCCTTCAAACCCACGGATGGGAGCACCGCCTGCCGGCCATCCTGGACATGGCCGGCCTGTAGGGCGCGAGGTAGAATATGACGCATCCTCAAAGTAACCAGTCCGAAGGCAAGGTGTTGGTGGTGGGCGGCGGCATGGGCGGCATGCGCACTGCGTTGGACCTCGCGGAGTCGGGACGGGACGTGGTGCTGGTGGACAAAGCGGTGTCCATCGGCGGCCTGATGACCCAGCTCGACCGGACCTTCCCCACCAACAACTGCGACCTGTGCACCCTGTCGCCAAACTTGTCGCAGGCTGGCCGCGCCCATCGCATCGATCTCCGGACCATGACCCGGGTGGAGGCGACCAAGGGCGAGCAGGGGGCGTTCGAGGTAACCCTCACCACCACGCCGCGCCACATCGACATCGACCGGTGCACCGCCTGTGGCGACTGCCTACGGGACCACCCCGAATGCGTGTCCTTCACCCCGGGCCTCGACCACCGCGCGCCCACCTGTATGCGCTATCCCCAGGCGATTCCGCAGGCCTACTCCATCAATATGGAGCAATGCGCCGACGTGGACGCGCTGGTGAAAAGCTGCCCTGTAGGTGCCATCGTCATCGACGACAAGATCACCACCGTCACCGAAACCTTCGGGTCCATCGTCCTGGCGCCGGGGGCCGAAGTATACGATCCGTCCCCCATCGCCGCCCTCGGCTACTCCGAGCAACCGGACGTGTTGACCAGCCTCGAGTACGAGCGGCTTCTATCGGCCTCGGGCCCCACCGGAGGCAAGCTCCTACGCCCCTCCAACGGTCAGGCCCCAAAGAAGGTCGCCTGGCTCCAGTGCGTGGGCTCACGCGCCCGGCAAGCGGACCAGGGCGTCTCCTACTGCTCGAGCGCCTGCTGCATGTTCGCCATCAAAGAGGCCATTGTCACCAAGGAGCGGTTCGGTACCGACATCGAGACCACCATCTTCAACATGGACATCCGCACCTCGGGCAAGGGTTACGAGGCCTACTACCAGCGTTCCAAGGACACAGACGAGGTCCGCTTCGTCCGCTGCCGCACCCAGAATCTACAGGCCGGTGAGACCGGCGCTCTCCAGTTGCGGTACCTGCCCGAAGAGAGTGACACCTTCGTCACCGAGGGCTTCGACATGGTGGTGCTGTCCACCGGATTCTTCATCCCCGAAGACATCCGGACCCTGGCCGACCAGCTCAAGGTGGACCTGAACGCTCACGGCTTCGCCCTCACTGACAGCTTCCACCCCGTCTCCACCTCCCGGGCCGGCGTCTACGTGGCGGGCCTCTTCGAGGGCCCCAAGGACATCCCGGAAACCATGGTGCAAGCTAGCGCCGCGGCGTGCATGGCCGCCACCCATGTGGGCGTGACCCCGGACGCCTCCCCCACCGAGGAGCTGCCCCCCGAGCGCAAGATCGACGACGAGCCCGTCCGCGTGGGCGTGTTCGTCTGCGAGTGCGGAGAAAACATCGGCGGCGTCGTGGATGTCGACAATCTGGTGTCCCACGCCCAAACCCTCGGCGACGTGACCCACAGCGAGAACGTGGGCTACGGCTGTAGTGCCGAGTCCATGGAGCACATACGAGAGACCATCGTCGAGCAAAAGCTCAACCGCGTGGTCATCGGCGGGTGCTCCCCCCGCACCCACCTCACCCGCTTCCAGGATCTGCTGCGCAAGGCCGGTCTCAACCGCTACCTGGTGGACATCGCCAACCTGCGGGACCAGGACGCCTGGGTACACCGGGACGCCCCCGAGCTGGCCACGGCCAAGGGACGGGAGCTGATCCAGATGGGGGTGGCAGCCGTTCGGCAGTCCAAGCCCCTGGCGGACCAAACCCTGCCCATGAGTCAGGACGTACTGGTGGTGGGTGGTGGCGTGGCCGGCATGTCCGCGGCCCTCTCCCTGGCGGGCCAGGGCTTCAAGGTGCACCTGGCGGAGCGCGAAAACGAGCTCGGCGGCGAGGCGCGAAACCTACGCCGTACTCTCGAGGGCGAGGACGTGCGCACGCAGATCGAGCACCTCGTGGCCGCCACCGAGGGCCACGACAAAATCCAGGTTTACACCGGCGCCCTCATCGTTGACCACGGCGGTATGCCGGGTAAGTTCACCACCGGTATGCAGGTGGGTCCGCAGCTCTTCTACCGACAGATTACGCACGGCGCCACCGTCCTGGCCACCGGGGCCCTGGCCAACCGACCGTCTGTGTATATGCTCGGCGAGCACGACGCGGTCTCCACCCAGCACGACATCGAGTCCCTCCTCGAAGACGACACCGACACGGTGAAGACCTGGTCCAAGGTCGTGATGATCCAGTGCGCTGGATCTCGCACCAAGGAGAACCCGGCCTGCTCGCGGATCTGTTGTCAGTCATCGATCAAAAACGCCCTACGCATCCTCGACGTGAATCCCGCGGCGAGCATCTGGGTGCTCTACCGGGACATGCGCACCATCGGCATGCAGGAGGACGCCTACCAGGAGGCCCGGCGACGGGGCGTGATCTTCGTGCGCTACGACCCCGAAAACCCGCCCCAGGTGGAACCGGTCGACGACAAGGTGAAGGTCACCTTCCACGACCCGATCCTCGCCGACGACCTGTCCATGCACGCCGATCGGGTACTGCTTTCCACCGGCTTCATCGCCGACGACGAAGGGACCGAGGAGCTCGCGCGCATCTTCCGACTGCCGCGCACCGAAGACGGCTACCTGCTCGAGGACCACATCAAGCTCCGCCCCGTGGACCTGCCCACCCTGGGCTTCTACGTGGCGGGCACGGCCCACAGCCCCAAGTCCATCAAAGAGTCCGTGGCGCAAGCCCAGGCTGCCGCGTCTCGGGTCCAGACCCTGCTCGCCCGAGGGGAGATCAACCTGGGTGCCGCCGTCGCGCGTGTGGAGGCGAGCCGCTGCGCGGCCTGCCTGGTGTGCGTACGAGCCTGCCCCTACGGAGTGCCCTTCATCAATGCCGATGGGAACTCGGAGATCGATCCCGCCCTGTGCCACGGCTGCGGCATCTGCGCCGCGGAGTGTCCGGCCAAGGCGATCCAACTCCAGCAGTTCGACGATGACCAGATCCTCGCCAAGCTGGAAGGGCTCCTGGAAAGGATAACGGCCTAATGTCTGAACCCACGCCCCAATTTGAACCTGTCATCGTAGCCTTCTGTTGCCACTACTGTGCCTACACGGCGGCGGATCAGGCCGGCGCCCAGCGCCTGAGCTATCCGGCGAACGTGAAGATCGTTCGGGTGCCCTGCTCGGGCAAAGTAGACGCCCTACACCTGCTCCGTGCCTTTGAAAAAGGCGCCGACGGCGTGTACGTGGCCGGCTGTCTCGAAGGTGACTGCCACTTTAACAACGGCAACACCAGGGCGGCCCGCAGGGTGACCCAGGTGCAGAAGCTGATCGAAGAGATCGGCATCGAAAAAGAACGAATCGAGATGGTGTTGATGTCGGCGGGTATGGGAGATCGGTTCGCCGAAGTGGCCACGGAGATAACCGAAAAAATCCGCGCGCTGGGCCCCTCCCCCATCAGGGGAGGTAAGCCGGCCCCGGCTCGAGCCCAAACAAAGGCTTCGGCCAAAGCCGCCAAATAAAGCCGCCGCCAAGGAGAGGAACACCAAGATGATCACTGCGGAACGAAAACCACTTGAGGAGATCGTCGAATCGGTCGCCTCCTTTGACCGAATCCTTCTCGTGGGCTGCAACGAGTGCGTCACGGTCTGTGCGGCCGGTGGACGCAAGGAGGTCGGGCTCCTGGCCTCGGCCCTGAATATGACCTTTCTCAAGGGCGGCAAGTCCGTCCAGATCACCGAGCACACCCTGGAGCGCCAGTGCGATCCGGAGTATGTAGAGGAGCTGTCCCAGCTCGTCGGTGGCGCGGACGCCATCCTGTCCATGGCCTGCGGTGCCGGAGTCCAGGAGTTGGCGCGACGCTACAAGGACAAGCCGGTCCTGCCGGCGTTAAACACGATGTTCATGGGCGCCTCGGAGCGGGCGGGGGTCTGGTCCGAGCGCTGCGCCGGCTGCGGCAACTGTGTGCTGGGCATCACCGGTGGAATCTGTCCCATCGCGCGCTGCTCCAAGCGCATCATGAACGGCCCCTGCGGCGGCTCCACCAACGGCAAGTGTGAGATCAGCGACGACGTGGACTGCGCCTGGCACCTGATCTGGGAGCGGCTCAAGGCGCTGGGACAAACCGATCTGTACGAAGTGAACATGGACGCGAAGGACTGGCGGCCGGCCGGCGGCGCAGGACCCCGGACCATCGTCAGAGAGGATTTGGCGGAATGAAAACCGACAGCGTACTCGAAAAGATCCTGACGTCTGGCCAACTCGCGGTGACCTCGGAAGTCGGACCTCCCCGGGGGACCGATCCGGAGGCCGTCAAGAAGAAGGGCGAGCTGCTTCGCGGCGTGGTCGATGTCGTGAACGTCACCGACAATCAAACGGCCATGGTCCGCATGTCCTCCATGGCGGCCTGCGCGCACCTCAAGCAGCTGGGCTTGCACCCAATGCTCCAGATGGTGACCCGGGACAGGAACCGCCTCGCCATGCAGGCCGACATCCTGGGGGCGTACTCCCACGGTATCGACAACATGCTCTGTCTGTCGGGGGACCACCCCAAGTTCGGTGATCACCCCATGGCGGCGAACGTGCACGACCTGGACTCGGTGCAGTTTCTGCGCATGGTCAAGGACATGCGGGACGAGGGCAAGTTCCAGGGGGGCGACGAGATCACGGACCCGCCGAAGATGTTCATCGGCGCGGCGGCCAACCCCTTCGCCGACCCCTTCGAGCTGCGGGTGGCCCGCCTGGCCAAGAAGTCCGCAGCCGGCGCTGACTTCGTCCAGACCCAGTGCATCTACAACATCCCCAAGTTCAAAGAGTGGATGAAGGGCGTGTGCGCCCGCGGACTCCACAAGGAGATCTACGTCCTGGCGGGGATCACGCCCATGAAGTCAGTGGGCATGGCGCGCTACATGAAAAACAAGGTCCCGGGCATGGACGTGCCGGCCGACATCATCAAGCGCATGGCGGGGGTGGAAAAGAAGAAGGCAGCGGCCGAGGGGATCACCATGGCCGTGGAGATGATCCAGGAGCTCAAGGAGGTCGAGGGCGTGGCGGGATTCCACATCATGGCCATTGAGTGGGAACGTAAGGTTCCCGAGATTGTGGAGCGGGCGGGGCTTCTGCCGCGACCCAGCGTGTAGACTGCAACAGTGAACAACAACCCTGTTTGATAGAGGAGCAAATCCATGAACGACAAACAGCTCATCTTGGTAGTGGACGACGATCCTGATCTCGTGGAATCCGTCGCCATGAAGCTCGAGAGCGAGGGCTTCGCCGTGGATAAGGCCTACGACGGAGTAGAGGCCTTGGACCGGATCAAGGCCCAACGGCCCGCCCTGATTATCCTGGACGTGATGATGCCTCGCAAAAACGGCTACGAGCTGTGCGACGAGCTCAAGACCTCCGACGAGTACAAGGATATCCCCGTGCTGTTGCTCACCGCCGTGGCCGACGCGGTCACCTCCAGCAACTACACCCACCAGGGCGGCAAAAACACCCTGGCGGACGACTATATCCCCAAGCCCATCGAGCTCAACGAGCTTATGGAGCTGGTGCGGGACAACCTGTAGGAGCCGCGTGACCATCCGAGCCGGCGGGATCAAGGTCAGCCCGCCACTCGCACAACTCGACCTAGCCCGGGGGAGCCCCCCCGAACCAGGGATCACGAGCCTGATCGCTGGGCTCGCTAACGAACGAATCAACATAACCTTCCTTACTCGTTCGGGCCCTGGGGCGGCTGCGGAGGCCTCCCTCTGCGTGGCGGAGACGGACCGAACACGGGCCCTGTCCGTGGCTCGGAGGCTCGGTGATCTCGACTCCCGGTTGTCGGTAATTGCTCCGGTAGTGGCTGTGAGCATCTATCCCCACGGGGCCAACGCCGGGCTCCTGGGAGCGCTCCTGCGGACCCTCGCCCACAAGAAGCTCCAGCTGCTCGGGCTGGCCACCTCGCTATCAGCGCTGACGATCACAGTGGAGGCGAGCCACCTCGCAAAGATACTGACCGCCTTGGACGATCTCCTGGTGTTGCCCCCAAACCACGCTCCGCTCCGTTGGGAGCTGCTCGTGAAGCAGGAGTAGAAGAAAGGAGCCCGCGCATGGAGACCGTCGCCGTCTACTGGGAGCCCATCATCCGCACCTATGGATTCGAGGTGCGCAAAGGGCTCACCATGGTGCAACTGGCGCTGCATCCCGACGGAGGTGGCGATCTGGATCTTTTGCCGCAGGGTCACGACGTCGTGGGAGGCAGTCTGATCATGGCGACGGCCCAGCGGAGCTCGGACTCCTCCCTCGCGGTCTGGGTAGTCGTAGACGGAGTCGTCGCCCAGGATCTGCGAGACCGCGCCCCCGACGACAACGGGCCGACGGTCACCTACCCGGTGGAGGTGGTCTGCTTCCACGGCCCCCACTTCGGAGACCGCTACGGCATCGCTTCGGCGGCCCTGTCCGTGCTCGCGCAAGACAAGGTCGAAGTACTGCTCACCGGCTGCACCAGCGCCTCCATCTTTCTGACGGTGGGCCACCGCGAAGGTCAACGCACAGTGAAGAGCTTGCAGCGGGCCTTCACCACACCCGAGCGCCCGAAGCCGGCTGGGGAGTCGTCCACATGAACAGCCGCCTCGAGCAAGAAATGGACTGGCGGCTGCGGGTCTTTGACTCCCTGTCCTACCCAACGCTGATCCTGAGCCCCGACCGGGTGGTGATCGCCGCCAATGACAAGTTCCTGGAGCGGACCCGGGCCCGGTCAGAGGACGTAGTAGGGCACTCCTGTCGCGAAGTATTCGCAGACTACTGGGACGATCCGAGTCCCCCCTGCAAGGCCCGGGAGTGCCCCCTGTCCCAGACCCTCGAGACCCGCACGGGCCACTCGATGCTGCGCTGCCTCGCCGAGGACGGCGGTCGGGAGCGCTGGGAGGAGCGGGTCTTCTCCCCCATCCTGGATGACGACGGATCCATTCGCTACGTAATCGAATCCATCCGGGACGTCACCCGCGTCGAAAGGCTCGAGCGCATGTTCACGGGCATGCAGCGCCTCATGAACCGGGTGATCCAGAGCTCGGCCAGCGCCATCGTCGCGGCGAACCGGGACGGCAACCTGCAGCTCATGAACGAAGCGGCGGAGAAGCTCTTTGGTCACAACTTCCGCGGCGGCCCTGCCTTGAACATTCGCGATGTGTACCCACCGGGGGTGGCGAAGCAGATCATGAACACCCTGCGAGATGAGGACCAGGGTGGCCGCGGGAAACTGCCGCCCTTTCGCACCAACATCGTCGACTCCTCCGGGAACCTGATCCCCGTGGAAATGACCGGCGCCATCATCTACGAGGGCGACCTCGAGGTCGCCACCATGGGCATCTACAACGACCTGCGCGAGAAGCTCGTGGGCGAGAAGCGACTGCGGGAGGCCGAGCGGCAGGTGATGCAATCCGAGAAGCTCGCCTCTTTGGGCAGGCTCTCTGCCGGCGTGGCCCACGAGATCAACAACCCCCTCACGGGCATTCTCCTGTATGGCTCCCTCATGGAGGAAGAGCTCGACGCCGACAGCCCACTACGCGAGAACCTGACCTGCGTCCTCGAGGATGCCACCCGCTGCCAGGAGATCGTAAGGGGTCTGCTGGCATACAGCCGTCAGGCCACCGCGAGCCGGGAGGACTTCCTCCTCAACGATCTGGTGGATCACAGCCTCGGCCTCATCCGGGACCAGAAGCGCTTCATGCACGTGGAGGTGGTCAAGGATCTCACCGACGAGGCGCCGGTGGTAAACGGCGACCGAAAACAGCTCAGCCAGGTGGTCATCAACCTGGTCATCAACGCCCTGGACGCCATGGAGCACGACGGCACGCTGACCCTGCGGACCTACCGAGGCTCCGCCCGTAAGCTCAGTCATCTGGAGGTGGCGGATACGGGCTGCGGGATCTCGGTGAATGACCGACCCCACATCTTCGACCCCTTCTTCACCACCAAGGAGCCGGGCAAGGGCACCGGGTTGGGCCTCTCCACCTCCTACGGCATCGTCCAAGAGAACGGCGGGGAGCTGGTACTGCTCCAGTCGAGTCCCTCGGGGACCACCTTCAGGGTGTCCTTGCCCACCAGTCCCGAGTCCGCGGAGTTGACCCCACAGTCCATCGGGTAGTGTACTACGATGCAAAAAGACAGCCCCACCCCCCCCAAAGCAACCGACAACGAGCGCGCCTATGTCCCCCGCATTCTGGTGGTGGACGACGAGAAACGCATCCGCCTCGGGTGCCAGGTGGTCCTAAAAAAAGAGGGCTACTACATCGCTCTGGCCGACGACGGTAAGGTCGGGTTGGAAATGATCGCGGCAGAGCACTTCGACATCGTGCTGCTGGATCTGATGATGCCTTCGTTGTCTGGCTTCGACGTACTGGCTCACGTCAAAGAGAATCATCCGGACACCGTGGTGATTGTCATCACCGGCTACGCAACGCTGGAGCACTCCGTCGCGGCCATGAAGCAGGGGGCCTTTGACTTCGTCCCCAAGCCCTTCACGCCAGACCAGCTCCGCGCGGTGGTGTCCAAGGCGATCCACTACACCCGGGCCCTCACCGACATCGCCACCGAGAAGTCCCGCATGCGGGGACTCATCAACCGGCTCGCCGACGGCGTCATGGCCACCGACAACCACAAGCGGGTGGTCCTGTGCAACCCGGCCTTCCGACGCCTCATCGGCTCGCAGGGACTCCACAGTCCGGGCTGCGATGTGGGCGACATCGTGGTGCAGACGCCCCTGCTCGACCTGATCCACCGAGCTCTGAACATGGACAGCTCCGAGTTCATCGAGCTCACCGAAGAGCTCAGCCTGGGTGACCTGGACTCCGAGGACGGCAAGTTCCTGGCCGCCCGAAGCTTCCCCTTCCGCGATCGCCAGGGGCTGAACCTGGGCACGATCACCGTGCTGCACGACATTACCGCCCGCAAGCGTATGGACCAGCACAAGTCCGACTTCGTCTCCATGGTAGCCCACGAGATCCGGTCGCCCATGAGCTCGGTGCTGATGCAGCTCAACGTGCTGCTAGACGGAGTCGCCGGGGATCTCAATGAGAAGCAGCGCCATGTCCTGGAGCGGGCAACGATCCGGATCCGATCCCTGGTGGATCTCTCGTCGGAGCTGCTCGACCTGACCAAGATCGAGTCCGGTCTCATCGCCCAGGAGCGGGAGCGGCTCGATGTGGTGGGACTGATTCGCGGCCAAATCGAGCTACACGGGGCCACCGCCGACGCCAAGCAGATCACGCTCACCGCCGACCTACCGGCCGACCTCCCTCCCGTGGTGTTTCACCAACAATCCCTGGACGAGGTAATCTCCAACCTGATCAACAACGCCCTGAAGTACACACCCGATGGCGGCCGGGTCACCGTCTCGGCCGGAGTCGAGGGAGACGAGCTCTGCCTGCGGGTCCAGGACACGGGCTTCGGGATCGCCCCTGAGGATCAGCCACAAGTGTTTCGCCGTTTCTTCCGGGTGAAGAACGCCTCGACCCGCTTCATCACCGGCACCGGCCTCGGCCTGCCCATCGTGCAGCAGATCCTGGAGGCCCACCAGGGACGCATCGAGCTGGACTCGACCCTGGGAGAAGGCTCCACCTTCACCGTGTACATTCCCCTCCAGTCGAGCTAACAATCCGCTCAACAACAAGCTCAGCAACAAGCTCAGCAGCAAGCTCTGCAACCCTTCGAGGCGAGCCATGGACCAGCCCGACGCAGGATTCGAGAAGATCGAAGAGACCGACAACCGCATGCACGGACCGCGCAAGCTCCTGGTCTGCGGCTTCCCCGCTGGGGATCAGCCCACGCTCATGGCAGCCCTGGCCGGCGCAAACCTGGGAGACCTGGAGCCTGTCTGGGCGGGGGCAGCCCAAGCGAGTCAGACCCTGGGGGAGCTCATGGCCCTGCCGGGGGGCACCGGCGCGGGTGAAGACACCACCGGACCTCGAGCGGTGATCATGGCCGGCATCACGGAAAACGAGCTGCACATCCTCATGGCCGCCCACCGCGAGGCCGGACTCGAGCGCCCCCTGTGGGCAGCCCTCACTCCCACCTCCGAGGGTTGGACCCTCCAGGCGCTGCTGGACGAGCTCTCTGAGGAACGCCGGGCCATGGAGCAAAAGTAGCGCCGGCGACTATCGTCATCGCCGGCGACTATCGTCATCGCCGGTGGCTATCGTCATCGCCGGTGGCTATCGTCATCGCCGGTGGGGACGCGCCATGGCCGTGCCCATGGGCTCTCCGACCTCGTCGGCCACCGCGGCGCATTTGACCAGGAATAGGAAGAAGACCTCCCGGTCCAGCTCGCTCAAGGTCTCGAAGTTGCCCTGGCCCTTGGCGATCACCAGGTCGGCTTCGGCGAACAGCTCCCGGAAGGCGGGATCACAGTCGTCAGGCCAGATCCCCGGCACATCCGAGCCCGTGGTAACGACCCGATAGCGGTCCGTGAGCCCCGCCTGGGCCGCGTCGTCCAGGGTGGCGTCGTTGATCACCGGCCCCCCACGCACGGCCACGGTCACTCGTTCCGGGCCGATCAACCGGAGCAGGGGACGGTCAAAGACGATCTCCCCAGCGTTGTCCGCCAGATACAGTACGTCCCGAGCCTGGTCCACCCGCTGCTTCAGGTCCCGCACACCCCCGGCGTCCACCGGCCGCGCCAGGGCCTGCCGCAAACAGTCGGTCACGTCCACGTCCCGGCCCAGAGGCGATCCGAGATCGATGAGATTGCCCCCGATGGCAAGCTGCACCGCGGCAGCGAAGGGATCGGCCGCCCCATCCACCGCCTCCTGCGCCGCCGGCAACAGAGCCAGAGCGGCCTCGGTGTGTCCCCGCTTCAGCTCGGCATAGGGATCGTCCAAACCGGTGATGGAGCGGATGGCCTGGTGCGTGGTCCGCCCCATGAGCGGCGCCGGGTGGTCCCAGTTCATCTGCTCCACCGCGACGTTCACCCTACGGACCAATCGCCGGGTGTCCTCGTACGATAGCCCCAGGATACGGGCCGCCGACAGCGCCTGCTCGAACAAACACGGTACACATCGCAAGTGAATTCTCATAGTGCAGTCAATCCTGCCACAGCAAGAGCAACAAGAGGGGACTTTAGTGCTCTCTCAACGTCACCGACCACTCCACGATTCTTGCGATCTCTTTTCCAGCACAGAGCCCGTGCCAGGTGATAAAGTCAGGCCATGAGGGGTGTATCTTGCCGCCGCCTGTAGAACAGACCGACGCCCCCGACGCCCCCGACGGGGAAGCGCCCGACGACGCCCGCGTCCACAAGGTAACGAACCCCACGCTCTCGGACAAAGAGCTCAAGCGTTTTCACACAGAGCTTCGTTTCGCGAACCGACGCCTGGCTATCTTGGCCCTCAGTTTCTTCATTCCCATTTTATTGGCATGGTATGGCTTCGACTTGGTGCTAGCGCCCGCCTTGGCCAACACGTTCCTGATCATGCGTCTCGTAGCCGCCCTTCTGCTCACAGGCCTCCTGGTGGCGATTCACAAGGTTCGAAACATCGAACGCCATATCTTTCGAATTTGGGCCTTGATCACCATGCTCTTCGTTGCATGCATCGCCCCGATGCTGTTCATGATTCCCAGGTCGGCCTTGTATCCTTATGTGCTGGGTGCGTCGCTGCCTGCCCTGGCCGCTGGAGTGTTCCCCACTTGGCCGCAGCGCTGGGCCATTGCGGTGATTCTCGTCGCCTTCTTCGCCAACGTATTCAGCATGGTGTTGGAGCTAAGCCGACTAGGCTTTGTTTCGATTGTTGCGGCCACGTTTTTCTTAGTCGTTGTATCGATGGTCGGACTGATCAACGGACTCTTCAAGTACTCGTCCAGCCGGCGCGAGTTCGCTTCGCGGCTCGCCGTGGAGCGGGAGCGGGCGCGCGCGGACCGGGCCCGGGCAGAGGCGGTGGCGGCCAAGGAGCAGGTGGAGTCCATGCTGGGGCAGCTCCAGGAGCTCGACCGGCAGAAGACGCTGTTCTTCCAGAATGTCTCTCACGAGCTGCGCACGCCGCTCACGGTGATCCTCGCGCCGCTGGAGGCGCTGCGGACCCAGGCGGACGCAGCTACGGGCGACACGCTGACCATGATCGAGCGCAACGCACACCGACTGCTCCGACTGGTCAACCAGCTGCTGGACTTCGCCCGCCTCGAGGCGGGCCGCAAGCCCACCGAACCCGAACCCCACACCCTTCGGGAGCTGCTCGAGCCCATCGTCGAGGGCTTCGACCCCTTCGCCCGAAGTAAGGGCCTGACCCTCTCCTTGCGAGCCGTCGAGGAGGTGCCGCCGGCGATGGTGGACCCCGACGGGTTTGACAAGGTGATCTGCAACCTCCTGTCCAATGCGTGCAAGTTCACCGATCCGGGCGGGTCCATCGTAGTGCGACTGGACGTCGACGACCCGTGGATCCGGGTGGCGGTGAAGGACACCGGTATCGGCATCACCGAAGGTGACCTGACCCGGGTCTTTGAGCGGTTTCGGCAGCTGGACGATCAGGCTACTCGCCGCTACGAGGGGAGCGGAATCGGCCTCGCCCTCGCCAAGGAGCTGGTGGAGGAGGTCGGCGGTCACATGGATGTGGAGAGTGAGAAGGGGATCGGGTCAACCTTCTACGTGCGCCTGCCCAGGGTAGCCGAGGCGTCTGTCCACTCTGCTCCGGAGTCGATGCGGCAGGAGGTGTCCGGAGCGCACGCCCGGATCGCGGTCAAGGCCCTGGAAGCCGAGATCGGCACCTCCCCCGCCGAACCACGGCTGGAGGCGCCGTCCGACCTCGACGACGACGCTGTCCCGTCGGCGGACGCGCCTCCGGAAGCGTCTCCGGCGGCATCGGCGGAAGCGTCTCCGACGGCGTCGGCGGAGGCGTCTCCGACGGCGTCGGCGGAAGCCCCCGTGCTGCTCGTGGTCGAGGACAACGCGGATATGCGTACGCTGGTTGCCGACATCTGCGCTGCCGAATTTCGCGTTGAGGAGGCCGGCGACGGAAGCAGCGGCCTTGCCCTGGCGCGAGAGGTGGTGCCTACGGTGATCATCTCCGACATCATGATGCCCGGAATGGACGGCTACGAAATGCTCGGCCATCTCCGTGCGGATCCGGCCACGGCGAGCATCCCCGTGATCCTGCTCACAGCCAAGGCCGGCGCTGATTCACGCCTGAGAGCGCTGGAGGGAGGCGCCGATGACTACCTGAGCAAGCCCTTCGAGCCCCGTGAGTTACTCGCCCGCGTACACAACCTGGTGCGGATGCGCTCCCTGGAGCTCGCGCTACGTGAAGCCAACGAGCGGCTGGAGGGCCGCGTCGTCGAGCAGTCAGTGGCGCTCGAGCGTGCGCGGGAGCTCGGTCGCTATCTGCCGCCGCATCTGGCCCGGGCCATCGCGGACAAGGGGCAGCTGCCGGGGCTGGAGCGTTGCCGTCTGACCGTCTTCCGATTGGAGCTGCGGGGCTTTGACGCGGTGGTCCGCTCCTTGGAGCCGGAGGATGTAGCCGCGATGCTGTCTGCGCATCTTTCCATTGTGGTCGACGCCGCCTTCGACCAGGGCGCGACCGTGGAGAGATTCGTGAGGGACCGGGTATACGGATTCTTCGGGGCTCCGGAGGCGACGGAGCCCGAGGAGGGCGCCCGCCGCGCCTTGACCATGGCGCAGGCGTTGCTCGACCAGCTGGTGGACCTCACAGAGCGCATGACGATGGCGGAGACGAGCGCGCCGTTGCCGGTCATCGCCATCGCCTCGGGTCTGGCCACCGTCGGCTCCTTCGGCTCGAGCCAGCGCGCGGAGTACGCCGCCCTCGGGGCGGTGTGTGACCAGGCCGACGCGCTGCTCGCGGCGGCGAAGGCCGGGTCCATCGTCTACAGTGAGGCGACCCATCGACTCCTGGGCCACGAAGCCCTCGGCGAATCGCTGGGGCCCATCGCGCGTATCGGCGGCGTCGGCCTCATGGCCTGGGGCGTTGCGGGGTCCTCGGTGGCTATGAACCCGGAGACAAACCCGAAGGTGAACCCGGTGCTGAACGCCTCCCTGCTTCCCACCATGTCCATGGAGCTGTCCTCCGAGGGCGTAGCTCCGGCGGCGACCCCCACCGGCGAGGCGCGTGAGGTCGCTTTGGGCATGAGACTCGATGATCGCTATCGCATTATCTCTCTATTGGGCGAGGGGGGTATGGGCCGGGTGTTCCGGGCGCGTGACGAGAAGCTCGACGTCGACGTAGCGCTCAAGGTGTGGACCACTGTAGACAACTCCCCTGAGAGGACCGCGCGTCTTCGCAGAGAGGTGCGTTTGGCGCGGTTGGTGACTCATCGAAACGTGGCGCGGATCTTTGATCTCGGCGAATGGAACGAATGCGAGTTCCTGTCCATGGAGTACCTGGAGGGGGAGACGTTGAAGGATCTGCTGGCGCGGGAAGGACCACTGGCCCTCGAGCAAGTGCATGAGCTCATGGTGCAGCTCTGCGCGGGGCTGGGCGCCGCGCACGCCGTGGGTGTGATCCATCGTGACCTGAAACCCGCGAACATCTTCCTGGAGACCGGCGGACGTCTCGTCATCGTCGACTTCGGCATCGCCCGGGTACAGGACGGAGAAGGGACCGAGCTCACCGAGGCGGGATGCCTCATCGGCTCACCGCAGTACATGGCCCCGGAGCAGTTCCGGGGGGAAGCGGTCGACGCGCGCACTGACATCTATTCACTCGGTGGCGTCGTCTTCGAGATGCTCACCAATCGCAAGGTCTTTTCTGCCAGCAACATCGTGGCGCTCGCCTATAGCCACACCTTTGAAGACACGCCGGACCTCACCGACTGGAGAACCGATGTGCCCGCGCGACTTCAGGCGATCGTGCGGCGCTGCCTGGCGAAGGATCCGGGGGACCGCTTCCTGAACACGAATGAAATCCTCTCCCTGCTGGAGTGACCTGACCCAAATTGACCTCAGGCTGATCAAGTCGAGAGCAAGGTGCCGCGACATTGTGGGGGCACGGTGGCTGCCATAGTGTGAAATTTCGGGCACTTGCGAACGAAACTTAATACCTTAAGTACGTCCCCCATCCCCTTGACGCAATCGCCCCCAGGGCTAATGTGTCCGTGGTGCGAAAAATCCGATAGCCACACGAGGTGATGTGAACATGAGCTCAGATACCCTGATCATCGGCGGGGGCGCGGCCGGCCTGAGCGCTGGGTTGACCCTGGCGCAAGGGGGGAGATCCGTGGTGATCGTGGATCGCGGCGATGCACCGGGAGGCCAGACCTCCAAGTGGTGCTGCCTGGCCACGGATCGCTGCCAGCGATGCGGCCTCTGTCTACTCCACGACGTGCAGGCCGGTGTGGGATCGACAGACTCCATTCGCCGAATCACCGCTGATGTGACCGGCGTCACCGGAACCCGCGGCGCCTTCCGGGCGACCCTCGAGGCCACGGCGAGCGGAGGGGAAGTGGACGCAACTCTGGAAGCGGACACGGTCATTCTGGCCACGGGCTTTGAGCCCTTCGATCCCCGGCAGGGACGGCCCATGGGCTACGGCGAGCTCGATGGGGTGGTCACCACCGTGGACGTTAACCTAGCCCTGCGCGACGACGACCTGTCGCTGCTCCCCTTCGGCGGGGGCGAGACCAAGCGGCTCGCCTTTTTGCAGTGCATCGGCTCAAGGGACCCCGAGGCGGGCCGGGGCTACTGCTCCCAGGTCTGCTGCCAGGGATCCCTGCGCGCGGCCCGGGCGCTGCTGCACCGCCACCCGGACTGGGAGATCACCGTCTTTTTCATGGACCTGCAGATCTACGGGAAGACCGCCCGCAGTCGCTTCGCCGACCTCGCCCCGAAGCTCCGCTTCGTCCAGGGCGTTCCCGCCGAGGTCCAGCTCGCCGAGGACGGGGGGCTGCGGCTGGCGTTCCAGGACCACCTCGGCAACATGACGGCCGAGTCCTTTGACGGCGTGGTGCTGGCGGTGGGCATGGTGCCCTCCCCCGGCGCGGACGTGCTGGCGGAGTCTGTGGGCGTGTCGCGCACCATCGGAGGTTTCCTAGACGGTGACAGCGCACCCGATGGGGTGTACGTGGCCGGCACCTGCGCCGGACCCAACTTCATCGAGGCCAGTCTCCTGTCGGGGCAAAACGCCGCCGGGTTGCTGCTCGAGCAGGGCGCCAATCCCTGCACCCGCCGAGCCGCCGTCATCGGCCGGGGGGACGAGGGCAACGTGGCCGCCGAGGCGCTGGCGGCCGCCGGGGTTCCGGTGACCCTGGTGCAGCTGGACCGGGCCGCTCCCGGGCCCCAAGGGACCGGAGTCGACCTGGTGCTCGCCGACAGCGTCGCCAGTGTGGATGGCCAGCTCGGCGAGTTCCGGCTCCAACTCACGGACGGACCTGCGAAAATCCAAGTGGAGGCCGACGCGCTGATCCTCGCCCCCGGCCTGGCGCTCACCGCGGATCCCGCCCCGGCTTTGGCGTCGCTGCCCCACCAGTCCATGACTGACTTCGCGGCCTCCCTGGAGGGAGACGCCCACAAGGGAGACGCCCACAAGGGAGACGCCCAGGAGGGAGACGCCCCACCCCAACGGGTGGCCCTGCACCTCGATCCCACGGGCCCGGCCTGGCGCCCCACGGCAGCAGCGGCCCTGGACACCGCCACCCGGGCGGTCATCGAGAAGCAGTCCGAGGTCACGGTGGTGTTCGAGCACATGGCCCTGGCCGGCCTACACGGGCAACAGCGCTACGATGACGCCCGCCGGGCCGGCGTTCGGTTCCTGCGGCAATCCACCTCGCCAACCCAGGCGCCCGGAGTCGAGGCCGCGCTGCTCCTCACCGACGCCGCTGCCCCCGAGATCCCCCTCCGGCTCCGGGTGGACATGGTCGCGGTGACCGACCACCCGGGCGCAGACGACACCCTGAGCACCCTGGCCCAGCGCTGCTCAGTGGGCCTGGATCGAGAGGGGCTCGCCCAGCGTGGCAACGTCCGCCTCTTCCCCATGCACACCGAGCGCCCGGGCATCTGGGTGCTGGGCAACGCCCGTCAAGAGGCGGGCAGTCCGACGGTTCGCGCGGAGGCGACCTCCGTGGCCGCTCAGGTGCACGCGCAGCTCACCGATGACCTGCGATTTTCCCGGGAAGCGCCGGCACAGATCGACCGCGCCCACTGCGTCCACTGTCTCACCTGCGTGCGCGTCTGTCCCCACTTTGCCATCACCCCACGGCCCGAGTCCACGCCGCTGGTGTCGGCCACGGCCTGTGAACAGTGCGGCGCCTGCGTGGCCGCCTGCCCGGGATCAGCCATCACGCTGACGCCCGAAGCGATCCCCACGCCAGGGGTCGACGATGGCCAGACCGTCTTGTTCGCCTGCAAAAACTCCGGCGTCCCGGCCCTTGGAGGGACGAAGCTGCCCAAAGACGCCACCGTGGTGGAGATGGCCTGCGGCGGCGCCGTGTCCGAGCTGGATATGCTGCGAGCCTTCCAGGCCGGCGCCCGGCGGGTGATCCTGCTGAGCTGTCACGCCGAGAGCTGCGCCCACGGCGACAACCACCTCCACTGCACTGAGCGGGCACAAATCCTGGCGGACACGGCCCAGCGTGTGGGCCTACCCGCCGGTGCCTTCGAGCACTGGACCGTGGCACCAGCGGAGGGGAGCCGTGTCGCCCACGACCTGGCTGTTTCGCCCCTGAAGGGAGGTGCGTAATGAGCGATCCACGCGCACTGAAAACCTCGTCCGAAGTGTCTGTCCGGCTAGCGGCCGAACCCCGTGGAAACAATCTCGGCCAGTGCCAGGACTGCGGCGCCTGCCTGTCGCGCTGTCCCCTGGGCGAGTCCGTGCCGGAAATGAACCCACGCAAGTTTCTGCACCTGGTACGCAACGGCTTCGACGACCTCGCCCTGGCCTCACGCTTCGTCTGGACCTGTACCCTGTGTAACCGCTGCACCCACGACTGCCCCACGGGGATCCTCATGGAGGAGGTGGTGCGCGCCGCCCGCGGGGTCCTGTCCTCCCGGGGTGAGCTCCCCAAACCCCTGGCCCTGGGCATCACCTCCCGGCTCGAAACAGGCAGCGTCTCGGAGGTGCCCAAAGAGGAGTACATCGAGCACGCCGAGTGGATGGCCGAGGAGCTCGGCATGGAGCTGGACGATCCCAGTATCACCTTCCCCATGGATCAGCCGGGCGCGCGGTACCTGTACCTGCCCAACCCCCGGGAGCTCACCGTGAACCCCGGCATCTTCTCGGCCAACCTGAAGATCCTCCACCTGCTGGGGGAGCCATGGACCCTGTCGTCGGCCTGCTCCGATGTGACCAACTGGGGCTACTTCACCGGAGACGACGAGGCGGCCCGGAAGATCCTGTCCCAGGTGGTGGAGGCCGGCGAGAAGCTCGGCATCGAGACCCTGGTGGTCACCGAATGCGGACACGGCTACAAGAGCTACACCTACGACGCCGAGCGGTGGCTGGGCCGACCCCTGCCCTTCCGGGTGGAGGTCATCAGCCGGCTGGCGGCCCAGGGAATCGAGGCGGGCACATTGAAAGTGGACCCGTCCAAAAATCCGGGTCTGCACACCTATCACGACCCGTGCAACATGGGACGCAAGGCCGACCTGCTCGACCCTCCGCGGGTGATCATGAACGCCGCGGTGTCCGAGTTCGTGGAGCTTTCACCCAACCGCATGGAGTCCCTGTGCTGCGGCGGGGGCGGGGGTGTGGATCGCGTACCCGAGTCCCACGACGTCCGCAACCAGGTGGGCGGCCTCAAGATCGATCAAATCAAGCGCAGCGGCGCCGACATCGTGGTCACCGGCTGCCTGAGCTGCCAATCCACCCTGGGCGCCCTGGCCCAGCACCACAAACACAAGCTCAAGATCCTCACCCTCGGTCAGACCGTGGCCAACGCGCTGGTGTAACCGCCGGCTCGTCCCCGTCCCTGTCCCTGTCACAACCGCCGGGGCTCTTGCCACTCAGGGACAGATGTGCTCGTAGGCGCCCCGGTCGATGAAATCCGGCGTGCCGCCGCCATCGTTGGTGGAGGTCTGGCCGCAGTCGTCGTAGGCGGCACCTACCGCGTCGACGCCCAGCGCGCTGGTGTCGCCGAACCCGCCGTCGATACAGGGCGAACCGGTATCGGGCATCAGGGAGACCACCTGGTACTGACCGCTGTTGTGGTATCCCGCGTAGCCCCAGGTCACAATGGTGTTCGCCGTGTTTGACACGATGGGTAGCAGGATGGGCATGAACATGTTCGTTCGGAGGAACCGCCCCACCAGCTCTGAGGGCTGGTAGTGGTTGCCGTCGAGGGTGAAGGTGGTGATCCCCAGGTAGGCCAATGAGTCGTGAACCGAGTCTGTGATGAGACCGTCGTTTCGCAGGACGACGAAGTCCGGATTCTGCCCATGGTTGTGGTTCGCTGGGTCGTTGGTGAACCCGTCGATGATGCTATAGGTCACCGCGGCCGCCGTGGTTCCCATTCCACCCGTGGAAATCTCCTGTCCCGTGCCGCTTGGGCCGTGGTTGTTCCAGAGCACGCAGTTGTTCAGCGTCGGGCCAGGGGAGCCCTGGGTCCGCAAAGCCCCACCGATTTCGCCCTCGTTCCCGTAGAAGGTGACGTTGTCCAGCAGCGTGTCCGAGCTCCAGTTGCAGAGGGCTCCACCGAACGCATTTGAGGAGGTCCAGTCCCTCGCCCAGTTCCCCGCGAACACGCTCGCCTGCAGGATGGGCGAGGAGTTGTTGCTCTGCATGGCGCCGCCCCTTGTCGAGGCGGTGTTGCCGGCGAACACACAGCGCCGGATGGTGGGTGCGGCGTTGAGATTGTAGATGGCGCCGCCCACCTCAGCATCATTTTTCACGAACACGCAACCCTCGATGAGGGGCGCTGACTGCTCGTTCATGATGGCGCCGCCCCGCTGAGCCTCCAGGTTGGTGAAGGTCGTGGCTACGATGGTGGGATCCGACAGCCAGTTGTAGATTCCGCCGCCGTAGATCGAGCAGTCGATGCTCTCTGTCTCGGGGGTCACGGTGAACAGGCAATTGGCCACGGTGGGGGAGGCCTCGACGTTTAGCATACCGCCGCCGTAGACGTGCACCGCGTCACCGTTGGCGCACCCGCCGACGATGACGAACCCATCGAGAGTGCCCGCGTGTACTCCCACGGCGGTGACCACGTGGTACACAGCGGAGCCTGGCGGACCACTAGCGCCGTTGAGCACGGTGCGGTTTGTCTCCCAGTCTCGCTGGCTGCGGTCGGCCTCGGTGCCGTCGAAGCCGCCGTACAGGGCCACGCCCTCGGCCAGACGGACGGTGTTCTCGGGAAGGTCGACGAAGATCTGGTACATCCCGGCCTTCACCCAGACCTCGCAATGGTCGCCGCTCGCGGCCTGGACCGCCGTGTCGATGCCCCGCTGCACCGTTCGAATGGCGCTCGACCAGTGCAGGCCGTCCTCCACCCCGGTGGCGTCCTGGCTCACATATACCACGCAGGCGGAGCAGTCCGCGTCCGAGCGGTAGGGCGCGCAGGAACACTGGCTGGGCTGGTCCTCGCAACGCCAGAAGAGGGTGACCGTGCAGTCGGCGTCGCAGCCGTCGGCGTCGTCTAGGTTGGCGTCGTCGCACTCCTCGCCGTAGTCAATCACGCCGTCGCCGCAGCCAGCGCTCTGGCAAGTTCGTCGGCAGGCGCCCACCACGAGGTCGCTGTTGGCGCCACCCTCGTCGCACTGCTCGTCGCTGTCGAGCACACCATCGCCGCACCACGAAGCGCGACAACTCGTACGGCAGGCATCCGGCACGCTATCGGAGTTGGCGGAGCCGTCATCGCAGACTTCCCCCGCCTCCACCTCGCCATTGCCACATACCGAAGGATTCAGCTGGTTCTGGTTGTCATTGTTGTCGTTGGTCTCGCCATTGTCACCACAAGCAACCACAAGCGGCCAGGCAACCAGCAGGCAAACAACAGACAAACGAAATTGACGGCGCATAATTCTCTCCCATCCTCCCAAGAAACCGGACATAAAATGGCACAGCCAAAGACATGATCCTCTCTGAATAGGATCACATCAAGTGTAATTGTGCGGGCGTAGCCGCAGCTACGGACTCACGCGCGGTCGCGGGCGTAATCGCGGCTGCGGACGTGGAACGGGATCCGGGTCTGGATCCGGGGCGCTGGGGGAAAGTCGCTGGCCGAGAACCTTCGCGTTGTGGGCCGCCATGCCGTACCAGAAGTCGTCCCACGGGTAGGGCGAAAGCGCGGCGGTGTACGCCTTGAGGGCGGCAGGCAGGTCGCCGGCGAGCTCGGCGCCGAGCCCCTCCAGGAACGAGAGGTAGGCCTTGCGGAGGGACGTGAAGGGCTCGGCCCTGACGAAGGCGGCGCGATCGAGCTTTCGGGTCACAAACCCGACGGCGCTCCCGTAGGCGCCCGGAGGCGTTTTCACCACGACCCCTTGCAGCCTCCGCTTCGCTGCGGCTCGATCTCCCGCGCGCAAGGCCACGGCCGCCAGTAAGATGGTGTACTGGTGAGCGATCTTCGCGGAGCCAGAAAGAGAAAGCGCCTTGGCGAAGTCTCGCGCCGCCTGGGCGTACTGCCCGAGCTCATAGTGATAGTAGGCGGCCCGGGCGCCCCAGGGCCAGTACTCCTTCTTCGCGCCGGCGACGACCTTGTCGAAGTCCGCCTTTGCCGCGGCCCTGCGTCCCCGGGCCAGCTCCACCCGCCCTCGGGCCAGATACGCTTTAGAGTAGGCCGGATCCAGAGTCACCGCCCGCTCGGTGTCCAGCAGCGCCCCAGCGAGGTCCCCGCGGTACCGTCGGATGGATGCGCGCAACACCAGCGCCCGGGTGTAGCTCGGCTGAATCTTGAGGGCCTGATTCACCAAGGCCAGAGCCTGAGCCGGATCCCCCTTGAAGGCCCAGACAAATGCCATATTAAAGGGGATCGTCGCCCGATCGGGGCGCAACACAAAAGAGGCTCTATAGTCCTTGAGGGCATCATCGAGGCGCCCCATGTGTCGGTACACAAGGGCTCGGGCCGATAGCCCCATGGAACGATACTTCGGAGAAGCCACCACCCGATCCAGATCCGCCAGGGCCTCGGAATACCGCTTTCGCTTCTTTAGAATATACGAACGATTGAGATAGGGAGCCGGGTCCTTCGGGTCCAGGGCGATGGCGCGACCATAGTCGGCCAGGGCTCCTTTGACGTTCTCCAATAATTTGCGTTCGATGGCGCGATTCACATGGGCACGGGCCAGCTTGGGGTCGAGCACCAAGGCGCGGCTGTACAGCGCAATGGCCTCTTTGCGGTAGCCCTTGTTCGCCGAGTCCCGGCCCCGGTCCACGAGCTGGTCCGCCGTACCCCCGGTCTTAGGCAGGGGCGGCAGGGGGATCATCCGGAAGGCCAGCTTGGTGTTCCGCCACACCGCGCCGAACTGGCCGTGATGGAAACGCGCCCGGCTCACGGGATCGTTGGCCCGGCTGTCGCCGATGATCCCCAGGGCGTTGATCACCGCGATAACCACCGTCTCGGAGGGCTCCACGCCCTTGGCCAGCCTGGCGCAAAGCAGCTCTACGGCCCGCCGGCTCTTCATACCGCCGAGGCTGCGGGATACCAGCATACGCACTCGGACCTCGGGGTGCGCCAGCTCGCGTACCAGGCGCTGCTCCACCAGGGGCTCTTTGAGGGCGATGAGCTTGAAGGTGTAGACGTCGAGCCAGTTGCTCACCTTGGGACCACGGGCCACCGCGGAGAGGATCTGCTCCACCTCGCCCCGGACCCGCACCTTACGCTGCTGCTCCGCCCGGGCGCTGCGCTGCGTGTCAGCGTAGCCCCGGTACCACCACATGGCCGCCGCCACGGTGAGCAGCGCCGACACCACGGCGATGGCCCTGCGATGGCGCACCAGCCAACGTCGGGCCAGATCCCACATGGAGTAGGAGTGGGCCCGGACCAGCCCGCCCACCTGAAACCGGCGCACATCTTCGGCCAGGAGCTTGGCGCTGTCGTAGCGATCCCCGGGCTGACGGGCCAGCGCCCGCATGCAGATGGCCGCCAGCTCCGGCGGCGCCTCACCCTCGAGCTGGTCGGGGGGGACGATCTCGTCCTTTTGCACCCGCTCCAACACTTCGAGGGCCGAGCTTCCGGAATGGGGCGTTCGCCCAGTGAGCTGCTCGTAGAGGATCGCTCCCAGGGAGTAGACATCCGACCGCTCGTCGATCTCATCGAGCTTCCCCGCGGCCTGCTCCGGAGGCATATAGGTCGGGGTACCCAACGGCGCCCCCATGACCGTCTCGGTGCCCGAGCTCTTGCGGAGCAGCTCCATCTCATCGGCCAGCACCTCCATGCGCCGGTCCTTCTTGCCGCGCACCTTGGCCAGGCCCCAGTCCAGCACCACGGTCTCGCCGAACTCCCCCAGCATCACATTGTCCGGCTTCAGATCCCGGTGTACCACGCCGCGGCTGTGGGCGTAGGCGATGGCGTGACAAAGCTCCAGGTAGTTCGGTATAAGCTCCAGCCGCTCGCGCAGGCCGCGCCCCCGCAGCGCCTTCTTCATATCCCGGCCACGCACCATGCGCATGGCGTAGAAGATGCTGCCATCAGCACGCTGGCCCAGCTCGTGCACCGGTACGATTCCCGGGTGCTCCAGCTGGGCCGTGATCCGCGCCTCGTCCAGAAACCGCACCTCCGCCGGGCTACGGGAGGTCCCGGTGGTGGGGGTGGCACCCGGCCCCACGGACTTGCCCGAAGCGAAGCGGGGTAAGAGCTCCTTGAGGGCCACCTCCCTGCCGAGCCGCGGGTCAAAGGCCAGCAACACCCGCCCGATGCCTCCGCGACCCACCTCCTCCCGGAGCTCATAGCGCTGGGCGTACTCGGCCTTGGCCGCCACGATGGGATCCGCCGACGTGATGTTGGACCCTGCGTCCGGGTTGATGAGCCCGTCAGCCACCCCGAGCAGCTTGGCCAGGGGATCGGTCACCTTCGGGGGAGCGTAGATCTCCACGGTCTCCCCCAGGGCGTCGCTATCGTCTATGGGCCTATGCGACTCTTCGGACGCCGCGGGCAAGGTGGTGGCCGCTCCCAGGTCTTCAGGGTCCGACGACGACGCGGGGGGCTGGGGCAACGTAGAGGCAGCACCCAGGTCTTCAGGGTTCGAAGAAGACTGCTGCGCGCCGGGCAAGGTGGCGTCCAGACCCACTCCCTCCAGCTTCGGATTGGGGGACTCACCGCCACGCGGAGCGTTGCGCTTGTCATCAGTCATGGACTTTCACCGCTCATAATGCCCTTGGGTTATAGCACGATCCCCGGTGCTTGCTTCGGGTCGTGGAAGGGAGGATGATGCGATGGAACAACCGGCAAACAACCGGCAAACAACCGGAGGATGATCGCATGACGACCTACAAAATCCACCCCATCGTCGTGGGCACCAAGGTGTTCGACAAGTCCATGATGACGTATCAGCACGGCACCGGCGAACAGCTCACCATCCCCGTCTACGTTTGGTACCTCGAGGGAGGGGATCAGACCATCCTGGTGGACACCGGGCTCATGGGGGTGATCCAGTCAGAGGCCCGGGAGAAAGCCATCGGCGGGAAGATCTACACCTTTGAGGAGGGGCTGGCCCGCTGGAACCTCACCCCCGAGGACGTGGACATCGTGGTGCACACGCACCTACACAACGACCACTGCGAAAACGACGCAAAGTGCGTCAACGCCACCTTCTATGCCCACGAAAAGGAGCTCACTTCGCTGTACGACCCGCACCCCCTGGATTTCCGCTACATGGAAGAGTTCGTGCAGGAGCAAGACGAGGCGGGCCGCATCATCAAGGTCACCGGCGACCAGGAGATCGTGCCCGGCGTCCGGGTGGTGCACACCCCGGCCCACACCCCGGGCGGGCTCACCGTGCTCATCGACACGGACTCCGGGACCGCGGCCATCACCGGATTCTGCGTCGTCCGGGAGAATCTGGAGCCTCCGTTGGCGATCCAGGCGCTGGACATGGAGGTGATCCCACCGGGAACCCACGTCAACGCCTACGACGCCTACGATCAGGTCCTACGGGTCAAAAACATGGCGGACATCCTGCTGCCTCTGCACGAGCCGGAGTTTGCGTCCGTGGATACGATCCCAATAAAATCGAAATAGGGGCTGGTGGTCATTCGGGCAAAAAATCATTATAATGCACCGGATTTTCACACTGAGGTGCTGAGGTGTTGCATGACGGATGATGACAAACGCAAGCACGAGCGCAAAACGCTCGAGGTGACGGTCGACTGGCAAGAGCTGGGCAAAGAGGACGTGATCTGGAGCTCCACCGGTGATGTGGGTCCCGGAGGACTCAAGATCCGAACCCTCACGCCGCCCGAGGAAGGCACCGCCGTGGTGGTGGTCCTGGGTCCCGCCGAGCAGGCCGACGCCCTGTTGCGGATTCCCGCGCGGGTTGCCTGGGTGCGCATGGACGACGACTTCTGTGGCATGGGCATAGCCTTCGAGCCCTCCGACGACACAGAACAGGTAGCCCTGGATGAGCTGCTCAAACAGCTGATGGAAAAGCTCAACAGCGCGTAACCGCAGTCTCAAAACAACGTAGGCCGGCCGGGGGAAGATCACTCATTCAGGTGGTCGATGCTCCAAAGAGTTACAGCGGAAAGAAGCTTGCCCGCGTGGGTGGGCCGCTAACAGACGCCGGCCGAGGCCCGACTGTCCGGGCTATGGGCGTAAGGCGAATGCGGGCGAAAAACAGCTTGAGGTAGCGATTGCGACCGATGCGCTCGTAGCCGAACAACCCGCCGAGGATGCCCACCTTGATATCCCCGGGGCGCTTTCGGGCCACCTCCAGAATCGGCATGATGATCAGGCGGAAGGTGGAGTCGGTGCGGTGACGACTGTAGTAGGTATTTAACACTACCGTGCGCACATGCGTTTTGGAGGCGAAACGCCAGTACACAGGGAACAGCACCGTGCGCCGGCGGTGGCCGCGTTTGAAGTCCCAATACAAAGGAAAGACCACGGTGGATGACCGTTCGGGGCTGCTAAAGTGCCACAGCAGCGGGAACCAGACCACGTCCGTGCGGGCCGGGCCACTCCGTACGTAGAGCCCCGGAAGCGATACCACCCGGTGCTCCCGGGTCCGGTGGTCGTAGTGGTGGGTAAGCAGGGGCACCACCGCCACCGTGGTGCGACCCGCCCGCTTGTCGGCGAAGCGCCAAAAAAGCGGGAACACCACCTGGGCGTTCTTTGTCGGAGTGCGAGACCACCCCACAGGGCCCACGTAGCCGTAGTGACGCTTGCGCTGGCGATCCACGCCAAAGCCGAACAGAGGCGTAAACACCGCCAGGGAGTGTCGACGTTTCCGGACGTGCAACAGCGGCACCACGGTCACGTCTCGTGCACCGTCAGCTCCGGATCTTACGAAGACCAGCGGAAGCAGCCCCCCGCCCGAGGATCGCTTCCGGTGCCAATAGTAGAAGGGGAAGGCCACCAGGGTACGCGATTTGAGCTTCGTGTCCGAAAAGGAATAGACCAGCGGAAACAGCACCACGGTGCGCTGGGGGCCGTAACGACGATGTACGAACAGGGGCAGCACCACGTCCGTGCGGCCCCGGGGCGTGGTGCGTCCAAAGTACAGGGGCACCACAGCGACCGACGTGGTCCCCGCCTCCCGGTTCGCGAAGCGCCAAAACAGTGGAAACACAACCTGGGCGTTCTTTTTCGGAGAGGTCGACCACCCCACGGGCCCCACGTAACCGTAGTGGCTCTTGCGCTGGCGGTTCACGCCAAAGCCGAACAGCGGCGTCCACAGACGACAGGAGTGACGGGTCCGTCGGTAGTGCAGCAGGGGCACCACGGTCGCCGACCAGTGCGTCCCGGAGTGGCGATGGAAATACAGCAGCGGGGCCAGCATCGCCAGGACTTTGGAGCGGCGCTGGTGGTACAAAAACGGCCCGGACCAGACCGTGTAGCTGCGCCTCTTCGGATTCGCGTGCCAGAACACCGCCGGCACCACACCGCCGTAGGTGGCCGAACGGTTCCGATAGTGAAAGACGGGGCCCACTACCACCAACCTCTTCTGCCGTTTCCGCAGCAGCGCGAAGATGGGCAGCAGTAGATCGGTTTTCCAGCCACCGGCCGGTCGAAGCCGCCAGTACAACGGAAACACCACCGTGGTATTGCGCCCCGGATCCCGGTAGTGAAACAATAGCGGCACCACGCCCCAGGCTGTCCGCTGGGGCGAACGGAGCCAGAACACGTTGCCCACCAGCAGCGCCTTTCGCCGCGCCACGCGATCGTGCACATAGCCGCCCAGGGGAGTCACCACCAACCGACCGTGGCGATCGTTGGCGTGGTAGAGCAATGGAAAGATCCCGAGCTTCGATGACACATATCCCGCTTTGCTGTAACGACGCTCGTACCCGTACAGCGGCAACAGCCCGTGGCCAAAGCTATCGCCCCGGCGCCACCAGTAGGCCGTCAGGACCTGGGTCACGCTGTGTCCGCGGGACCGGTCCACCTGACGCCACAGTAACGGGAACAGGATCTGATGACTTCGATGCCGCGAGCGGCCGAAGTACAGTAGCGGCAGCATCGCCCCGCTGTAGCCAGACCGGTCCCGGCGCAGATAGACGTTGCCCACCATCGTGAAGCTCGACTGGGCCTGGTGATCACGAAAGCGCCAAAACAGCGGAAAGAGCACCGTGTGGGACCGACGGGGGCCGCGTCTGTACGAAAACAGGCCGGAGACCAGGCCCGTCCGCACCTCCCCGCGCCGGTGAAAAAACGAGAGCAGGGCCGGAAAGACGAACAGATGGTTTTTCCGGGGACGGTCGGAGTGGTGATAAAAAAGCGGCAACACCATGTTCACCGACCTGCCCGGACGGCGGGAAAAGAGAATGGGCGGTGCGGTCCACCACAGGAACCACCTCTGTCGACGCCGGTTGTGGCTATAGAACATCAGCGGGGAGTAAAAGAGCCGACGGTGCTTGCCCTTGCGGTCGTACAGGTACAGGGGCAATAGCATGGAGATGGTGCGGTTTCCCCTGGAGTGGCCGAAGTACAGAGGGAAGAACAGGTAGCTGCGACGGGTGTTTTTTCGCCAGTAGAAGTTCAGCGGAAAGACCCAGGTGAAGGACCGGCGTCGGGTGGTCTTCCCAGCGGCGAAGGGAAACACCGCCCAGGTGGTCTTGCCCGGTTTGCGTGACACATACCAGGGAGGAAACAGCAGCAGGTACATGGACCAGGCCTTGCCCCGCCGGGAGTAGTGCACCAGGGGCAACAGGCTGAAGGAGAAGCCCTTTTTGCCGTAGCTCTTGGCAAAGAGAAAGGGCCAGACATTGAACCCCACGGCCCCTTTGGATCGGTGATGGTGGAAATTCAACACGAAGGTGTCGACAGATTCCTTCACACGGTTTCTGTGCTGCACGAACAACGGCGGCAGCACCACACGCGTGTCGCTGCTTTTGGACCAGACGTGGAAGTACAAAGGCGCTACGATACGCAGCCCCGGCGTGCCCTTGCGGTGGTGGTACAAGCCGAGCAGCGACGTGTAGCGCCGATCCGCCGACCGATAGAACAACCACATGACGTTGATGGTGCGTTTGATCCGTACGCAGCGGCGCCGCTCACAGATGGTGTTCGGATCCACGCACTGCCCATCGGACACACAGCGCTGTCCGAGTTTCGCACCACCTGGCCGCGACCGGGCCACCCGCCGGGCCGGGCCGGCAGCCACCCGTATGGGGGGCCGCATCGTGGGGGCCAGACTCCGATGGCGCACCGCCACGGGCCGACCTCCCAACCGCAGCGGACCCCACCAACGGGACGTAATGTTGTGTGGTGCGGTGGTCGTCGATGTTCGCGCTGTGTCCGCCCGGGCGGTGGTGCTGCCCAGCAGTAGACATGTCACCACCCAGGGCCCCAGCAACCGTCGACGCCACACCACCGTCTGCTGACGGTCGTGCATCCTACGTCTCTCCTGCTGCAATTCACTAATGGGCGGTCACGCTACCCTAAGCATAGCCGCACCAGCCGCGTGTGCAAGGGTCGACTCCGGGGAGGCGCAGCAGGGGCGAAGATCAGCGGGCGCCGATCCAGTTCTTGAAGACGATGCCGTCGCGGATGACCACGTCCACGTTCTCCAGAGCGCGCACGTCCTGGGCCGGGTTGGCCGCTACCAGGATCACGTCCGCCGGTCCCCCCGGCCGCAGGGCGCCCAGCTCGGGCCTTCCCAGGGCCTCGGCGGCCTCGGAGGTCGCCGCCTGTAGGGCCTCCAGGTGCGTACACCCCCCGCGCACAAAAGAGCGTAGCTCCCAGACGATCTGCCCGAAGGGGGTGATGGCGCCTCCCTGGTCGGTGCCGGCCACCACCCGAACCCCCGCCTCTCGCAACCACTGCAGGTTCTTGAGGGAGTACTGGATCCCCGTCTCGATGAAGTTCCAGCCAAAACCCTGCATGTCCAGTTGGCGACTCCGGATCTGGTTCACCATCCCATGCACCCGAGCCAGGGCTCCGGGCTCGAAGAGCGTCTCCCCATAGCGCTGCAGCAGATCGGCCATCTCCTCGATGAAGTCGATGATCCCATAGGTCATGAAGGTCGTGGTGACGGGCAGATTCCGCTCCTTGATGCGCTTCACGTGGCCCGGTTCCATCACCCCATCCAGGGTCAGATGCTCCAGGGAATCGAAGTCCAGCTCCAGCAACGGACCCAGATCCTTGAGCCAGACGTGATGGACGGCCACGGGCAGGTTGTGGTGGTGGGCGCGTTCGGTCAGCGCGCGTAGCTGCGCGTCCCCCAAACGAGGCAGGGGCGTGCGCTGATCGTCGTAGTCCTCCGACGTGTACATGGCCTTGATGTGGTCCACCCCCAGCTCGGCCAGCTCGTCCACATACCGTCGGGCCTCGTCGGGGTGCTCCAGGCCTATCTTCACCTGTCCGAGCCCCCAGGCCACCGCCGGCGGCAGCTCCTCCATGAAGGCGGGATAGCCGCCCGGCGCCGTGAACACCGGACCGGGAGTCAGGATGCGCGGCGACTCCAGGCGCCCCTCCGCCGCGCGCTCGCGCAGCCACACGGCCACCTTGGCCGGTGCGCCCATGTCCCGTACCGTGGTCACGCCGGATTGAATCAACGCCCGCAGATTCTTGCCCATCTGCCGCGGCATGGCCAGCGCCTCACCGAGGTCAGGCGGCTCGAGCTGGAAAACACCGGCCATGTGAAGGTGGCAGTCGATGAGCCCGGGCAGCGCGAAATATCCGCGCGCATCGATGGACTGGGCACCGCTCGTGAGCTCAGCGGAAAGGTCTCCGGGGCCGGCGATGGCCGCCACGAACCCACCGTTGCACAGTACGTCCCGGTGCGGCGTCACCGTCCCGTCCCGGGGGTCCAACACCGCCACGTCCCGAATGACCAGCCGCCTCGCCTGCTTTTCAAATAGGGAGATCATGGGCCACGATGATAGCCGCCCAACCGGCCCGCGGCCAGAACTACCCACCATGCAGCCATCTGCCAGAACTACGGCACGAAGCCGTTTCGGAGCAGGTTGCCGCGCCCCGTGGGCCAGATCAGGCAGTTGTCAGCGGACCCCGGCACCGTGTAGACCAGCACCATGCGCTGCTGGTCCTCACCGTCTTTGAGGTTCACGACGATCTCCAGGGTTCCGTCTCCGTCTGCATCGGCGATGGTGGGCACTGCCATGGAGCCCCGCATGGGCAACAGCAGTTGGTGCAGCAGGTTGCCACCGCTGTCGAGCACAAACAGGTGGCTCTTGTCGGCGTCAGGTGAGTAGCTGGCAAACACCACCTCCGGTGAGCCGTCGCCCGACAGATCGGCCACGAGCACCCCGCCGGTGAGTACCCGATCGTCGGTGGTGTAGGTGAAGCTCCACACCTCGGTAGCCACTGCGTCCACGCAGTGGATCCGGCCGTCGAACCCGGCGAAGAGGAACTCGGGCCCGGTGCGATCCGGGTCCAGGTCGGCCACGGTGACCTGATTGGTGGCCGCCACGACGTTGGTGCCGTCGTAGTCCCACAGCCCGGCGAGGTAGTCCGGAGCGTGAAAGGGCGTAACCCAGGCGGCCGGGCGGGAGCCGTCGGGGTGCAGCACCCACAGCGCCACTCCCCGAAGGCGGTCGGTCTGGGCGGCGTTCTGCACCGAAGCCAGCACCACCAGCTCGTAGGTTCCGTCACCGTCCACGTCAGCGACGGCCGGCGCCGAGTTGGTGAAGTGCGCCTGGTCGGCGGTATCCTCGTCGTTGGCCCATCCCTGCTGGGCGAGATCATAGTCGTGCAAAAACCGCACTCCCAAGAACTTGGTGGGATGGTCAAAGATGGGGTTGGCGTCGAATGCGAAGCCCGTACCGTCGTGTAGGCTCAGGTAGGCGTTGTCCTGGGTGGCGAAGATGTCCAGGGCGCCGTCGCCGTTGACGTCCCCGAGGGCGAGATTCTGATCATAGCCTCCGGTAACGTAGCAGCGGTCGTCGCAGCCCGAAGCAGAGGTGGTGTTGGGCGGGAAGCCCGCCACCAGGCTCCCGTCCATGTGGTACGCGATGATGATGTCCCGTTGGTTGTTGTCATTGAGCGGGCTGGTGGTGACCGCCACCAGCTCCGGCTCGCCGTCGCCGTCGATATCGCCGGCGGCCAGGGAGCGCAACTCGTCCCGCCAGATCACCGGAAAGCCGGGCAGATCGTTGCCGTCTGCGTCGAAGGCGTAGATCGTATCGCGCGCGGCCAGCGCCACCTCCAACCCGGGACTCCCCGCCACGAGATCTCCCACCACGGGCGAGGACCAGGTGCGCCCGCCCGTGTCGGCGCGCCACACCTCGCTGCCGTCAGCGTGCCACACCAACAGCAGCTCCGCCCGGGCGATGACGATTTCCGGCGTACCATCTTCGTCCAGATCCGCCACCGCCGGTGAGGCGAGCCACGACTCGTGCCAACGGTCCGCCAGGGTCACCAGCACCGTGGGCTCGGCCACATCCGGCGATCCCCCTCCCGGTGCCGGCTCGCAGGACGGAGCCGGTGGAATCACCCCGCCGTCCTGGAGGATAGGACCGCTGTCGGGCGTCGTCCCTGAATCGACCCCAGGCTGATTGCTGTTTTCCCCATTGCTGTTGTCGCCTTGGCCGTCATCGTCCGAGCACCCCACGGCCACCATCATCAACACACAGAGACCCATGGGGCCCACGGACAAAATACGCATATTCCGGCTCCTGGTGGTTCGAATGGCTGGGATCCTCTTCTCAAGGACAGCGAATGAAATTTCCGTACCAGCGCTCCCCGTGCCCCGTAATGGCGCTCCAGGGGAACAGATAGATGGGTTCGATCCCGATCATCGATGTGACCTGATAAGGGATAGCGAACGTGAAATTAATAGAGTTCGCGGTCACTCCCGCGGTGACGCTCACCATGGCAGGGGAGACATCATCGTAGACGCCCATGGCATCCTCGATGGCCTCTTCTATGCCTTTTTTGCAGTTGAAATACTTCTTCGCCTTGCACAGAGCCACCTCTGCGGTAGACCCTGTGCAGGTGTCGAGGGAACAGGAGACGGCATCAAATATCCCCTCAATGGCGGCTACCTGCGCCGAGGCGACCACCAGCACACCGATGGAGGTGTTGTCTGGGATCTGGCTCCCCTCCGAGAACTGCGCTCCCCAAAAAGTATTCAGCGCAAACCCATCACACACATCCTCCATCCCTCCACTGGTAATGTCCCCGTGGATAAACGGACCACCGGCGACCGGGGCCCAGTAGGCATTGACTATATCCGCCAAAAACATCGTCGCGGCGTAGATGGCGATCACCTTGAAATAGGGCCCGTACAGGTTGGTCACGATACTGTTCAATTGCCCCTGAACCGACATGGCGGTGCTGATTCCCAACATGGAGAACTTCAGGGAGCTGCCGACATCCAGGTAGTCGCCCAGAGCGCTCATGTTGAGCGCCGAGAAGTGACTCAGCTCTTCCAACAGAGGAAGCACCTGGTCCTTCATGAGCGCGGTGTAGGCATCCATCCGTGAAAACACACCGCAGGGGGTGGTCACCAAATTCTGGAAATCGAGAATGGAGGTTTGCAATACGAGAGTGGCCGCCTTCAATGGAGCCAGATCCGTCTCTGAGTCGGCCGGATCCAAGGCAGCCAAAATCCCGCGAACAGCGGTGATCTCAGCTGCAACCTGGTCCAGTCGAGCGATGATGAGGGTGTCGTCCGCGGAGACGGGATATCCCGCGTCGGCGCAGACCGACTCTGAAGGCATGGCCTCCGGTAGCGGCATCGCCGCCGTGAGACGCGAGTTGTCCATGAGAGATGCGAACACCGTCCTGCTCTCCTCCATGGAGAAGGCCATCGCATGGATATGGGATCCGTCCCCATCGGTCAGGTGCTCCAACACAGAATCGTACAGCCCACTGTTGGTGTACATCCTCTCGGCACCCCGTACCCAGTGGTCCGACACGATATCCATCCCGACCACCACGGTCTTCTGGTCGTGAAGGTCCCCCCCCTCGCCATCGGCACCATCGCAGGAGAAAGAGTACTCTCCGTCCTCGGAGAAGGACCAGGAGCCATCGCCGTTGTCCACCGCGGACGCGTCTACAGTCAGCGTCACCGAAATCCCCGGGGTGCTCACAACCAGATGGCTGGCGTCCCGCACGACACACCGACCCTCCACTTTGTTGGGTTCCTCTCCCATGAAGGTCAACTGGGTCGAGAGCTCCAACACCACCGTATAGGGACTCTCATTGGTGTTGGTGTTCTCGTTCGTGTTGGCGTTGGTGTTCGCGTTCGTGTTCTCGTTGGTGTTGGCGTTGGTGTTCGCGTTGGTGTTGGCGTTGATGTTCGCGTTGGTGTTCGCGTTGTCGGATCCGTTGCCACCGCAGGCCCAAAAAAGAGCCACTGCGCCCAGGAAAAAAAACAGGTTCTTCATGATCGCCTCCACGGCCATGCTACCCCGGCAGAGACGGGGGTTTCAAGTCTGGAGTTTCACGAATTGGAGGCTCTCAGCGGTGGGCGCTGAGCGAGAGGATGTCGGGATGCCAGTAGATGTGGGAGCCGGGCTTCCCCTCAAGGGCGGCGGCCACCATGGCGCGAGCCACGTCCTCGGCGCGTACGGACCGAAACCGTCGAAGGGTCCCCACCATGGAAAAAGACACGGCCCGGAAAAGAGCCATACCCACGGACTCCAGCGGCCGGGACTCGGCGCGCTTGCCCAGCAGCATGGACGGCCTGAACACATGGTGCGCGCGGTAGGGCAACACCGAGATGGCCGCCTCCAGCTCCCCTTTGACCTGAAGATAGAAAGTCCGCGACTTCGGGGAGGCGCCCACCGAGGAGACGAGCAGGATCTGCTTGGCGCCACCGAGCTGCGCGCCCTGGGCCACCGCCAGGTTGTAGCCGTAGTCGATCTCGCGGAACCGCCGGTGAGAGCCCGCCTTGCGGATGGTCGAGCCCAGGCAGCAGTAGACGTCGTCGGCTACCAAATCCTCTCGGTGATCCCGCAGACGATCGAAGTCCACTTCTATCTGCACCAACTTGTCGTGACGCACGCCGAGCTCCCGGCGGGTGATCGCCACCACGTGCGCGTATTGGTCTTCGGCCAGTAGCCGCTTCAGGCAGTGTCCACCCACCAACCCGGTAGCCCCGACAATCAGCGCAGTGCGTCCAGACATGAGTCTCTCCCTCAATTCCTTCAGTTAGGGCCCTTACCTGCCAAGCCGGCGGCTACCCAGGTAGACAACCCCGGTGCCGTCGTGCCACAGGGTTTGGCACCCTCCCCCGATCCGTGACTCGATGGCGGTCTCGCCCGTGGGGCCGTAGCGCCGAACCCAGCAGGCCAGGCTCATGTCCCGCCGCCGCACCTCGAATGCCACCGCGTACCGTCGGTCCGGACCCAGTGAGAGCCTCGGCTTGACACCCGTCGAGTCGAACCGCGTGATTCCCCGCCGACCTCGGACCACCACGCGGCCATTGGGGCAGACCACACCGATCTGAGTCCGCGGTCCCGTGCGCATGAGACACCCCGCCGGACGGGTGCCGGTAAACGGCCGGGACCACTTGAGCGCGTCGTCGGTGGACACCGCCACCAACCGCACGGGGTGAAGCCCACGCTGGGCCAAGATGACGTAGAAGACTCCATCGGGCCCCAGCACGGCGGAAAAGACGCGGCCGTCCGCGGGCGCAGCCGACGGCAACCGATGGCGTATCTGTCCGCTATCCCCCGCGACGCCTTTCTTGACGAGGCGGTAGCTACCCCGCTCGGACCACACCCAAAGGACGCCCTGTACGCCCGCGAGCTCCCGCTTTCTGGCGCGCTCGGGCAACCGGACCTTGAGGCGCCGCACGCCGTCGGCGTCGTAGGTCCGGACCTCCCCAGCGAAGGCTACTGCCACGCCCCCTTCGGGACGCCTGTGCAGAGCCAGAATCCGCTCGTGGGTCTTGGGCTTTGTACGCCAACGAATTTTGCCCCCGGCGCGGAAAGCCACCAGGGAACCCGATGCTTCGGCCATGACAACGCCACCGTCAGCCAAAGCCACCAGACCCGGACGGGGACCGTCTACCTGATTCGATGCCAAGAGCTTGCCCTGCCAGGAGACCGCGAACACGTGCTTGGGGCCTGCCACCCAGAGGGTCTTGCCCCTGAGCCCCACGGGCCCCAGACGGTGCTCCGCCGGCAGATCCACGCGCCAGCACACCACCCCATGGCCACCCACCAACGCCAGGGTCATCTTCGGCCGAGGACACTGCCCGACGCAGGGCGGGCGCTCGCTGGCTCGCTGCCCCGCCACCACCAGCCGCACGCCGCGACCGAGGTCGATCACCTCCCGAATGTGCGCGGGCAGGGTCAGGGAGGGGGCGGGCACCGCGGGGCAACGCCAAGAGCCCACCGCCACAGTGGCACGTGAAGCAGTCCGCCGGGCCGTGGGTCGCGCCGGGGTGGCGCGCCGGGGATTCGGGGCCACCACGGGCGTCGCCGGACACCCCATCACCATCGCCGTAACCAATACCAGGAGCGTTCGCATAGGCCTCCTCCGAAGGCGCCGCGGGATCAACGGTCGCGCCGTCTTCCATCGTTCGTCTTTTACCACAAGGGCACTGGGCCGCACAATTCGCCCTTCCAGCGGTGGGTCAAAACCCCACCTTTCGGAGGAACCGCTTGTGTGCTATCCCCACTGTCAGGAGGAAGCGATTTGTACGAGCCCGTGGAGTGGCGCCACGTCTATGATGTCTGGACCGCCAAACCCGATCCACCCGACCTCAATGATGTGATCCGTGCCCTGCCCGACTGGACAGACGGGCTTCGGGTGGTCAATCGCCAAGCCACCGATCCCTGGTGGGTCCTGTGGATGGTGGACGACCTCGACCGTCCCCTGGTGCGGGTGGAGCACGCCCTAGGTCAGTGGGACCCCGACGAGGACACGACAGACACCGAGCCGGACGCCGAGGTCGAGCGGTTGCTGCAATCTGCTCGCTCCCACTACCTTCTCTCGGTGACCCCAGTGGGCGACAACGCCGTCTACCCGCTGCAGCTCGCCCTGGCCTTGGCACTGGCGATCCTGAACCTACGCGAAGGCGTGCTGCACGATCCCAGCGCGCTGCGAATGGTCGACATGGCCACCCTGGAGCGGTTGTTGACCTCCGACGACCTCCTCATCGAGGACCACGTCACTCTGCACCTGGTCACCGAGGAGACCACCCACAGCGCCTGGCTACACAGCCACGGCATGGAGAAGTTCGGTCGCTCGGACCTTGAGACCTTCGACCTCGACGTTACCGCGGGCCGGGACGCGGGCAAGCTCATCAACGAGCTCCTCCTATCGGCCGCGCTGGGGACCCGCCCGCTGCTGGGCGAGACCCTCTCCCTGCCGGGGGGCGCCGTCACCGTGCATTCATCCGAAAACCTGCGACCGGGCGTCATCACCATCCCCGTCGAGGAGTTCTATGGGCACGCGGGCCCCTACCTCTGCCTGGTGGACGCCGACAACTACGGCGACATCACCAGCGCCGTGGAGGGCTACCTGCACCGCTCCCTGGTGGGAATCGCCGACCGCCGGGAGGAGGCCGAGGTCACTCGCCGACTGCTGCCTCTGGTGCGAAACCACTTCTCGGTGAACGGGTCCTCCGAAGACTTCGAGTATTTCGCAAAGATCCCCATGGACGTACGGTCCGGCGAGGCCACCGCACAGGAGTCCATCTGGGTGCGCATCACCCGCTGGAGGGACAGCGGCTTACGGGGCATCCTGGCCAGCGACTCCGTCATCGACGCCGAGCTGCAGGTGGGCACCGAGGTGGAATTTGATCCCGAGGACATCGAGGCCATCATGCTCTCGGTCTCCGGCAAGCCCGTGGGCGGCAGAAACCTGGAATCGATCCTCCAGCCAGCCATGGCCTGACCCACTACCAACGCTTTTCTTGACAAGGGGATCGCCCAATCTATCATTGAACGAACTTTCAGTATGGATCCACCATGAGCTTCGATCCGCAGCTCAGCTTATTGGACACAACCCGGGCCAAGGTTCCCCGACCCCAAGCCCCCGACAACACCCTACGGAGCCATCGTTCCAAACGCGTCGGCTCCGCGAAAGAAGATCCGGACTGCAGCGAAATGCCAGCCAAATCCTCACAGAAAACGCCAAAGAACGAGACGTCCTCGGCCCCGGACAACGGTCGCCCCACCGAGCCGGACATAACCACCGCCAAGCCCCCCAGCAAAAAGAGCGGCGGCAAAGGCGGGCCGCGCAAGAAGCGTAGCGCCGAGCGCCTCGCCCAGGGTCAGCGGGACATCAGCGTCAGCGAGTTCTTCGTCAAGAACCGCCACCTGCTAGGCTTTGACAGCCCGGCCCGAGCGCTGCTGACCACGGTGAAGGAGGCGGTGGATAACGCCCTGGACGCCTGCGAGGAGGCGGGGATCCTGCCCACAATCCTCATTGAAATCCAGCAGACCGCCGACGACCGTTACGTGGTGTCTCTGCAGGACAACGGCCCAGGCATTGTGGTAGGGCAGGTGCCCAAGATCTTCGGGAAGCTGCTCTACGGATCCAAGTTCCACAGCCTCAAGCAGTCCCGAGGCCAGCAGGGCATCGGTATCAGCGCCGCCGGCATGTACGGCCAGCTCACCACGGGCAAGCCCGTGCGTATCACTTCTCGCACCCAGCCCAAGTACCCGGCGCACTACCTCGAGGTGATCATCAACACCAAGAAGAATGCGCCGGAGGTGATCCGAGACACCGAGGTGGAGTGGGACGAGCCCCACGGCACCCGGGTAGAGATCGAGCTGCAGGGCAGCTACAAGTCGGGGAAGCACTCGGTGGACGAGTACCTCGAACAGACAGCCATGGCCAACCCCCACGCGGAGATCTTCTACTACCCGCCCAAGGGGCGCGATGAGGTGGTCTACCCGAGGCTCTCCGAGCAGCTGCCCGATGAGCCGGCCAAGATCCAACCGCACCCCTACGGCGTGGAGCTCGGCATCTTGATGAAGATGCTCAAGGACTCCAAGGCGCGACACATCACCACGGCCCTCAAGGAGGACTTCTCCCGGGTGACGCCCAAGGTGGCAGAGGAGATCTGCAAGACCGCCGGGGTGAGCCTGAAGGCGCGGCCCACCACCATCGCCAACCGGGAGGCGGAGGCCCTGTTCAACGCCATCCAGAAGGTCAAGATCAGAAACCCCACCACGGATTGTATCGTACCCATCGGTGAGGAGTTGATCCGAAAGGGGCTGGAGCGGGAGATCGAGAACGCCAGCTTCTACAGCGTGCGCACCCGTGCCCCCCGGGTCTACCGCGGCAACCCCTTCCAGGTGGAGGTGGGGCTGGCCTACGGCGGACAGCTCACCGGGCTCATCGACCACGGCGACCTCTCCGACGGCAGCGCCTGGGTGGGCGGCGTTCGGCTCAATCCCACCAAGAAGGTGGAGATGGCCCTGACCTCCATCCCGGGAATAACGCGCAAAAAAGCCGTGCAGCTCCTGCTCAAGGCGGGCATCGACCGGGCCACCAAGGCGGGCATGCTGACCGCCGACCAGGTGGAGCTGCTCCGCGCCGCCCTGGACGCCGAGGCGCGGTCTGAGAGCGCTACCCGATCCATCCATCTGGTGCGACTGGCCAACCGGGTGCCCCTACAGTACCAGCAGTCGGCCTGCGCCATCCACAAGGCGGTCACCGACGTAAACTGGCGACGCTACCACCTGACCCAGCCCCGGGGCGGGCTGCCCCAGGGACCGCTGGTGCTGGTGGTACATATCGCCAGCGTGTGGGTGCCTTTCACCTCTGAGTCCAAGGAGGCCATCGCCCACTACGAGGAGATCATCGACGAGATCAAGCGCTGCATCATGGACTGCGGCCGGGAGCTGGGCCGCTATCTCTCCCGACGGGACAAGCACAAGGCCCAGGCCGATCGCCGCCACAAGTTCGATCTGTACTGCGGCGAGCTGGTGGAGGCCCTGCACTTTTTGACCAAACGCAAGCGCACCGAAATCAAAAAGATCCTCGACACCGCGGCAGACCACTACGCCGAGGTCGGCGACGAGCTCCAGGAATAGACCATGGCGACCAAGAGAGAGCTGGCCGCTCTGCGAAAAGCGAAGGCCACAAAAACACTGGACAAGCTGACCTCCCTCGCCGAGAAGGTCATAACCCAGGCCGAGAAGCTAGATAATCCAACCGTGGAGATTCCCATTCGGGCCCTGTCCAACGTGGCCTTCAACAAAAAAAAGCACATCATCGAGATGGGGAGTAAAACGCAGAGCCGAACGCTATTCAACGTGAACATGGCCAAGCGGTTCGCCCAGACCTTCCTGGTGGCCAAGGCGTGCAAGGAGCTGCTGGATGCGGGGAAGACCACCTCCATTCGTGATCTGTACTACATGACCAAACACTCCATCGGGAAGACCTCGGAGAACACTTTCGAGAACCAGGGTGAGTCCGACCCGATCATCGAGGACCTCGAGGTCACCATCAACACCCTGCGGGAGGAGCTGCACCTCTTCGCGTCCAATAAAGGGTCCATGGTGGGAGAGCTCACCCTCGTGGATGCTGGCGACACCATCGACGCCCGCCGGCAGGGGTCCGGCGGGTGGGCGGTGCCCTCCATCGTGGAGGACGACGTCATCCAGTTCAAAAAGTGCGACGCCAAGTTCGTGCTCCTCGTGGAGAAAGACGCCGTGTGGCGCCGCCTCAACGAGGACAAGTTCTGGCGCAAGTACAAGTGCATCATCATCCAGAGCGGCGGCCAGCCCGCCCGGGGAGTGCGCCGGTTGGTGCGTCGCATGGCCGACGAGCTCAAGCTCCCACTGTATGTGCTCGTGGACAACGACCCCTGGGGGCTCTACATCTACAGCGTGATCAAGCAGGGCTCCATCAATCTGGCCTACGAGTCGGCGCGCATGGCCGTGCCCAAGGCGCGATTCCTCGGGCTCTCATCCTACGACCGGGAGCGCTACGACCTGCCTGACGACTCGACCATCATGCTCAACAACAAAGACGTCGCTCGGGCCAAGCAGATGATGAAATACCCATGGTTCGCCGAGCGCAAGTGGCAACGCGAGCTCAAGAAGATGCTCGACTCCAAGGTCAAGCTCGAGATCGAGGCCCTGTCCAGCAAGGGGATCACGTTCATCAGCGACGAGTACCTGCCGCGGAAGCTCAAAGAGAAGGACTGGCTGGTGTAGCCGGCTCATCGCTTCGTGCCCTCCCCTCTGGACCACGTCTTCGATCCGCCCCTGGTACCCGGCCGCCTGATCCGTCGGGACAATCGCTTCATCGCCACCATCGCGCTGGACGACGGCCGTCGGGTCAAGGCCCACTGCACCAACACCGGCAGCCTCATGGGCGTGTTGACCCGGTCCGCTCGCGTCTATCTGCGACCCGAGCTCCCCTCCAAAACGCGCCGCACGGCCTTCACCTGGGTCCTGGTCCGATACCGCCGTCACTGGATCGGCATCGACACCCTTTTACCCAACCGCCTCGGCTACCAGGCCACCGCCGCTAACGCGATTCCCGAGGTCCGCGGGTACACCCAGGTCCGACGCGAGGTCAAGTACGCTGAACGCAGCCGCGTGGACCTCTTTCTCACCGCCCCCGGCCGCCGTGACTGCTACCTGGAGATCAAAAACTGCCACCTCACGGCCACCACCCTCGACGAGGGGATCGCCGGCCCCCGGGTCGGGCGCCGTTACCGCGACATCGCGCTGTTCCCCGACGCCGTCACCGACCGTGGCCTCCGACACCTGCGCGACCTGGCCAACGTCGTCGGGCAGGGCCACCGCGGTGTCCTGTTGGTCACCATCCAACGCAACGACTGCGACGCCTTCGCCGCCGCCGCCGCCATCGACCCCGCCTACGCCACGGCCCTGGCCGAGGTCGCCGCTCAGGGCGTCG
Organism: Deltaproteobacteria bacterium; assembly: GCA_029938605.1. Taxonomy (GTDB): domain Bacteria; phylum Myxococcota_A; class Polyangia; order HGW-17; family JAJRWW01; genus JAJRWW01. The sequence continues at coordinate 5,832 of JAOZUO010000037.1, read as the reverse complement.
AGATCTACGCCTACGCCTGCCTCGTCAGCCCCCAGCGCGTCCGCCTCGCCCGCCCCCTCCCGGTACTCCTGTCGCCGCCGTAGGGGTGTGGGGGTCTTGTCGCTTCACCGGTTGGCGCTGGCCGCCCGTTCCGTTACAGTCGCGTCATGCGCCCGTCTCCCCCCGGCAACACCGCCGAGCTCCTCGAACGCGTCAAGTCGCTCGAGGGACGACCGCTGGGTTGGATCGCCGCGCGATTGAACATCACCGCTCCGCCGGATCTGCGACGGGACAAGGGATGGGTGGGCACCCTGCTCGAAGCCGCCCTGGGGGCCACCGGAGGCTCGCTGGCCCAACCCGACTTTCCGGACCTGGGTGTGGAACTCAAGTCCATCCCGATGACTGACGCCGGGCGCCCCCGAGAGTCCACCTTCGTGTGCACGGCCCCCCTGAACCAAGAGCTCCTTACGGACTGGGAGCAGTCTTGGCTGCGGGCCAAGCTCGCCCAGGTCCTCTGGGTGCCCATCGGAGGCAGCGGTGCCCCCGCCTCGCGGGTGGTAGGCACCGCTGTGCTCTGGTCACCCACTGCCGCCCAGGAGGCCGTGCTCCGGGCCGACTGGGAGGAGCTGAGCGACCTGCTGGGCCTGGGCCACTTCGAAACCCTGGATGGTCGCTGGGGCCAGGCCCTCCAGGTGCGCCCCAAGGCCGCCGACAGCCGCGCCCGTACCTGGGCCTTAGACGCCGACGCCCAGTGGGTCCAGGTCAACCCCCGCGGCTTCTACCTTCGCAAGTCTTTCACCCAGGAGCTCCTCAAGAAGGTGACAAACAAGAGGTAGACACTTCCCTCTCGGTAACAGCCGATGATAGAATGATAATTGACTGAAAAGCGGTTTCGGCCAAGGAGAGATGAGATGCGCTACGCTGTGATTCTAGCGGTTGCCACGGCCTGGATGCTGGGAAGCTGCGCCGATGGGACGCCGGCCGTCGTGCCGATTTGTGGTGACGGGCTGGTGGAGGACGGCGAGGCCTGCGACGACGGCAACGCCCAAAGCGGAGACGGGTGTAACGAGAAGTGTACCGTAGAGGCGGGGTATAGCTGCGACGGGGATCTGTCTGTTTGTTCCACGGTCTGTGGGGACGGCGTCATCGCGGGAGCGGAGATCTGCGACGGATCAGAGCTGGCTGGAGCGACCTGCGAGTCCCTGGAGCTGGGCACGGGGGACCTGATTTGCGACGCGACGTGCGACCTGGACCCCAGCGGCTGTAGCGTCTACGCCTGCGGTAACGGAGAGTTGGACGGGTCCGAGGAGTGCGACGGCGCCAACATGAATGAAGAGACCTGCGAAGGACGGGGCTATGACGGCGGCTCACTGGCCTGTACGGGCTCCTGTGACATCGACACCACCGGGTGCATCCTCTTCTCCTGCGGAAACGGAATCGTGGAGAACGTGGAGGAGTGCGACGACGGGAACACGGATCCCACCGACGGTTGCTCAGCCAACTGCAGCGTCGAGCAGGGCTGGGCCTGCGTGGGTCAGCCCTCGGTCTGCGCCGAACTCTGCGGCAACGGCTCGCTGGACACCGGAGAGCAGTGCGATGGTGCGGCCCTGGGCGGACAGACCTGTGAGAGCCTGGGACAGGGCTACGTGGGCGGTACGCTGGCCTGCGCGGTGAACTGCACCTTCAACAGCGCCGCCTGTGAGCTACCCACCTGCGGCAACGGCGTGCTGGACACTGGCGAGCAGTGCGACGGCGTCTTGCTCAATAATCAGACCTGCGACTCGGTGGGAGCGTACATCGGCGGCACCCTGCTGTGTCTGGGGAGCTGCGCCTTCGACCTGAGCGGCTGCATCCCCATCGTCTGCGGCGATGGCATCATCAGCCCCGGCGAGGCCTGCGACGATGGCGACAGCGATGGCGGGGACGGCTGCAACATCCTCTGCAGCGTGGAGTCGGGCTGGGCCTGTACCGGGGAGCCCTCCACCTGCACACCGCTGTGTGGCAACAACACCGTGGACGCCGGCGAGCAGTGCGACGGCGGACAGATGGGGACCGGAACCTGCCAGGGCCTCGGCTTCGACACAGGCTCGCTGGTCTGCACCACGGACTGCACCTACGACACCAGCGGCTGCTCCATGTTCTCCTGCGGCGACAACATCATCAGCGCCGGTGAGGACTGCGAAGGCGGCGACCTCAACGGTGCCACCTGTCAGAGCCTGGGCTTTGTGAGCGGCCCGCTGACGTGCACCACCAACTGCGGATTCGATACCACGGCGTGCGTCCCGCCCGAATGCGGGGACGGGATCATCACCGCGAGCATCGGCGAGCAGTGCGACGACAACGACACTGACAGCGGCGACGGCTGCAACGCCGCCTGCCTGGTGGAGAACGGCTACATCTGCGCCAACGAGCCGTCCGTCTGTACGCTCTCGTGCGGCAACGCCACCTGGGATCCGGGTGAAGAGTGCGACGGTGGAGACCTGCACGGCGGAACCTGCCTGACCCAGGGCTTCCCCGGCGGCATCCTCGCCTGCAGCCCGACCTGCACCTACAACACCTCTACCTGCTTAGACGCAGTCTGCCCCAACGCCGTTCGCGAGGGCAGCGAGGAGTGTGACGGCTCGGACTTCGGCGGACAGGACTGCACCAACTTCAACTTCACCAGCGGCGCCCTATCGTGCACCGGCGCCTGCACCATCGACACCAGCGGCTGCGCCAACGCCGTCTGCGGCAACAGCGTCGTGGAGGCGGGCGAACAGTGCGACGACGGCGACACCACCGGCGGAGACGGCTGCTCGTCCACCTGCCAGTGGGAGTCCACCTGCACCGCCGATGAGACCATCACCTGCGGTGGCTCCGACTACATGAGCTACTCCAGCGTGGCGGGAAACGACGCGGACGACTTCTCCTGCTCCACCTACGGCGGAAACTACGACCGCATCTACGCCCTCACCATCCCCGCCGCCATCAGCAGCGTTACAGCCAACCTCTCCTGTGATATCTGGAGCGACGACGACTACGATCTGTACATTCTCGAGGGCTCCTGCCACGGCAGTCTCTGCATTGACTACTCCAATTCCCTCGGCTGCGACAGCGTCACCTTCGACGTCACCCCGGGGATGACCTACTACATCGTCGTGGAGAGGTACCTGGCCTCGGAAGATCTCACCTTGGACGTGAGCTGCAACTAAGACGCCAGCCGCCTAAGCGTCTATCCAGAAAACTTCAGATCCGTGTTCCCCGTCCTGATTCTATTGGTTGAATTGAATAGTTCCACTCCCCGGTCCAATGTACAATATGATTGTATGGAGGTTGTTGAGTCCGTAGGTACCAGGACGAGGACTCGGCTTGGCGGCGCTACGGGAACCGCCGCTGACAGGAGGTTTCGGTGAGGTGGCAATCGGTCGTTCGAGTTAATTTTTCTTCCGTGTGTCTCTCCTGTGGTCTGGTGGGGATCCTCCTCCTCTCTGGAGAGACCGTGGGCTGCGAGAGCCGGCCCGTCAACAAGGGTGTCGTCCCGTGCGATCCAGGTGATCCCTCCACCTGCCCGGAGGACATGACTTGCTCCTTTTCCATGGAGGTCGGGGCGTACCAGTGCGTGGCCATCGTTCACGACTGTGGCAACGGACAGGTGGAGACCCTGGAGGCATGCGACGGCGACGCCCTGGGCGGCCACTCCTGCGTGGCCCTCGGATTCGACTTTGGCGTTCTGGCCTGCACGGCAGTGTGCTCCTTCGACACCTCGGGCTGTGTAGCGCCGGCAAACTGTAACAACGGCTTGTTGGACCCGGGAGAAGAGTGCGACGGGGCCAACCTGGGGGGGCAGACCTGCGAGGGGCTCGACATGGGAGGGGGAACCCTGGGCTGCTCGTCGGCCTGTCGCTATGATGCCAACGGCTGCGACACACCTCCGGTGTGCGGCAACAACCGGGTGGATCTCGCCGAGGCCTGTGACGACGGAAACACGGTCTCCTGCGATGGTTGCTCGTCGACCTGCCAGGTCGACGGCTGCGGTAACGCCATCACTGACTGCGGCGAGGCCTGCGACGACGGAAACAGCGTAGACGGAGACGGCTGCGCGGCAAACTGCCAGTCCGATGAGACCTGCGGCAACGCCATCGTGGACACCTCGGTTGGGGAGGTGTGCGACGACGGGAACAACGTGAACACAGACGGCTGCCGGGCCGACTGCAGCGTCGAGCAGGGCTGGGCCTGCGTGGGTCAGCCCTCGGTCTGCGCCGAGCTCTGCGGCAACGGCTCCCTGGACACCGGTGAGCAGTGCGACGGCGGTCAGCTCGGGACCGGGACCTGCCAGATCCTCGGCTATGACACGGGCTCGCTGGCCTGCGCCACGGACTGCACCTACGACACCGGCGGCTGCTCCCTGTTCTCCTGCGGCGACGGCGTGGTCACCGGCGGCGAGGACTGCGAGATCGGCGACCTGAACGGTGCCACCTGTCAGAGCCTGGGCTTTATTAGCGGCTCGCTGACGTGCACCACCAACTGCGGATTCGACACCACGGCGTGCGTCCCGCCCGAATGCGGGGACGGGATCATCACCGCGAGCATCGGCGAGCAGTGCGACGACAACGACACTGACAGCGGCGACGGCTGCAACGCCGCCTGCCTGGTGGAGAACGGCTACATCTGCGCCAACGAGCCGTCCGTCTGTACGCTCTCGTGCGGCAACGCCACCTGGGATCCGGGTGAAGAGTGCGACGGTGGAGACCTGCACGGCGGAACCTGCCTGACCCAGGGCTTCCCCGGCGGCATCCTCGCCTGCAGCCCGACCTGCACCTACAACACCTCTACCTGCTTAGACGCAGTCTGCCCCAACGCCGTTCGCGAGGGCAGCGAGGAGTGTGACGGCTCGGACTTCGGCGGACAGGACTGCACCAACTTCAACTTCACCAGCGGCGCCCTATCGTGCACCGGCGCCTGCACCATCGACACCAGCGGCTGCGCCAACGCCGTCTGCGGCAACAGCGTCGTGGAGGCGGGCGAACAGTGCGACGACGGCGACACCACCGGCGGAGACGGCTGCTCAGCCACCTGCCAGTGGGAGTCCACCTGCACCGCCGATGAGACCATCATCTGCGGCGGCTCCGACTACATAAGCAACTCCAGCGTGGTGGGAAACGATGCGGACAACTACTCCTGCTCCAGCCTCGGCAGCTCCTCCGACCGGATCTACGCCCTCACAATCCCCGCGGGCATCAGCAGCGTGACCGCCGCTCTCACCTGTGACGACTCGGAGGACGACTACGACCTGTTCATCCTCGAGGAATTCTGCCACGGGGCGCTCTGCCTCGACTACAGCGCAACCTCCTCCTGCGACAACCTCACCTTCGACGTCACCCCCGGGCTGACCTACTACATCGTCGTCGAGGAGTACGACAGCGCCTGGGGAGGGGTAACCCTGGACGTGAGCTGCAACTAAGACGCCAGCCGCCTAAGCGTCTGTCCAGAAAACTTCAGATCCGTGTTCCCCGTCCTGATTCTATTGGGCTCATTCACTTAATGTGGGTAGATTCCAGTGCTCCAATCCCCTCTTCTGTTCAGAAACAATGGAATTGTTTTCGTAGAGGCTGTGAAAACTGTGGACAACCGCTCCTGGCGGTTGTCCAAGGGGAGGTGGGCAAGTCCGTTTGGCGGTGGTCGGGGGATCTGCACTGTACGTGACAGCCGCAGGCTGGCGCGGGCAGTGCCAGCTGTCCACGGCCAACCGCGGTAGCGGACCAGGACTTGTCCACCGGACCGACAGTTTTCATCAGCCTTCCCCCGGCTCGTGAGTTGTATCCCTATATGGGACGTAACTCGCCTGTTGGCAGCTCAACCCCTGAGTTGTGTCCC
>JAOZUO010000142.1 GCA_029938605.1 Deltaproteobacteria bacterium | reverse complement strand
CTTTGAGCGGCTCACAATTGTAATGCCCCCGGCTTTGCCGGGGGATATTTACTCCAAGTCTTCATGATTATTTCCTTATGCTGGTTGCGGCATTGTAGCATGATCGCTTGGGCCGAAGGCAAGGGGAGCATGGCGTGGATCCATGTGTTTTTTTGAGCCCGGGAACCGTCCCGTCTTGTCCTTGGTCGTTGCTGGTGCCATGTTGTGGGGAGGTTGATTGGGAGTTGCGCGATGATCTCTGCTGGGAAGTTGAATTCGATGGTGGCCGTGGTGCCCGGGGTGGCCGTGGTGGCCGTGGTGGCCGTGGTGTTTGCGGTGGCCTTTGTATTGGTGTTGATGACGGGGTGCTCCGACGATGACGGCCATGGGACGCCGCCCTGTTATGTGGACGGGGACGCCGGTCTGGGGGAGGTGGCGGTGGTTTTTACCGACATTGGGGGGAACCACCAGACGGGGTTCGTGGGGCAGACCTTCGCCGGGGAGTTGCGCGTGCGGTTGGTCGATGAGTTTGGGGGGGGACGTGTGGGGGTGGAGATCGGGTGGGCGCCGGAGGTCGGGCCTCGGTTCGGAACGGGCGTGGTGTCAGTGGTGTCGGGGACGTCGCCCGCGATGACGGACGAGGCGGGAGAGGCGACCCTGGGTCAGGTGGCTTGCGACGAGCCCGGCGGTGTCACCATCGGCGCGGCCCCCGTGGATCAGTCCACGCCGCCGGTGCGCTTCCGGTTGACCTGTTTTCCGCAGCTCGGGCCGGGGCAGCGGCCGCTCACCGTGGTGCACTTCAACGACTTCCACACCCACGTGAGGCCGTGGAAGTCCAAGCAGTCGCCCCTGGGCGGCATCGCGCGGCTTTCTACCCTGGTGCAGACTCTGAGGGCCAACGCCCAGGCCGCCGGGGTGAGCTTCTTCGCGGCCAACTCGGGGGACGACTTCGAGAACACCATGATCGGGGACGTGCCCGGAGCCCTGGCCGAGGTCCTCGTGCTGGAGGACCGCATGGGTGTGGACGTGTTCCAGGTGGGCAACCACGACTACGAGTTCGGGGTGGCGACCCTGCTCGACGTGCTGGAGCCCGCGGCGGCGGAGTTCACCGACGGCGCGAAGGGCCACCCCATGGTGTACCTGTTTGGCAACGTGGATCCGTCGACGCTGTACGAGCCGGTGGCAACCCGGGCCGGGTCTGCCATCGCAGAGACCTTCGACGCCACCGACGCATTTCTGAAGAGGACCTGGGTGTTGGACGACGGGGACCTGCGCGTGGGCGTCATCGGCGTGGTCACCGATGTGGCCATCTACACCCAGGTACCGGGCGATCCGGCTTTCTTCCAGTTTTTCGGCGTCGCCAACCCCTACGCCCAGGGGTTGACCTTCCTGGAGCCGGACCCCCGGGAGTCGGATTACTTCGCCGAGGGGCTCGACTTTCTGGACGCCCAGGACGTGGACTTTATCGTGTGTACCTCCCACACCGGGCTGGGCGTGACGGATCGGGTGAACCTGCCGTCGGGATACGATCATCTCATCGCCGAGTTCGCGCAGGGGCCAACGTCGGGGCGGGTGGTGGACACGGTGCTGTCGGCCCACTCCCACGTGAAGGTGAATCACGCCATCCTCTGGGACAATCCGGCGGGCAGAAAAACAACCCTCATCCAGGCCGATGAGGGCGCAATCTTCGTGACCCGGCAGGACTTCCTGGTGGACACGTCCACGAACACGGCGGAGCTTATCGACTCCCGGCTGCTCCAGGTGGACCGACATCTGGAGGAGGACGCTGTCGCGGCGGCGGTGGTGGTGGATCTGGTGGACCTCGCCGACCAGCGTTACCCGGGAGCCTTTGACACCCAGGTTGCTTACAACGAGCGGCTCCTGTCCAGCCGCATCGAGGCGCCCTGTGGGCTGGGGCGGCTCATCGCGCGGTCCTTCCTGGAGTCCCTCAATGACGTGGGCATCGACGTCGGTCTGTCCTTGGCGATACCGTCGTTGTACCGCGTGGATGTGGAGGCCGGCGCGGTTACCCCGTCGGACCTCTTCGACGTGCTGCCCCTGCACAAGATGGACGACACGGGCACGGTGAATGACACCATCACCTACCTGGAGCTCAAGGCGGGGCTCTGGGACGCGAGCGTCTTCGGCATGGATTCGACGGAGCGGCTCGCGGTCTCGACGGTGCTGTATTTCCTGGAGCTCATGCACGGCGTCTTCGAGGTGCTTGGGGATATCTACCCGGCGGCGGCTCGACAGCTCAACGTCTCCATCGTGCAGTTCGAAGGGGCCTCCTTCGACATCGATATGACGGCGCCCCCCATGCACCGTATCGATCCGGACAGTCTCTTGATAGACGGAGAGCCGGTGGACCCGGATCGCACCTACCGTGTCGCCGTCATGGAATCCCTGGCGTCGGTGGCCGGGCCGCTCATGGAGCTCCTCGTGTGGTCCGAGCGGTCGGATACGGGGCAGGCCGAGCCCATGGTGACGCGGGATCCCGAGACCGAGCTGTACTACTATGATTCGCACATTCCGCTCTGGGAGAGCTTGCGGGACTATGTGACCCGACGCGCGGCCCAGGGCTGCGGCGCCATTCCGTACGACGAGCTGGAATCCGACGGTGAGATCCGGTACGCCCAGCCCGACGTGACTCTGCGCCACACGACCATGTCCGTATCTCCGCGGGCGGCGGCGCCTGGGGCGGCGGTCACCGTGTCGGTGGATCTGACGAACTACGGTCGGGTGGACGTGGGGGACGTACGGGTGGCTCTCTCCTACGACACCACCCCATGGGATGAGACCGACAACCCCGACGGCCTGGAGGTGTACGAGGGTCTCGCCGCGGACGACCGGGGTTCCTACCTCATGGTGGACGAGCAGTGGGTGTCGGTGCCCCGGTGGCCGGCTACTCGCACTGTGCGTTTTGAATGGGTCCTGCCGACGGATCTTTCGCCCAGTCGCTACCCGCTGTTCGTGGACCTGTCGGACATCTCCAGCGACGAGGTGGATCCGAACACAGGCGAGCCCTTCGAGGATGTCTACCCCGGCAACAACGGGGGGGACGCCTACCCCGTCTATCTGTCGGTCACGCGGTAGGGCGCACGGGGTAGGGCGCACGGGGTAGGGCGCACGGGGTAGGGCGCACGGGGTAGGGCGACGACGGCCCATTGCGTTGCGCTGCTGTCAGGCGCTGCTGCGTTGCGCTGCTGTCAGGCGCTGCTTGACCGCTGGGCCGGCGTCGCTGATACTCATTTCATCTGAGTGATTTCCAGCGTGTTCACTTGCAGGTGTATGCGCCGTGGAGCAACCGCACGATGTTAACAGACGCTGAGCTTCTCGTTCTATTGCGTGATCCCGAATCTGATCGCGCGGAGCGGAAGGCCTCCACTGCGGACATGAAGAAGATTCGCAGGGCCGTATGTGCGTTTGCGAATGATCTCCCAAACCATGGACTGGCAGGTGTCGTCTTTGTGGGCGTGAACGACAATGGCTCGTGCGCTGGTCTGGAGATCAAAGACGAACTACTTCAGAAGCTGGCACAGGTGCGGAGTAATGGTGATGTGCTGCCAATACCTTCGATAGCAGTGAGCAAACGAACACTCGATGGCTGTGAGGTGGCGGTGATCCAGGTTGAGCCCGCTTCGGCCCCTCCAGTCAGGTTCAGTGGGCGGATCTGGGTTCGCGTGGGTCCCACGACTCAGGAAGCGGGAGACGACGACGAACGCGTCTTGCGGGAGCGTGCCCGAGCGGGCAACCAGCCATTTGATCGGCGCCCAGCGCTTGGGGCAACGCTCGAGTGCCTGGACATCGACTACTTCTCAGGGGAGTACCTTCCTTCGGCGTTGGCTGGCGACGTGCTGCGTCGCAACGATCGTACGGTTGAGCAGCGACTGGCATCGCTTCGTTTTCTGGCCGGGGACGAGCCGACCCACGGTTCTCTCATTGTGTTCGGCAAAGAGCCGCGTGACTTCATTCCTGGAGCGTACTTGCAGTTTTTGCGCGTTGAGGGCACCGCGCTCGGCGATCCCATCAAGGACCATAAGGAGCTCGCGGGTCCGCTCCATCGCATTGTTCGGCAGCTGGATGAGCTACTAGAGCTCAACGTTGCCACAGCGCTGGATATTGCCGGCGGGACTCGGGAGCAGGTGTCTCCAGACTACCCGGTCGCCGCGCTCCAGCAGCTCGTCAGGAATGCGCTTATTCACCGCAATTATGAAACCAGTAACGCCCCTGTGCGACTGTCCTGGTTCAGCGATAGGGTCGAAATTCTCAGCCCTGGTGGGCTCTACGGTCAGATGACGGAAGACAACTTCGGTAGCGGTACTACGGATTATCGTAACCCGAGCATCGCTGAGGCTTTGGCCAATTTGGGCTACGTACAGCGCTTCGGGTATGGAATCCCAACGGCCAAGAGACTCCTGCAGGAAAACGGGAACCCGCCACCAGAGTTCGAGTTCCAAGCGGCAGCAGTACTCGCTGTTGTGAGGCCGCGATGATGAAGACAGTAGCGTTCTTCAACAACAAGGGCGGAGTGGGAAAGACAACTCTCGCCTATCACGTCGCTTGGATTTTTGCGGATTCGGGACTGGATGTCCTCATTGCTGACTTCGACCCTCAAGCAAATCTCACATCCATGTTCCTCGGAGAAGATCGCCTCGCGGACCTATGGCCGGATGGAGATCACTCCGATACAGTTCTTGGTGCGCTGACGCCTATTTTGCGCGGAATTGGAGACGTTGGCAATCCGCATATAGAAGAGATTTCTGATTCCATCGGTCTACTCGTGGGCGATCTTGGCCTTTCGCGTTTCGAGGACAAGCTGTCGCAGGAATGGCCGCGCTGCTCGGACGGTCACGAGGATGCCTTTCGCGTGCTCTCTTCTTTTTATCGTATGCTGCTCATGGCCGCTGAAGAGCGCACTGTTGATATCGTGCTCATCGATGTTGGACCAAACCTTGGCGCCATCAATCGAGCGGCGCTGCTGAGCGCCCAACACGTCGTGGTGCCCCTTGCGCCCGATCTGTTCTCACTTCAGGGACTCCGGAACCTTGGGCCCACGCTACGTGAGTGGCGGGGGCAGTGGGAAGACCGAAAGGGCAAAGCCCCCGATGATCTTCCGCTGCCTTCGGGTGCCATGGATCCAGCGGGTTACGTGGTGTTTCAGCACAATGTACGTCTCGATCGACCAGTGCACGCCTACGCGAAGTGGACGAAGCGGATCCCGGACGAGTATCGGCGTTCAGTGCTCGGCCACAAACAAATCAGGCATGTGGATGTGGATAGTGACGACCACTGTCTCGCCCAGCTCAAGCACTACCGGAGTCTGATGCCCATGGCGATGGAAGCGCGAAAACCCATGTTCCACCTCAGACCCGCTGATGGCGCCTTGGGCGCCCATGCTTCGGCTGCGCAGCGTTCCGGAGAGGATTTTCGGCAGCTCGCTCAGATGATTGCGGACAAGTGCAATATCAACATGCGGTGATCGTTGTGTGGTGCGTGTAATCCCCCCCCGGGGGATCATCGCGGATCGCCGGAGATCATCGCGGATCGCAGACGTTTCCCAGGAGGTCTCCGTCAATGTTGGCCTGGTCGGGGTTGGGATCGTAGGGGCAGTTGTCTTCCGGATCTATTACGCCGTCGCCGTCGGTGTCTGCCGTGAGCTGCGCCTGGCAGAGCTCGGCCGGCAGGTCGTAGAGGCTGTCCTGTTTCACCCAGAAGCTCTCGGGTTGGGACTCGGTCCCTGCGTAGGGATCGATCACCTCATCGGCGGGGGAGCGCACTGAGAAGTGCCCGTAGGTGCAAATGCCCCCTGGTCCCTGAGGAGCAGGGATTATGGGCGGCGACCGCGAGGCCGCCCCCTATCCCGATTGACAACCGTCGGCAAGCGGGCCAACCACGACTTTGCGATCGCCCCTGGGCAACGGTTGGCAACGGGGACCGGGCCGGATAGACTGGGGTTAGCGTTGTCTCGCCCCGTTGGGGAGGTGATGGTGACGGACGAAAAGGAAATCTACTGGATGAGCGATCTGCCGGGACCCATCAACCCAGGCCAAGTGTTGGCCGGCCGATACCAGGTGGATGGTCTTATCGCCACCGGTGGGTTCGCGGTGGTTTACCACGGCCAGCGGGTGGAGGATCACACGCCCGTGGCCATCAAGGCATTGCACATCAACGTCACTGATTCAGATCCGGCGGCGGTGGATCGTTTCGTACGTGAGGCGGCCATCGCCGCGCACCTGCAGCACCCCAACCTGGTGCGCATCCTGGACTTCGGCAAGACCCGCGACAATGTGCTCTACATGGTGATGGAGCACCTGCATGGAGAGCCCCTTTTCGTACATCTCTACGACGAGCCCATGACCTCCAAGCGCGTGTACCACCTGCTGAGTCAGATGTTGGACGCCCTGGTGTTCGCACACGGCCAGGGGCTCATCCACCGGGACCTCAAACCTTCCAATATCTTCCTGTGCAAGGTGGTGGGTAGCGGCGAGGCGGACGACGGCCTCTGGGTGAAAATCCTCGACTTCGGCATGGCCAAGGGGGTGAGCAAGTCGGGCCACATCGGCCAGGCCATGAAGGTCACGCTTACCCTGAGCGGTGACCGCGTGGGCACGCCGGGGTACATGGCGCCGGAGATGTTCAAGGAGGGCGCCGCGCCTACGCCGTTGGTGGACCTCTATGTCGTTGGGTTGCTCGGATACGAAATGCTCACGGGGGAGAAAGCCTATCCGGGAGAGGGCATGGAGCGCGCCGTGGCTCAGCTCGAGTCGGATCCTCCGGCCCCAGCCGGCTTCATCGCCGGCCACCCGCTGTACGCCGTGGTGAAGCGGCTCATCCAGCGCAAGCCCGAGGACCGGTATCAGAGCGCGGATGAGGCGCTGCGGGACCTGCGCAAACTTCGTTTGGGCAAGGGAAAGCTCTGGATGTGACTCCCGAGTCTCCGAAAAACTGTGTCGCTTTTATGGGGGGGGCTTCAGGGACCGTGGTCCAGGAGGTTGAGACCGCCGGGATACCAGTAGGAGGTGGCCCAGCCGTAGCCGTATACGGAGATCCCCACCGGGTGGTTGGATGCGATGGAGTGGTTGCCGTTGCCGGAGTTGGAGAGCGGTACCCGGGCGATGTCATAGCCCGAGGTGCCGATGGTGCTCCAGCCGCTGACAGCGGCGCCGTCCAGGGTGACCGAGCTGCCGGTGGGGGCGGTGATGTTCACGTAGTTGGCGTCGTAGTTGGTGGGGGCGTGCAGCAGGTATGACACCCGGTACTGGAACACGGCCACGGCGAGGGTCATGGCCGGATCGCCGGTGTCCTCGCCGCTGGCGGCGCGGCCCTGCATGTATTGGGCGACCATCACCGGTTGGTCGGCGGTGATCTTGAAGTCCGCTGACGTGGGACCGATCTCGACCCAATCGCCCGCGTTGGTCAACGACGTGGGGGCGCCCCCCTGGGGAGGATCGTAGACCATGGTCGTGTTGGGCGCGGTGGCGATGATCCGCACGAACTGCGCCTTGGTGCTGACCGTGCTAATGAGCGGGGCGGTGACCAGGTACTCCCGGCCCACCGTCTCCAGGGGCGGCATGGCCTCCTCGAGGTGGTCGCAAGCCACTACGCCCGCCGGGATGTTCGTGCACACGTGTCCGCCGATGACCTGCACCGGCTTGTCCGCGGCGATCAGGGTGCCGGTGAGATCGATGGTGGCCCCAGAGTTGGACATCACCTGCAGCACGTCGCCGGCCTGCAGGAGCACGGTGCCGGTGCCGTCGGCGTTCAACCCAAATCCAGGTTGGACCAGCCCACCGGTGGACGACGGAGTGATCACCACGGTGGTGTTGTCCTCGCTCGCCGTCACCGCATAGAAGCCCGGAATGCCGGACCAGACCCAGCGGGAAGCCACACGATAGTTGCCGGTCCAGGTGTTTACCGGCAACAGCAGCGCCGCGTCGTTGGTGTAGGTGTACTGGCTCGAGGCGGTGTACTGCAGCGGGTTGTACTGGTACACGGTGACCGGCTGGTCCGACCGCAGCCGATAGGCACCGTCAGTCGCCAGGTTGGTGAACTGTACGTCGCTCAGGGCCACCACCCAGGGAAGGTCGATGATCTCGATCGAGTTCGCGGCCACGGTGTTGGACCAGAGCGTGTTGGTGGACTGGGTGACGGTGACATTGGCCGCGGTGGCGCCGGTGTTCGACACCGCCAGGGAGTAGGTAAAGACGGTCTTGTTCGCGAGCAGTGCGTTGCTTGTGACAGTGGGGTAGTAGTCGCAGCCGATGTAACTCGAACCGAGCTGCGTCGGCGAGCAGGGCCCCACACACCTGCCGGTCTGGGAATCGCAGGCCATGCCTTGAATGGGGTCGCAGTACTCGGACACGATGTCCACGCCGTTCCAATCGCAGTAGGTGGAGGTGTCGCCGTTACAAACGCCGAGGCCCGGGGTGCACAGGTGCAGGCAGTCCGCGGAACAGGTCATGTCATCGATGGCGTTCCCGTCGTCGCATACCTCTGGCGGCTCCACCTGGCCGTTGCCGCAGATGTTGCAGTCGGCGCGGTCGTACAGACATAGCGAGGTGCAGCCGAGGTTGCCGCCGCTGAAACCTTCGCCCAGATCTATGCAGGACACGCCCCCCAGGTCCGGGCCATCACACTCTTCGGTGGGTTCGAGGATGTCGTTGCCGCATACGGGCTGGGTGTCGAAGCAGTCCGTCTGGTCGAAGGTGCAGCTCGTCTGACAGGCCAGGTCGCCTCCCAGATGCCCCAGGGAAATACAATTGAGACCGCCAAGAGCGGCGCCGTCGCAGTCCTCGCCCTGGTCGATTACCCCGTTTCCGCAATTCGGTCCGACGGTGTTGTCGTTGGTGTTGTCGTTGGCGTTGCTGTTGCTGTTGCTGTTGCTGGTGTTGGCATTGCCATTTGCGTTGTCGGAGGCGCCGGCGGTCGGTCCGCAGGCCCCCAGGAGTCCGACCAACACCAACGCCAACACTGACACCGACGCCAACACCACCGCCCACACCCTGAATATCTGAAGTCTCATGGTCTTCTCCAAAGCTAGTTCAACTCGACCAGCGTCCAGGATATCACGGATCCGCGGTATTTTTTTTGCGGCGGGTGCGTGACATCTACTTCGCGGATCCGTGGTCAGGTTTCAGATTTCTGAGATCGGGCACCGTGCACGGAAGCACAAGCTCTTGAAATTACAAGCCCGGTTTTTGGAACGGATCTTGCTTACCGTGCAGCCCAGGAGTCTAAATAATGAAACGAGCTATGTACCTGTCGCTAGCGGTTCTATGGGTCGCCACCCTCGCCACCCTCGCTGCCTGCGGCTCACGCACCCTGGGCGGTGGCAACACCAACACCAATAACAACACCAACCTCAACCCGAGCGGCGAGTGCCAGACCGGCGAGGATTGCCGCGTGGCCCGGAAGTGGGACGTCTGCTGCAGTTGCTCCGAGGCGGTCAGCGCCGCGGATCTGGCCGCGGACCCCTGCCTGATCCCCCTGGAGCAGAGCTCCGTGCCAGACGGGTGCTTCATCGCCTGTCCGGCGATGGAGTGTCCGCTTTGCCCCGAGGTCGGCCGGACGGTGGACTGTCTCTCGGGAGAATGCGCCTGGAAGGAGGGCCACTGCACCGAGGACGTTGAATGCGTGGCGGCAATCCGTGTGGACAACTGCTGTCAGCAGGCCTTTTCGGCCACCCACGACGACATCGCGGCTGATCCCTGTCTGGTGCACTGGCCTCACTATTGGGAGGAGGTCCCCGCGCAGTGCTTGGATGCCTGGCCCGCATGGTGCGACGACGTGGACTGCACTGACGCGCCGCCACCCTCGGGGGCCATGTACTGTGCCTCGGATGGCTGCGCCTACGGCACCGAGTGCGACACCCCCAACGATTGCACCCTGATGACCAACCACCGCTCCTGCTGTAGCTGCCCCGAGGTCCATCCGGCCTCCATGGTGGGTCACGATCCTTGTGTCCTCCCCGTGGGCGAGACCCCGCCCCCGAGCTGCTACCCCGAAGCCTGCCTCGGTGTCATGTGTGAGCAGTGCCCCGCGTCCCCCCAGCTCGACTGTCTCCCCGACGGAGTCTGCGTGGGTCTGTGGACCGACGCGCCGGCGCGGTAGGTCAGGACCCCCAAGCCCACCACCTGCATCTGGATTTGCAGCGCGCCCAGGACGGAGCTCGGCGAGGCGACCTACGAACCGCCGGTTGCAGGGCGCCCGCTCGGCTGCTAATAATCGATTCTAGACCAGTAGACCTGTACGCCCGTAGACTCGTGGATTCGTAGATCTGTCGTCGCCTATGTCCGAGGAAAACAGAACCGTGAAGATCGGCTCCGAATCTGATCACATTCCGGAGGGGGCGCACACCACCGTGCCGCTCATTGATCGCGTGGTGGATGGGCGGTACAGGATCGTTAAGCCCCTGTCCACCGGCGGCATGGGCACGGTGTTCCTGGGCAAACAGCTCAATGTGGATCGCAACGTCGCGATCAAGCTCATTACCAGCAACTCCCCTGGGTTAGAGACCCGGTTTCAGCGTGAAGCCCAGGCCCTGGCGGCGGTGAGCCATCCGGCCATTGTGGAGATTCACGATTTCATCTCGGCCGATATCGAGGGGCAGTTCTTCCTGGTGATGGCGTACATCGACGGCATCGACCTGGAGGAGTTCCTCTCCCTGCAGCCCAGCGGCAGGCTCAAACCTTCGGAGGTGCTCTCGCTCGTTATTCCCGTGGCGTCGGCCATGGTGGAGCTGCACGCGAGCGGTATCATCCACCGGGACATCAAGCCTTCCAATATCGTGCGATTCTTGCGTGCGGACAAGCGCGCCGGCGTGAAGCTCGTCGACTTCGGTATCGCCCGCCGGGAGGTGGACCCGAACCTGACCGCCGAGGGCATCATCATGGGTACGCCGCCCTATCTGGCGCCGGAGGTGATGCTGGGTAAGAAGCACTCCAAGGCTTCAGACGTCTATGCCCTGGCCGCCACGATGTTCGAGTTGGTCGTGGGTACGGCGCCCTTTGGCAAGGACGAGCTGCACGAGATCATGAAGCGGACCGTGCACGATCCCTTGAAGCTGCCCGAATCGTTAGAGCATGAGCCCATGGGCCGGTTCTTGTCGGAGCTGCTGGTCAAGGATCCCCTCAACCGTCCCGACGCCATGGAGGTGCTGCATCGGCTCGAGAGGTTGCCGCCGGGGCGCCAGGACAGCCCGGCCACCATCACCATCGACGCCATCACCTCGCGGAGTCCCTCTGACGGCGTGGAGACCGTGGTCTCCACGCAGACGGATCTGGTGGAGTTGAAGGAGGCCGGGGGGTCCATGGCGATTTCGGCCGGCCGCTCCTCGGAACGGATCATCGGCGGGCTCAAAGCCCGCAAGCCCCGGTCCTCCATGGGGGCGGGGTTGCTCTTCGCCCTGGTGGGCCTGGTGGTGGGTGGGCTCGTAATGTACCTGCTCAATCCCATCGGCCAGGAGAAGTCTCGGGCCCCAAAGACCTCCCGACAACCCTCCGCCGCTGTCCGGATCTCCGACGCCGGAGTCAAGGCGCCCCCCCCGCAAACAGATGGCGCCGTCGAGAAGCGGACACCTCCGAGTCCCGAGGCCATGCGACCGGTCTCCGCGCCCGATGCGGCGGTTTCGAAGGCCATGACGCCGCCCGCTGAGCCCATGGCGCCGCCGTCCCAATACTCTCTGATCAAGCGGTGTAAGAAGAGTCGCCACCAGCCCCGACAGATGTTCTTGCAAGCCCAGAAGATCCTAAGCACCCAGGCCGACAACGTCGATGCCCTGGAGTACGCTCGCCGGATCCTCCACGTGCTCCTGCAGGGCGGATGTGTCAAACCCTTTACCAAGCTCCAACGCCAGGCTGCCTACACCTTGACCAAGGTCTACATACACAAGGGCGCCTGTTACTCCGCCAAGAACGTTTGGCGCATGTACGCGCACCGCTTCAAGAAAGCCTTCCCCTACCGCAAGAGGCCGCCCTTTCCGCCCTGCAAGCTCAAAAAGTGAGCCCTTGCCAGATGGTGGCGCTCGTTCTATTCCGTAGGCGTGGCACACGACGAACCTACCGATGCGCCGGAGTCCGGTTGGCGGCGGGAGACCATCGCCCGGCTCGCCCTGGGGGGCGGCTTGCTCTTTGCCGGGGGCTGGGCCTATCTAGCCCTTCGGTTGGTGCGATCGGCCCCCCGACAGGCGTCGCGCGCCATCCGCACGGGGCTGAGGCCCGGCGCCATTGGACGCGCTATCCGTACGTTCCCCATGGCGTTTCTTTTCAGGGGTCGGGGGCGCGAGGTGGTCGCCCTGGATCGGCGCTGCACCCACCTGGGCTGTAGGGTGCGCGCGTCCTCTGGAGGCGACCAGCTCCTCTGTCCTTGCCATGGCAGCCGCTTCGATCGCCAGGGCAAACCATTGCGCGGCCCGGCCACCAGACCTCTGCGTCGTCTCCGGACGTCTGTGGACTCCCGGGGCGAGGTGGTGATCCATGTCGAGGACTGATCCCGCGCCTATTGTCGGTCCCCTGGACCGATGGCTACGACCCACCGGAGTTACCCTCGGCCAGGTCGCATTTGCCGCCCTGGCGGTGACGGTGATCTCCGGAATCGTGCTGGGGCTGGTGTACGATCCGAGCGAGCCGTTGGCGTCCACCGAGGCGATTCAAGGCGGCGTGGCCTATGGTTTCCTGGTGCGCGCGGCGCACAACCTCGGGGGGCAGTTGTTCGTGGTGGCGCTGCTTTTGCACACGGTGGATCATGTGTTTTCCCGCAGCTACCGGGAGCTGTCTCCGGGGGATTGGTGGCGGCTGGTGCTCGTGGCGGTTTTGGGCATGGGAGCGATGTTCTCGGGCTTTTTGCTCCGGGGCGACGGTGAGGCCCGGGCCGCGCAGACCATCGCGATCTCCGCGGTTCGAGTGGTGCCCGGTGTAGGGGAGGATCTGTCCAGGATGTTCTTTGGTGACGCTGACGGCCCCCTCCACGCTGTGTATCTGCACCACCTGGTGACCTTCTCCCTGGTTCCCTGGCTTGTGGCCATTGCCCATGCCCGGCGGGTCTGGGCGGGCTTCGTGATCACCGCCGTGGTTGCCGCCGCGATCACCGCCGTGGCGTTGGTGTACCACCCCGGCCCAGCCCTCCCACCAGGCATGGCCCGGGGCGCGCTTTGGGGGCCCTGGTACTTCATCGGCGCCCAGGAGCTGCTGCACCACGTCCCGGTGGCGTGGGTGACGGTGGCGGGGGTCGTGGGGGCGGTGGGGCTCTTGGGGGCCCTGGGTCATGTACCGCGAGAGCCCGGCCACCGCTGGCGGATCCCCGAGGCCGTCGTGCAAAGGGGCTGGCTCCTGGGCCTTGCGGTGTACCTCGTCGTCTGTCTGGCTGCGTATGTGGCGCGAGGGACGGCGTGAGCGGGGCAGGGATGCCCCGGTGGCGTCGACGTGCGCTCTTTGGCTTCGTGGCGGCCTCTCCCGCGTTGTTGGTGATCGCCTATGGGCTGGAGCGTCAGCGGAGGACGGGCCTGAGCTCCGCGGGGGTGGCCTTCGAGCTGCGGGGCCGGCCTGAGCGTTGCGTGGCCTGTCACCAGCGTGAGGCCCGGGCCCTGCCGAGCTTCCACTCTCATGACGCCCTGGGCTGTTCGAGCTGTCACCTCGGGAATCCAGCCTCCCTGGATAAGGATCGGGCGCACACCGGCCTGGAGCGACTCCCCGGAGACCTCTCCACCGCTTGGCGCACCTGCGGTCGCGTGGGTTGTCATCCGGCCGCGGTGGCCCGGGTGAAGACCAGCCTTATGGCCACGGCGCGGGGCATCCTGGCGGTGAATCGCCAGGCCTTCGGGGAGGTGGTTGAGCCCACGGCCGCGACCCACCTCTGGAATCACGCTGTGACGACATCGGCCCTGGCGACCCCGAACCGACCGGCCGAGGCTCACGCCCGGAAGCTCTGCGCCACCTGCCACCTGTCCACCCGCCACAAGTCCTCCAAGGTGCGAAGCCGCGGTGGGGGCTGTAGCGCTTGTCATTTAAAGCCTGGGGCCACTGACGACGCCCACCCACAGCTCCAACTCGGCGTGACGTCTGATGTCTGTACGGGCTGCCATTCCCGCTCCGGGCGGGTGGCGCTCAGCTACTACGGCTGGCATGAGGGCGTGGCCGAACCCGGACACCAGCCCGTGGCAGTGCCTGGGGCCGGGGTCGGAGCGTCCCCATCCGGGGTGCGACGATTGAAGGACGGCCGGTGGGTGGGGCGAGCCCGGGCGGACGTGCACGCCCGGGCCGGAATGACCTGCCTGGACTGTCACACCTCCACGGGGCTCATGGGGGACGGTGAGCGGTATGTCCACAAGGAGCAGCAGGTAGACATCGCCTGTACTGATTGCCACGGTCGGACGGGGCCCGCCCGTCTCAGCGCCATTTTGCCCAACGACGAGATCACCCTCCGCATCGCCCGATTCCTCACGGGGCGCAAGATCATCTCCCCCACGCCCGCGTTTACGCCGGTAGCGCGCACAACGCGGGGTACGGCTCTGCTCGCGCTGCGTTTCCGGCCCGGGCCGGCGCCAGGGGCGGGGCCGAGGTCAGGGCGAGGACCCAAGAGGGGAGGCGCCTGGGTGTTGTATCGCCGGGTGGACGGCCGGGCGCGCCTGGTGCGCCCCACGCCCCGGGACGCGGCGCACACCCTGCCTGGGCACGAGCGGCTCACCTGCCAGGCATGCCACACGGACTGGAGTCACCAGTGCTACGGTTGCCACACCCGGCGCGATGCTGCCGGGCGCCAGTTCGACAGCGTCACCGGTGCCTTCACGGCGGGGCGCTGGATCGAGACACCCGGCCCCATGGTCATCGACGCGCCCACCCTGGGCGTGCACCGCGACGGCCGCATTGGGCCGTTTTTGCCGGGCATGCCCTTGTGCGTGGATCCAGGGCCGAGGCCGAGGCCGGGGCTAGGGCCAAGGCCAAGGCCAAGGGATGACGGCGACAAGACGGTGTGCTCGAGGCTCTATGCCCCGGCGGATCCGCACACCACCCAGCGTCGGTCGCGATCCTGCGCTAGCTGTCACCGCAACACCCGGTCCCTCGGCCTGGGGCGGGGGAGGGCGGTGCGTCGTCCGGCGGAGCGGTGGCAGGACCGGTGGCGTTTCATCGCGGACCCGAGGCCCCCCCCGGCGGCCACCCACCCCATGCCCATCCCAGCCTGGTCCGACGGCGTGCCATGGGACGGCTGGACTACCCTCGCCGGGACGAGCCTGGCCCGGGCCACCCGTCCGGGAGCTCGCGCCCTTTCGCCTGGCGAGCTCTATCGGATCCTCGAGGTGGGGCGTTGCGTCGACTGCCACAAGCGGTATGACGATCCTATCTATCGCACCTTCACCGCCAGCCTCTCCAGGCTGACCGCTGGGCTCGCTCCCCGCTGCAAAATGCCTCATCCCCACTGAAACAATATGCCTCTATAGTACAGTAAGACCATCGACAAAGGCCTGTTAACTGCATGAAAACTAGGGGTAAATAGCTTGACGGGGTGACCTGTCGGGAGTATAGGTGTTTCGCAATGTCGAAATATCGTATCACCGAGATTGATGAGCTCATGGCGGAATTCTGTCACGCAACCTCGAGCCCTCGTCGGTCCATGCTGATTCGAATCCTGAGCCACGGAGAGCGGACCGCCTCGGAGCTCTCGACGGAGACCGGGTTCAGCCCGGCCAATGTTTCCCAGCACCTCAAGGTGCTCAGAGACAAGCGCATCGTCGCGGTTCTTCGACAGGGTGGTAGAGCTCGCTACCGGCTCTTGCAGCCTAAGATCCTCGTCGCCATGGAGCTCATGCGCGAGGCATTTCTGGAGTGTCTGGAAGGCCGCAATCTAGATACCGGAGCTCAGGAGCCGTCGCCGACGGGGGACGAGGGCCAGAGCGGGACAAGCAGCGGAGGCTATGGGGAACAATGACTAAGCGAGTGAATCGTCGCGATTTTTTTCGCCACTCGGGTAAGGGCGCGGCAGTGGCCGGCGTCGCGGTGGCCTCCACTGACCTACTGGGTCTGGGCGCCGAGGCGGCCCGGGCCGCTCCGAGGACCGCCCGGCGGAACAAGCGCAAGATCGTGGAGATCCCGTCCATCTGCGAGATGTGCTTCTGGCGGTGCGGCATCCTGGGCCAGGTGGAGGACGGCAAGCTGGTGGGCCTGCGGGGCAACCCGGATCACCCTATGAGCAAGGGTCACCTCTGCGCCCGGGGCAACGCCGGGTACCTGGTCCACACGGATCCCGACCGGCTCACGCACCCCCTCATCCGCACCGGTGAGCGCGGGGAGGGGAAGTTCCGGCGGGCGAGCTGGGATGAGGCCCTGGACCTCGTGGCCACCAAAATGCTCAAGATCCGCAAGGAGTATGGCCCCTCGGCCATGGCCATGGCGCCCCACGGCATGTCGGCCTTCTTTATGAAGTCCGTGCTCAAGCACTTCAGCACCCCGACCTTCAGCGTGGCCTCCTACGGCCAGTGTCGTGGTCCGCGGATCAGCGCCTTCAAGCACACCTTTGGAATGGACGTGGGCTCTCCGGAGCGCCTGGATTTCGAGCACACGAAGATGATCGTGCTGCTGGGCTCTCACATCGGTGAGAACGTCCACACCTCCCAGGTACATGAGTTCGCCGACGCTCTGGACCGGGGCGCCGAGCTGGCCGTGGTGGACCCCCGGTTCTCCGTGGCCGCGAGCAAGGCCGACTTCTACCTGCCCATCAAGCCGGGGACGGACACGGCGCTGCTCCTGGCGTGGATCCACGTGCTGCTGGAGGAGGGGCTCTACGACGAGGCCTACCTGAAACTGCACGCCACGGGCCTCGATGAGCTCAAGGCCCACGTGAAGCAGCACACGCCCGCCTGGGCCGCCCGGATCACCGGGTTGCCGGAGCGCGATATTCGCCTGGTGGCGCGGCGCATGGCCCACGCCAGCCCGGCGGTGGTGGTGCACCCCGGTCGCCACGTGACCTGGTACGGCACCGACCACCAGCGTCAGCGGGCCATCGCCATCGTGATTGCGCTGCTGGGCTCCTGGGGCCGGCGCGGAGGCACCTTCCTGCCCAGTCGGGTGAAGATCGGCTCCTGCGAGTGCCCGCCCCAGATCACCCCGGACGACCACTTCCCCATTCCTGGCGGGAAGTATCCCCTCGCCGAGGACGGCCTCCCTGCCCAGCTTCTCATCGACGCGATGATCACCGGGAAGCCGCGGCCCGTGAAGGGGCTGATGATCTACGGTCAGAACGTCATCAAGAGCTGGCCCCGGCCTGAGAAGACCCGCAAGGCCCTTCGCGCCGTGGACTTCGTGGTGGCCGTGGACATAATGCCCACCGAGCCGGTGCTCTACGCCGACGTGGTTCTGCCGGAGGCGGCCTACTTGGAGCGGTACGACGTGCCCCTCAAGGTGGGCTCCGCCAAGACCCCCTTCGTGGCCCTGCGTCAGCCCATCGTGGCGCCCCGGGGGGAGGCCAGGGGAGGCTTTGAGATCGCCCGGGACCTCGCCTTGCGCCTGGGCGAGGACGCCTGTCTGCCCTGTCCCAACATCGAGCTGGTGCTCGATCGCGCCTTCCTGCCCCTGGGCGTGGATCTGGAGACCATGAAGGGACGCGGGATACATCGTGTGAAGGCCGGGTCGCCGTACCTGACCGAAGGGCGCCCGGCGCGGTTCTACACCAAGAGCGGTAAGATCGAGCTGTACTCCGAGGCCCTCAAGGAGCACGGCGTGGACCCGATGCCCCGGTGGGAGCCCACGGAGGAACCCCCCAAGGGCAGCTATCGGCTCCTGAATGGGCGGAGCCCCGCGCATACCTTCGGCCGTACGCAGAACAACCCGCTGCTCTTAGAGATCGACCCCGTGAACGTGCTCTGGATCAACGACGTCGAGGCAAAAAAGCTCGGCATCAAGGACGGGGACGAAGTGGAGCTTCTGGACTCCAACGGTAAGTCCGCCGGAACCTTGCCGGCGAAAGTCACTCCGGGCATCCGGGCGGACTGCGTGTACACCGTGCACGGCTTCGGTAGCCGGTCGCACCTGACGAAGCTGGCGCACAACAGAGGCGTGTCCGACACCGAGCTCATGGTGCGCTGCATCCCGGATAAGGACACCGGCGCCACGGGCATGCGGGTGAGCTGGGTGACCGTGCGCAAGGCCCGCAAGAAACGAAACTGGCCCAATCCCCTGGCCAGTATACGACCGACGCGTGGGAGGCGATCATGACGACGTATGGCATGGTCATCGATATGAAGCGCTGCGTGGGCTGCCAGGCCTGCGTGGCCGCATGTAAAGTTCAGTGGGGTGCGCCCGAGGCCGAGAGCCGCGACTGGGTGGTGCCCATCGGGCCCGTGCTCGATTCTGAGGGCCTGGTCTCCACGTTCTACGTGGGGCTGTGCATGCACTGCGACAAGCCGGCGTGCGTGGAGGCGTGTCCATCCAAGGCCACCTATAAGCGCGCTGACGGCGTCGTGGTGGTGGACGCGGATCTCTGCATCGGGTGCGGTGTGTGCATCAAGGCTTGTCCCTATGGTGCGCGCTACCACCATGAGGCACGCGAGAAGGTGGACAAGTGCGATTTCTGCGCCTCCCGCCTCGACCAGGGCCAGGAGCCGGCCTGCGTGACGACCTGCATCACCTCCTGTCGCCACTTCGGTGACCTGGAGGATCCGAAGAGCGACGTGTCGCGCCACCTGCCCGGGAGTCATCGGCTCGAGAGCGTGGACGCGCAGCTTGGCCCGAACGTGCGCTACCTGGCGGGGGAACGCCAGTGGAAGCTGATCCACGACCGCTATGCGCCTCCGGCCCCGGAGCTCTCCACCCCTGCCTGGCTGCTCAGTCGTGTGGCGCGGCCCCTGATCCTGGCCGCCATCGGTGCGGCCTTCCTGGGCCAGGCCGTCGCCTTCTTCACCCAGCTCCGCCGCGGCGAGCACCCCATCGAGGAGTAGACCATGTCACCTTCGAAAACCGGCCTGCTCGAACCCCACGTGACCCTGGACGCTACCCAGCGCGAGGAGCTCCAGCGGCGCGATATCAAAAAGCACGACACCGCGGTGATCCTGCTGCACTGGTTCAACGTCTCCATCTGGGTGACGGAGCTGGCCACGGGCGGTGCGCTCCTGGCCGGATCCGCCTACCAGATCGCCCCCGCCTGGTGGCGTACCTTCATGATCGCCGTCTTTGGCAGTCCATCGATGATCCTGAAGGTGCACATTACCGCGGGCGTTCTGTGGACCCTGGTGCTGCTGGTGTACGGAATCTTCGGGTTTCGGAAGTACCTGGTGCCCACGGTCACCAACTACCTCATCCCGGACTGGGACGACTTTGTGTGGATGAAGAACCGCGGCCTGCTCATCCTGGGTAAGCGGGTGGACCTGCCTCCTCAGGGTATGTACAACGGCGGGCAGAAGCTCTACGGCTTGGCGGTGTATGGCGGCTCCGCGGTGATCATCGCGACCGGCCTCATCATGGCCTTCCACCTGGGCCCGCCCTGGCTCGTGCAGTGGTCCATCCTCTTTCATTTCCTGGCCGTGGGGGGGATCTTCGCCGGGCTCTTTGTGCACGTCTACATGGGTGCGGTGCTCACCGAGGAGCGACCGGCCTTCTACTCCATGTTCACTGGCAAGGTTCCCGAGCTATACGCCTACCGGCACCACTACAAGTGGTGGCGCCAGTACAAGGAGATAGAGACCCAGTGGCGGGCGGACCTCGCCCGGGAGGCGGCCGCTGACGCTAAGGCGGACAGCGCGACCAGCGAGGACGACAAATGAGTCAGAGCGAAAAAACGAAAATTCAACCGAAACCCTATATGAACCCGTATCTGGCGGGCATAGGCCTCGGCATCAGCCTCCTGGCGGGGTTCGTGCTGGTGGGGCGGGGGCTCGGAGCGTCGGGCGCCTTCACCCGGCTGAACGCCGCGGTGGTGGAGACCGTGGCGCCGACCCACGCGCACACGCAGTCGTACTGGAAAAAGTACACCACGAAGAAGAAAGCCCCCCTGGATAATTTCCTGGTCTACCAGGTGTTGGGCATGATCTTCGGCGGGCTCCTGTCGGGCTTCGCCGCCGGGCGGATCCGTAGGGAGGTCTCCCGGGGTCCGAGTATCTCCTCGCGTTGGCGGCTCATTCTGGCCGCGGGAGGTGGGCTCCTGGCCGGGTTCGGAGCCCGGCTGGCGGGGGGCTGCACGTCGGGGCTTGCCCTGAGCGGTGGGGCGACCCTGGCCATCTCCGGATGGGTCTTCCTGATGTGCTTCTTCGGCGCCGGGTTCGCTGGAGCGGCCCTGGTGAGGAGGCAATGGCTATGATGGCACCACTGTTCAAGACCGGCGTCTTCGGCGAGGTGGGGTTCATCATCGCCGCTCTGCTCATCGGCGCCGCTTTCAGCTTCTTTCTGGAGCAGGGCGGGCTGGCCAACGCGCGTAAGCTCACGGCCCAGTTCTACCTGACGGACTTCACGGTGCTCCGGGTGATGTTCACGGCCATCGTAGTGGCGATCCTGGGCCTGTACTGGCTGGCGCTGCTGGGCGTGCTGGACCTGAACCTGGTGTATCTGAATCCCACCCGCCTGTGGCCCGTGATGGTAGGAGGGATCCTGGTGGGGCTTGGGTTCGCCATAGGAGGCTACTGTCCGGGGACGAGTGTGCCGGCGTTGGCCACGGGCAAGCTGGACGCCGCCGCCTACCTGGGCGGTCTTCTGGTGGGTATCTTCGGCTTCGCCGAGTTCTTTGACAGCTTCGCGTCGTTCACCAAGGCCGGCGATCTCGGCCCGGGGGCCACGCTCGATTCCTGGCTGGGTGTCAGCCCCGCCGTGGTGACCTTTGGCATCGTACTTTTCGCGCTGTTCGCCTTCTGGGGCGGCTCCAAGCTGGAGTCCCGCTTCGGCGGGGGGGAGGCAGGATCATGAAGATTCCGCAGATTCGGCAGATTCGGCAGATTCACTGGAACCTGACCCTGGTACTGGCGACCTTCGTCATGGTGATCGGCGCCGCCCTGGCCATCGCGGGCAGCTCGAGCGACCGCCTGGTGCGAAAGCCCAAGGTGAAGCAGCGGGGCATCGCCTCGGCCAACTACGTCGACGGCGTGCAAAAGCACCGGTTCCGCATCACCGCCCAGACCCTGCGCAAGTGGCTCGCCGGTCCCACGCCGCCCATCGTGGTGGATGTTCGCCACGCGGCGCCCCACAAGGTGGGGCACATCGTTGGGGCTCTGCTTCGCTCCGTCGAGCCACTGCTGAAGGGCAAAGTGAAGATCCAGGCCAAGGGCCGTCAGGTGGTGATCTACGATCAGGATGGGCGCCTCACGCCCTACCTGATCCACCCCATCCGCGCCCAGGGCATCGACGCCTACCTCCTCGCCGGAGGCTACGCCGCCTGGATGTCTCCCAGCGCCAGCCGCCAGGCCGCCCGCCGCCTTGCCCGCACGAAGGGGAAGGGCGGTCACGCCAAGCCC
>JAOZUO010000283.1 GCA_029938605.1 Deltaproteobacteria bacterium | reverse complement strand
GTCAAACTGTGAAGGCCTCCCCGGCAAAGCCGGGGGGACTCCTATATTGAGCTAGCGAGGCCGGTCCGGCCGGTGGTCCGGCCGGTGGTCCGGCCGGTGGTCCGGCCGCTAGTGTAAGATCTCTCATCTCAGGTGCGTTGTAGGAGGGAACCAAGCGAAAAACCTGAGGTGCGGCCATGTGGAAAACGACAATCATTACGGTAGCGACGGCGGTGATGACCCTGGCGGGGTGCGGCGACAAGACGAGCAAGGTGTTTCACCGGCCCCCCACCTCCCATGACAACAAGCGGCTCGGCGTAGCCCGCGGGCCCTTCAAGCTGGTGCAGGTCCGCTCTTGCAGGTCCGTGCGGAGTCGATTGGCCGACCACGTCTATGATCAGTACGTGGTGCAGCTCATGAACAGCTATCGGTACCGCTATCGCTACCGGCACCATCGACGTGGGCCCATGGGCGGCAGGTCCATCTCCAGGCCCACGCTCAGGCGCTCGACAAACCGCGAGGCGCCCGGCTCCCCATCCGCTCGCAAGAGCGCACCCCGGTCCCGGCCGAGCGCTCCCCCAACGGATGGTTCCACCGCCGCCAAGGGCTCGGGCTCAGGACCGGGCTACTTCACCAAGACCAACAATCAGGTGGTGGGCGTGGACGAGGCCGATCGGGTCAAGACCGACGGCAAGTACATCTACACCATCCACGGCCGCCAGGTGGTCATCGTCAAGAGCTGGCCCGCCAAATCCACCCGGGTAGTGGCCCGCTACGAGGTGGGAAAACGCTCTACGCCGCACCAGCTCTTCATCAAAGGGGACCGGCTCGTGGTCTTCTCCCGCTCCACCGTCCTTATGGGCGTCCGTCCGGGCCTGGCGAACCGTCCGGTCACCACCCGCTTCCAGCGCCGGGGACGCCCCATGCCGACACGCATCCACCGCCAGGTGACCAAGGTCACCGTGCTCGACATCAAGGATCGAAAGAGCCCCAAGCTCGTGGCCAACATCGACGTGGAGGGGTCCATGCTCCGCGCCCGCATGATCGGCCGGAACGTCTACCTGGTGTCCAACTTCCGCTTCTCCATTCCAAAGGCCATTCGATCCGTCCTGGGCAAGTACAGCCGGTACCGTTACGGCGGCATGACCACCGCCGCCTTGGCCCAGCTCCGATCGGACATCCGCAGGGCCGTGACCACGATGCCCCTGTCCCAGCTCATGCCGACCATCCGCTTCGAGCATCAACGGGGCGTCCACTCCACGCGTCCCCTCCTGGGCTGCAGCGACCTGTACCTGCCCACCACGGGCATCGCGTCGAACCTGCTCACCCTCACGCGCATAAACACCCACGGTGGCCCGGTGCACGCCACGGGGATCATGGCCAGCGGCATGAAGGTCTACGCCTCGAAAAAAAGCCTCTACGCCGCCGCGAACGCCACCAACCCGAGCAACCCGCGCCAGTCGGGCACGGCCATTCACAAGTTCGACCTGGGCTCGGGCAAGGGCGCGCCCACCTTCGCCGCCAGCGGATGGGTCCCCGGCACCCTGCTCAACCAGTTCTCCATGGATGAGCACAAGAACCACCTCCGGGTGGCGGTCACCGAGCGCGGCTACGTGGGCAAGGTCCCCTGGCATCGCTGGAACCGCTGGCGGGGCCGCTCCTGGACCACCAGCTCCGCGGTATTCGTACTCCGCCAAAAGGGCGAGGGGCTTTGCACCGTGGGGAGTGTTCGCGGCCTGGCGCCCAACGAGCGCATCTATGCCGCCCGCATGATGGGGGACAAGGGCTACCTCGTGACCTTCCGCCGCACTGACCCCCTCTACACGCTGGACCTCTCGGCTCCCACCGAGCCCACGGTCCGTGGCGAGCTCAAGATCCCCGGCTTCTCCAGCTACATCCACCCGCTGGGAAAAGACAAGCTCCTCACCGTGGGCCAGAACGCCGACGAGAACGGCCGCGTCAAGGGTGCGCATCTGCAGATCTTCGACGTCAGCGACCTGTCCAACCCGCGCCGCACCGCCCACTACGAGCTCACCACCGGGCGCGGGACCTCCCGCTCCACCGCGCAATGGGACCACCACGCCTTCACCTACAACGCCCGCAAAAACATCCTCGCCCTGCCCCTCACCGTGTACCGATATCACGCCAACGGCGGCCACTTCAACGGGCTGGTCCTGGTCCGGGTCAACTCCAACGCTGGAAGCTCGAACCGCGAGTCCGTGGGCTCCGGTCCCGGCCGCGGCTTCCACGAGATCGGCGCCATCGACCACAGCGACCTGGCCCAGCGCGCCGCCTGCGCCCGCAGCCCCTACCAGTGTAGCCGCCCCGCCTCGAGCTACTGGAACGTGGCCATCAACCGCTCCCTGTTCATCGACGATCACCTCTACACCCTCAGCACCCAGGGCCTCAAGGTCAACCGGCTCGGCAGGCTCGGCAGGCTCAACCGGGTCGCCGCGTTAACCCTCGCCGTCCCCACCCGCTCCATCGCCCGCACCCCCCACTACCGCTAGCGCCGTACCCGTCTCTACCGCCATCGCCCGCCCCCCCCACTACCGCTAGCGCCGTACCCGTCGCAGATGCTGACGCCTGGATCTGGGCAGCGCGAGAGGCGCGTACAGCGGACTCCGAGCGAAAACCCTCGGCACCCTGGACAAAGCCAACGGCAACGGTGACGGTGAGGGCGGCGCGCCCGGATCAATCCGCTGCCCCACAAACCCACGGGTACGCAGCAGCTCCACCTGGCTCCCCGGACCGCGAACAAAGGTCACGTTGTATGAGTAGCCCATCTCGAGGATGAATGAATCCTTCGCGTAGGGGAGGAGCAGGGGCTCGTAGTCCGCGAACATGACCAATCCGGGGATCTCCACATACAGCGCTGTGGCGTCCTGGGTCACGATCATGTCGCCCAAATGCCAGGGCTCATGGTAGGTGCCGACGAAGTCGGGCAGGTCGACCGGGTCCGCCTCCAACTCCGGCGCGGCCACGGGGGCGGGCAGGTCACACAGGGTCTGTAGCACCACCTCCAGGCTCTGTGAGAAGTACGCTCCATCCGAGTTGGCGAGGGTGACAAAGCCGAGATCGCAGGCCGGGACGTAAAACAGCTCGGAAGAGAAGCCCACCAGAGCGCCGGCGTGGGAGAGGAGCGTGAGATCGTAGAATGCCTCGCCCACGAAGAACCCCTGCTGGATCATGAGGCCGTAGCCGTAGTACCCGATGTCGCCGGCCCAGTGCGTGTTCACCCTTGGAGTCTTCATGTCTTCCAGGAGCCCGTCGGCGAGCACACCATCATCGCCGTCGGACAAAAACCGCACGAACTGACCGAGGTCGAGCACCGAGGAGAAGGCAAACCCCGCGGGCCAGCCCCAGGGGTTGTCGTAGGTGTCGGGGGCCACGCGGCGGCTGGGATATCTCGCGGCCCAGTAGTCGCTCTTGATCTCACCGGTGGCGTAGTCACCGTCTGCCACCACCACCGCGGGGTCGAAGAAAGTCCGCTCCATGCCCAGGGGCACCAAGACCTTCTCGGACATATAGGGGCCGTACAGCTCGCCGGAGGCCTGCTCGATGATGAGCCCAGCCAGAATGAACCCGGGGTTGGTGTAGTTAAACACCCGGCCCGGCTCTACCCAAAAACCCCCCACCGCCGTGAACACGTCGTAGGTGTAGTCGTGCAGGGCCGTGGCATCCCGGTACAGCGCCGTGGCGTCCACGGTCAGATGGTCCACGATACCCGATGAGTGGGTGAGCAATTGCTCCACGGTGATGTCGGCCGTGGTCGCGGCCATGGCCGAGCCTGTGGCCGTGGCCTCGGAGTCAAAGGCGAAGCCCCCGAGGTGGTCGACGATGGAGTCGTCCAGAGCCACACCGCCGCCCTCCACCTGCTGAAGCAACCCGACAGTGGTCATCATCTTGGTGACCGACGCCACCCGAAACAGGGTCGTGGGCTCCACCGCACCAGGTTGATCCGGGTGCTTTCGACCAAAACCCACGGCGTGGGTAACCTCCCCCCCCTCCACGATGGCAAAGGCCGCACCGGCCACCTCGCCCTCGATCATCTGCATCTGAAAACGCTGCTCAATCAACTCGTACGCCGCCACCGCCGCCCCGTCCACCCCACCATCCACCGACGCCGCATCCCCCAACGCCGCATCCCCCCCACCATCTCGCCCAAGACCGCCGTCACCCCCCCCGCAGCCTCCCCCAAGGACCAAGACCAGGACCAGCCTAAAAAGCAGCAACGCCTTCGGGCCAAAACCAAATGGCCATCGAACCCAACTCCCTGTCCCTATCATCGGCAACTCTCCTTAGGGGGCGATGCACCATTTTACCCAGAAACCGATTCGGTGGACACCTTTAGCGTTTGGTCGGAATATCACCTTTGCGGAGAATGTCTGTGATCAAATGGACAAGCGTGACAAGCGTACTGGTCATCGACATCGTCTGCGTTCCGCGGTAAAATCCGTGGGCGTGAGCTATGTCTAACTACGATGATGACAGCAAGACCAGTGGAACCCATCCGGGGGCGGCAGGCGGCAGTGGGTCCTCGCCCAACCGGCCCGATACGGCGGGTATGGAGCGACAGGAGGCGACCACCTTCGCGCGGCTGCCGCAATTCACAGGGGCTGCGATTATGCCCCAGACCGAGGGGAAGCTCCTTACCGCCCTGCGAAGCCAGATCGGTCAGTTGACCATTGAGCTAGCGGAGTCGGGCATCCGGCATGAGGATGGGCGGTATGTGGTCCTACCCAAGACCCTTCGCAGCGCCTGGATGGCCAAGGTGTCCCACCCGTTGCTTGGCGACATGACCTTCCTGGTGGGGCAGACCCGCTCTACCTGGGTGCTGCTGTACGACAAGCCCCACGAGCGCATCTACGAGGATCCGCGCTTCATGGGCGTTGAGCTGAAGCGGCGGGACGTGACACGCACGGCCAGGGGCAAGGCGATGTATGTGTCGCGCATCGAACGGACGGACCTGGACAAGATCAACGCCATCGCGGCCGCCGACGCCGGGTCGCGGCCCACGCCCGACTCCCTGGAGCCCACCGAAGGGGCCTTCTCCTACGAGGAGACCATGTCCCGGCTGCGGCTGTGCCGCCTCACTACCTGCACGGATGAGTCCTTCGACCTGTCCCCCTTCGTGGAGACCGTGCACTTCATGACGCCCACCCAGTCCGCCGCGGGCAACTACTACTACATCGACGCCGGCGACCCCGAGGATCCCATGGCCTGCGAGCTACACGTGGGCTCAGATCCCCACCTCCCTGTCGACAGCTACTCGCACAAGGCCGAGCTCTCCTACCGGAAGAACCCCAGCTATCTGTACATCGACATTCGGTACGCGTAGCTGTAGATCCGGGCGCGCTGATCAGGGCGCGCTGATCAGCGCGCGCTGATCAGGGCGTTTGGGGTACTGATATGGCGTAGGCGACGTCTTGGCCGCCGCGGGTCTCCGCGCCGAAACGAACCAGTCCCAGAATCCCGGGTTGCCACGGAAGGCGCGGGCCTGGGGGTCGTCGAGTAGCCGCCAGGGGTAAACGACCTTTCCGACCTGGATGTCGCGAAACCCCGCGAGCCGCAGGCGACGGATGAGCTCGAAGCGGAAGTAGAACTTCTGTTGGACGGCGGATCTGCCCACGGTGCCCCGGATGAAGTCAATGCGCCCAGAATCGATGATCCGCTCGGTGCGTGCCCAGGCGCGCTGCTCGTTATTCAGGTTCCGGTGCTCCCGCTCGAAGGTGAGCATGGCGATGTAGGCCTCACTCTCCAGGCTGGGAAAGACGCCGAAGAGGGTGCCCCCGGGCTTGAGGGTATGGAAGGCCTCTTGTAGCATCCGGGTGACGTCGCGGCTTGAGGGCAGCAACACGGAGTTGACGGCCACCGCCACGTCGAACCGGTTTCGGTAGCGGGCAAGCTTGCGCATGTCCGCCACGGCGAAGGTGACGTTCGGAAAGTGGCCGTGGCGCTTGCGGGCGGCGGCGACCATCTTGGGAGCGTAGTCGATGGCCACCACCCGCCCAAACCCCCGGGCCAGCATGGGGACACCGTTGCCAATGCCGGTGCCGAGATCGATGGCCGCCCCGCGCCGGTGGGCGGGAACCGCCTTGATCGCGTCACCCAGTGGATTGACGACCCCCTTGTCCCAGGGGCTCACCACCGCCAAGAAGTACTTCTTCTTCGTGGCCACCCGATCCCACTGAGTCTTGTCCCGGGACGCACCGTCTCCCCGGTGCGGACAGCCGGGGCCCAACATCCACCCAAAGGTCATGGTCATGGCTATGGCTACGGCCACTGGCATGTGCGGGGTCCGTTGGTTTTTCATGACCTGAGTATCAGCGTGAGGACCGAACCGG